>CAZAXM010000004.1:26912-34680 GCA_964489095.1 uncultured Ruminiclostridium sp. | reverse complement strand
CGGCGGCTCGCCGTCCGCCGTCAGCCAAAGCTTTAAATAAACCAAGGCTCTTAAAAGGCGGAACAGGGTGAAGCGTCACGCTTCTTCCCAGTTGTGGTAAACGTTCTGAACGTCGTCGTTGTCGTCAAGCGCGTCAAGAAGAAGCCCCATCTTCTTGATATGCTCCTCGTCGGTCAGTGTCGTGTATGTAGAGGGAACCTGCGCTGCCTCAGCCGACAGAACCGTGTAGCCCATTCCTCTGAGCGCGTCGCCAACTTCTGCAACAGTGGCAGGGTCAGTCGAAATTTCAACGCAGCCGTCCTCAAAGGAGAAATCGTCGCCGCCCGCTTCGAGAATGTCCTCCATAGCCTTGTCCTCGTCAATCGTTTCGTCCTCGTTGTCGAGAACAACTATACCCTTGGTGCTGAACATAAACGAAACGCAGCCCGATGTACCCAGATTGCCGCCGAATTTGTCGAAATAGTGGCGGATCTCGCCCGCAGTTCTGTTGCGGTTGTCAGTAAGACATTCAACAATGACCGCAACGCCGTTGGGACCGTATCCCTCGTAAACGCAGGTTTCGTAGTTGTTCTTTTCGCCGTCGCCGCTCGCCTTTTTAATAAGACGGTCAATGTTGTCGTTGGGGATATTGTTCGATTTAGCCTTCTGAATAAGCTGTGCAAGCTTCGAGTTTGAGCTGGGGTCGCCGCCGCCGTCCTTTACCGCAACGATAATCTCACGGCTTATCTTCGTGAAAATCTTTGCTCTTGCTCCGTCCTTTTCACCCTTTTTACGCTTAATTGTGCTCCATTTTGAATGTCCTGACATAAAAAATCTCCTTTATTTTTCTGATTTCGTTGTATAACTCTTTACACGGTCGTAGTTTTTCCAGTAAAGATAGTATCCGCCCATAAAATGCTGAATGTCGTCAATTCTGACGCGGAAATTGTCCTCGCGCACCGCAAAGCTGTTTAATACAGTCTTAGGGTTCGGGAAGAACATAGCATATTCCGGGAACATAAAGTAGTTCAGCCCGTAGGAAATCCGCGTTTCAAATGCTTCAAAAAGCGATTCGCTGTCAAAGTTTTTTAATCCGCTGATTTTCTTTCCGCTCGTAACAGCCCTGTCGTAAAGCTCAAAAGCAGCTCCCATCGTTTCACAGCGCGTGTGCGCGGCGACAACCGATTTTTTCGTCTTATTTGTGTAGCCGTTTCCAACGTTAAGTAAACCAAAATTGAAGTACTTCGTTTTCGGAGAGTATTTCGTAAGTTCATTGAAGCCGTAGGAAATCCAGTGGCTGTTAAGTTCTTCGTATTTGTTGTCAATAAAGTAGTCGGCAGCCTTCTCCGCTCCGCGCAGGAACTTCTTCGTTCCGAGTATGCCGTAAGCCTTACAAAGCCCGTACATTGCCTCGCCGTCATAGAATATTACCGTGAAGTCCTTGTAAACAGAGTAATCGTCCGCATTAAGCTTATGCGAAAATCCGCCGCTTTCCTTCTGCATAAATAAAACGCCGTTCGCAAGAGCTTTTATAATGTCGTTGTGCTTATCCGTATTAAAGATTTCCGCATAGGAAGTATAGGCGAGAAGCGCGATCCCGTTTCCGCCGAGGTTCAGCTTGTTGTCGCTGATAACGAACGCTGTTTTCTTGTCCTTGTACTGTATGCTTTCTTTCAGATATTCGAGGGCGCGGTCGATTACGGGAATCAACTCCCTGTTTTTTGTCATATCATACTGGAGAATCAAGTTCCAGACCGTGCCGCCGTGCCTAAGTATATTATAATCCTCCATTTCGTAGTTGTCAATAGGGTAATATCCATAAATAAACTTTCCGTTTTCATCACATATATTGGCAAGATAACCCGATGACATTTTTGAAAGTTCAACAAGCCCGTACTTATCGGTAGTAAAGTCGCGGCGGTCGGTCGTGTTCCGGTTTCCGTTCAGAAGCTTATACGCGCTTCCGTCTGAAAAATAGCTCTGTGAGTCGAATACTATAATATTTTCGGGTATTTCTGCGAGTTGCTTTTTCCCGCTCCTTTTAAAATATGCGTTTACCTTTTTAAGGTCAAGTTCGCCTGTTTCATAGTTAAGCATACCGTCTGCGTTGATGTGAGCGTCGGGGATTGATAAGCCGAAGGTTTCTTTAAAGCTTACCCCCTTGCGCATTCCGCTGCCTGTCTGTTTTTTAACAAGCTCCTTAAACTCGCTGTACGAAACAGTTTCGTACCCCGTTACAATCTCGACCCTTAACCATTCCGGATCAATACCTGTGTTCTTTGCTTTTATAAGTACCTTGTTAAGCGCGGTGGACAGCCGATTTGTTGACGACCATACGGTATGAGCGCGGCTCTCGCCGTCCGAAACCGATATGTAAACAACGGCGCGTCCAAGCCGTTCGACTGCGCCAACGGCGTCATTGTCGTTCAATATAAGTCCGACTATCTGCTCCATTCGCTCGTCATATTTTTCGCCAGGCGTTTTCGCCGCCGCGGGAATACAGAAGCAGGTTACGCCTATAACCATTGCCATAAAAAATGAAACTATTCTTTTCGACATTTTCTTGATCCTTTCACTGGTTATTTTCCTGAAATCCCTCGCCGAGGATCTCATTAGCCGTGGAAGTAATGATAAAAGCTCTTGGGTCAATTTCACGAACGAGCCGTTTCAGCTTTACATATTCGTTCTTATGAACTGCGCAGCAGATAACGTTGCTGTCCTTACCCGAATAAACCCCTGTCGCTTTAAGAAAGGTTGCCCCGCGGGGAGTGCGCTTTAAAATAGCCTGTCCGATCTCCTCGGATTTTTCCGAGAAAATCATTATCGCCTTACCCTCACGCCCACCGTAGAGGAGATTGTCCATAACGCGGGAGCTGACGAAAATAGCTATGACAGCGTACAGACCCGATTCGAGATTGCCGAAAGCAAGTATAGAAATGAGAACTACCGCTGCGTCGGTCAGCATCATAATGAACCCAAGGCTAAGGTGCGGCTTTACACGCTGGATAAGCTTATTTATTATGTCCGTACCGCCTGTCGTTCCGTCACGCTGATAAACTATTCCAAGCCCTGCGCCGATAAGGACCCCGCCGAATACTGCCGCGATAATCGTATCGCCTTCGTATTGCGGGAAAAAGCGGCTGAAATAGTCGGTCGCCGCCGTAGTTACGCTTACTGCGAGCAGCGTTCGCAGCATCATCGGCTTACCTAGTTTCAGAAAACCTGCGATAATAAGCGGAATGTTCATAAGTCCGAAAAGTAAACCGATGCTTAGCCGGTATCCTGTTAAAAAACTTATAACAGTAGCCAGACCGCTGACCCCGCCCGGTGCGATGTCGTTCGGTGCGGTAAAGCAGTTTATCCCCGCCGAGTAAATAAGCGCGCCGAGAATAATAAGCGGTATATCAATCAGTCCTTTTTTCGTTTCCTTCTTCATTTAATATCACCTCGAACAGCTCCTCAAGCCGCGCGGCTTCGCCAATAAGGCTGAGGTAGCCGAAAAGCGCTTCAACTGCCGTCGCCTGATGATATTCTTTTGCATTGCTGGATTTAGGCGGGTTAAGTCCCGTTGCGTTCCTGCCGCGTTTCAGAATATCCGTTTCATCTTCGTTCAGGACAGGGAGAAGCTTTTCGTATGCAGCCGATTGGTAAGACGCACGAACCTTTTCTACCGCCAGACGGTGAAGCTCGTGCGAGGGGCGGCTGCCCTCCCTTACAATTCTTTGCCGAACAAGCTGTTCATATACACAGTCGCCGTAAAAAGCGAGTGTGAGCGGGCTTAATTGTTTTGCCTGCGATTTTGTCATTGCTTCCATAGGAAATTCCTTTCCATAAAATATAACGAAAAATGCCGCCAAAAGGGACATCTGGGCGAGATTTTTGAGATGTGTTTATATGCTGAAATTATTCTCGTATAATTTCAGCAGGCGTTTGGATTTTAATCCACGTATGCCGGTGGTGCATTAAAATTTTACGGTCGGTCTTTTACAAAAGGCACGGCGGGGCAGGGGGCGGCGATCGCCCTCTGAATCTCAAAAAATCAATTACCGCACATAGTTAAACTCGAAATCGAAGATAGAAACGGTGTCGTCCTCCTCGATACCTGCCGCCTCAAGCGCGTCAATAATGCCGCTGTAACGGAGAACGCGCTGGAAGTACTGTAAACTCTCGTAGTCCTCCATATTTACAACAGAGAGAATGGGTGCGAGCCATTGAGCGTTTACAACGAAGAAGTGTTCGTCTGCCTTTTCGACGGTAAAGCTGCGTTTTTCCTTTTCGATTCGGTCGATGTCTTCAAGAGTGAGGGGCTGAGCCTCATAGCGAAGAACAGGGGGGAGGGTTTCGAGTTTATTTGCGACAGCCGCGATAAGTTCCTGGGTCCCCATAGTTGTTGCGGCGGAAATGACGAAGAACGGCAGCCCTTTTTCTTCAATATATGTGCGAAGGCGTTCGATTTGTTCATCGCTCGCCATATCCGACTTATTTGCAGCGACGATCTGAGGTCTTTCTGCGAGGTCGGCAGAGAAGCTGCGAAGCTCCTTATTTATTTTTTCAAAGTCGTCTATACAGTCGCGCCCCTCGATTTCGGAAACGTCGATAACGTGAACGATAAGACGGCAACGCTCTACGTGCCGCAGAAAAGCGTGTCCTAAACCGACGCCCTCGCTTGCGCCCTCGATAAGACCGGGAATGTCCGCCATAACGAAAGACTGCTCGTTGTACTTGACAACGCCGAGGACGGGGGTGATCGTCGTGAAATGGTAGTTAGCGATTTCGGGCTTTGCGGCGCTTACAACGCTTATAAGGCTGGACTTTCCGACGTTAGGGAAGCCGACCAGACCGACGTCGGCGAGAAGCTTCAGTTCGAGTGTGACATCGAACTGTTCTCCGGGGAAGCCTGGTTTTGCGAAGCGTGGGATCTGGCGCGTCGGGGTAGCGAAGTTCATATTTCCCTTGCCGCCTTTACCGCCCTTTGCGACGATTACGGGCTCATCGCCTGAGATGTCGGCGAGGATGCGTCCTGTTTCGCTGTCCTTTACGATAGTTCCGCGCGGGACGTAGATTATGGTATCGGGTGCGGACTTACCGGTGCTGCGTCTGGCGCTTCCGGGGTCGCCGTTTTTCGCGGTATATTTCTTCTTATAGCGGAAATCTATCAGTGTTGAAAGGCTGTCCTTTGCCTGAAAGACGATATCGCCGCCCTTACCGCCGTTTCCGCCGTCGGGTCCGCCTGCGTTGACGTATTTTTCACGGTGGAAGGAAACTGCGCCGTTTCCGCCGTCACCTGCCTTGATTGAAATTTTTACAATATCGACAAACATATTTGCTCCTATACACAAAACGGGCGGAATTGCTTCCGCCCGTCGCTTATGAACTTATTCAGCGTAAACGCTAACCTGCTTACGGTCTCTTCCGAGGCGTTCAAACTTTACTGTTCCGTCTGTTGTAGCGAACAGGGTATCGTCAGAACCTCTCATAACGTTTTTGCCGGGGTGAATGTGTGTACCTCTCTGCTTAACGAGGATATTGCCGGCGAGAACGAACTGTCCGTCAGCGCGCTTAACACCAAGACGCTTAGACTCACTGTCACGACCGTTCTTGGTTGAACCCATACCTTTTTTATGAGCGAAGTACTGTAAATTTAATAAAATCATGATTCTCTTCCTTTCCGTTTTTTGACCTCTTTTTCGGTAATTTGAATTGTACCCTTTTCATCGTCCGCGATAATTTCGAGGTGCTTTCTGAACGAAGCGATGACCTGTTTTGACGCGATAGCTGTTGCGGAATCGGGGTTTTTTAGCACGAAAAGCACTTTATTACGTCCGATTTGTACATCAGCCTCAGTGAAAAGGAAATCGGTAATTGTATTTGCCGTAAGCATAACGGCGGAGGTTACGGCTGAACAGACGATATCGTGTCCATATTCACCTGCACCTGCGTGACCTGTGAGGGAAAACCCGACAAGTCCTCCGTTATATCTTAAAAACTCGGCTTTTATCATTACGCTACGATAGATTCAATCTTAACCTTGCTGTACGGCTGTCTATGACCCATGCAGCGCTTGCTGCTCTTCTTGGGCTTATAGGTGAACACGGTGATTTTCTTACCCTTGCCGTTCTTGATGAGTGTTGCCTTAACGGAAGCTCCGTTTACGTAAGGTGCGCCAACGGTTACTTCGCCGTCCTTACCAACGAGGATAACCTTATCGAAGGTTACTTCGCCTTCTTCAACGCCGAGCTTTTCAACGAAAATTTCGTCGCCCTCTTTAACCTGATACTGCTTTCCGCCTGTTTCGATAACTGCGTACATATTAGATACCTTCTTTTTTATAGTCTCGCTATGATAACCGGGCGGTGCTGAATGCACACTTAAAAAAGCCCTCCATAAGCGGCTCTATTATTTTAACACATGAAAAGCGCTTTGTCAATAGTTTTCCCGAAAAAAACGTGATTTAACCGCGAAAAATATACTTCCGGTATTTTTCAACTGTTCCAAAAAGGATCATACCCAGAACTCCGCATGAAATGACCTCGCCGATACCTACTGTCAGCATAAGGAAGGGGACGCTCTCTTCCGCGCCGTAAGCGAATGCCAGCACGAGCGGCACGATTACGGTATTTGCGGCGATCGAGGGGACAGGCGCGCGCCATTTTGCCGCTTTTTTTCTGCTTTTTCCTATCAGATAGGTACCTGCTGCGCCCAGAAGTGTAGCTAAGCTTCCGAAGATTATATCCCAGATTGCACCGCCTGTGAGCAGGTTTGATATAAGGCAGCCCACGGTGAGTCCCGGCACAGCTGCTGCGGTAAAGAACGGGAGCACGGTGAGCGCCTCGGAGAAGCGCACCTGAACTACGCCGCTTGCGAGTCCGAGCGCGCCTGACAGTGCTGTCAGGATCACATACAACGCAGCTATCACTGCGCTTTCGACGATAAATTCCGACTGATTCCTTTTACTATTCATTTTTGTTCTCCTTAGTTTTGATTTATTGTACGTCTGGTACAAATGCGAGGATGGTTACGAACTCGCACGGTGCCCGTGAGGCGGTTCCGCCTTTTTAGAGCTTAGCGTTATTTTACACTTTAGCTGACGGCGGGGTTCACACGATGGTGAAAACTGGCAACTGGTATATGCAGAGCCTGCGCTGGCGGTTCCGCCTTTTTAGAGCTTAGCGTTATTTTGCACTTTAGCTGACGGCGGGGTTCACACGATGGTGAAAATTGCCAATTGGAATGCGCAGAGCCTGCGTCGGTGGTTTTGCCTGCGACCGACGACGGAGGGGTGAGCGTAAGTGAACCCCTCCACAAGGAGGCCGCACCTTTTGCTGGGGTGTGGGGCGCGGCGTTAATCAAGGTGTGTCTGTAAATCCTGGCTTTCAAAAGCCGCGGGCAACTCCGGCGTGAGGGCTCTTCTTCGAGCCCTCCGACGGAGTTGCCTTTTGAACCAAAGCTGTACGCTTAGCAGTTGATTACACCCCGGCTGACGGCGCGCCCTGCCGCTTGCTGAAAGAGTGCCAGAAACTGCGGCAGCCTTTTGATTGCCTTGCATTATTTCACACTTTGCCAAACGGCTGAGCGTATGGGCAGTGCTGAGCCCGCTAAATTCTAAAGCTTTGTGAAAGCGGGAAGTTGCGCACGCCTAGTGAGGGACTCGCTTCGCTCGCCCCTCGGCGGTGTGCGCACGCGCCTTTTGAAAGCGCGGCTGTATTTCACCTCCCGGCTGACGGCGCGCCCTGTCGCTTGCTGAAAGAGTGCCAGAAACTGCGGCAGCCTTTTGATTGCCTTGCATTAT
>CAZAXM010000004.1:0-26812 GCA_964489095.1 uncultured Ruminiclostridium sp. | reverse complement strand
TCGCTCGCCCCTCGGCGGTGTGCGCACGCGCCTTTTGAAAGCGCGGCTGTATTTCGCACTCCGGCTGACGGCGCGCCCTGCCGCTTGCTGAAAGAGTGTCAGAAACTGCGGCAGCCTTTTGATTGCCTTGCATTATTTCACACTTTGCCAAACGGCTGAGCGTATGGGCAGTGCTGAGCCCGCTAAATTCTAAAGCTTTGTGAAAGCGGGAAGTTGCGCACGCCTAGTGAGGGACTCGCTTCGCTCGCCCCTCGGCGGTGTGCGCACGCGCCTTTTGAAAGCGCGGCTGTATTTCGCACTCCGGCTGACGGCGCGCCCTGTCGCTTGCGAACAATGTCGGTGTTTCAATATTCAACAAATAAAAGCCCTACAAAACAGTAAGGCTTTATTGTCATATTTTCTTTCAGCGTTCCCGCCTAGACAGGTCTGGATTGTATGCAACCATAGGCAGCTCCACGCGCACTCTCCTGTCACCAGCGCACGCTTCATCACTGAATGTTCCCGTTTGCTTACGGTGAACGATAACGACATTTTTGCCGTTAAATGCATTATATCAGAATTTTCTCAGAATGTCAACGGTTTTCCGTATTTTTTCATAGATTGATAAATCAGGATTCCAAAGAGATTAGATACCTTTGGAAGGGATTTGGAACCGGCGTCCCCAAACCCTCTTTATTCTCTTGACAATCCATTCAGCGCGCGCTTTCCGATGTCAGTTCTGAAATGAGCGTTTTCAAAGCTGATTTCCTTGACTGCCGAGTACGCCCTGTCAAGCGCGCCCTGTAAACTTTCAGCCGCAGCGGTTACGCCGAGAACACGCCCGCCCGCAGTGAGATACACGCCGTTTTCAAGCTTTGTTCCCGCGTGGTAGATAAAAGCTGAGCCGTCGGAAAGCTGCCCCTTTTCGTCAAATCCCGAAATAGGTAAACCTGTCGGGTATTTTTCAGGGTAGCCGCCGCTTGCCATAACTACACAAGCGCAGCTTCCGCTTTCCCATTCAATTTCAAGCTCTCCTAACTTCTCGTCCCAGATTGCGTCCATAATTTCAGTAAGGTCGGTTTTGAGCAGCGGCAGAACTACCTGCGTTTCAGGGTCGCCGAAACGACAGTTGTACTCGATAACCTTCGCGCCGTTCGGTGTAAGCATAAGCCCGAAATAAAGACAGCCCTTGAACGGACGTCCCTCCGCCGCCATAGCCTTAATTGTCGGTACGAATATCTTTTCCATGCACTCCTGCGCGATTTCGGGAGTGTAAAGCGGGTTCGGGGCAATTGTTCCCATTCCTCCCGTGTTAAGCCCCTCGTCGTTGTCATAAGCGCGCTTGTGATCCATCGACGATACCATAGGCTTTACCGAAATGCCGTCCGTAAACGCCAGCACGGTAACTTCAGGTCCTGTCATAAATTCCTCTATGACAATTTCACTTCCGCTCTTTCCGAATTTGCCGCCAATGAGCATCGACTCGATAGCCTCTTTAGCCTCGGCAAAATCCTTTGCGATTATAACGCCCTTTCCGAGCGCCAGTCCGTCGCATTTTATTACAGCGGGATAGCTGTTCTGTTCCTTAACATATTCAACCGCCGTGTCTGCGTCCGTGAACACCTCATAGCGCGCAGTCGGAATGTTGTACTTCTTCATAAGACCCTTTGAGAACACCTTGCTGCCCTCAAGAATAGCCGCATTAGCACGTGGTCCGAACGTTTTGAAGCCGTTTTTGTTCAGCTCGTCAACCATTCCCATAACAAGCGGGTCGTCGGGTGCCACAAAAACGTAGTCCGGCGCGAGCTTTTTCGCAAGTCCGACAATCCCGTCAATATCCGTAGCCTTAACGGGGAAGCATTCCGCAAGCGCGGAAATTCCGCCGTTTCCCGGTGCGGCGTATATTTTTTCTACCCTCGGCGATTTCGACAGCGCGCGCACAATTGCGTGTTCGCGTCCGCCGCCGCCTACAACTAAAATATTCATAAGCTTTCCTTTCTTTTTCATATGAATCAGAGCAATTATCGCAATTACAATATTCACGATCGGCAAAAGAGTCGGGACTAACAGTATCGTGAACACAGCTTTCCCGTACAGCCTGTAAATCCCGCGTAAAAGTCCGTTTATCAGCATTATCTCCCCGATAATCATTCCGAAAAAGCTTATAGCTCCAAACGCAGCCGCCAGCATTCCGCCTATGATCCAAAAAACGAAATTCAGACCCAATGTCGCCGCCGTTACGGCGCGAAGTGTTTCGTTATCCATGTCGAAAACCGCTTTATCAATGGACAGAATCGCAAGCATTGATGTGACCCCTGCGAGAATACCGACCGACGAAACAATAAGTCCCGTTATTATCAGATTTTTTACCGCTTTTCGATCAGACGGCGAAAAGTTGTGATAGATAAACAGCGCCAGACACGCGGCCGCTCCGATGAGCGCGGTAACCGACCGCGCGTCGGGTGCTTCAAGAAAAACCGGCAAAGCCGAAATAGATTCTATAATCAGCAGTACCGTGTTTACAAGCATTACCCAAAGCGCGGAAAGACGTATCTTTTTAAGCCGCCAAAGAGTAATTACGACAACCGCAAAGCATATCGCAGGCATTAGTGATGGAAAAGTCTGATTCCCGTAAACGCCATTGCAACTCCGTACTTGTTGCAGGTTTCGATAACATTGTCATCACGGATAGAGCCGCCGGGCTGAGCGATATACTCAACGCCGCTCTTATGCGCACGTTCGATATTGTCGCCGAACGGGAAGAATGCGTCAGAGCCAAGCGAAACACCCTTCATTGTGTCAAGCCATGCGCGCTTTTCCTCGCGGGTGAAAACCTCGGGCTTAACCTTGAACCACTTCTGCCATTCGCCCTCTGCAAGAACGTCCATGTAGTCCTCTCCGATGAACAGGTCGATAGTGTTATCGCGGTCGGCGCGGCGAATATCGTCAACAAACTGCAAGCCGAGAACCTGCGGGGACTGGCGGAGATACCAGTTGTCAGCCTTCTGACCCGCTAAACGTGTGCAGTGGATACGCGACTGCTGACCTGCGCCGATACCGATAGCCTGTCCGCCGCAAGCGTAGGCTACGGAGTTGGACTGGGTGTATTTGAGGGTAATAAGCGCGATTGCGAGGTCGATTTTCGCACTTTCGGGGAGCTGCTTGTTATCTGTAACAATATTCGCGAAAAGCTCGTCATTGATTACAAGCTCGTTTCTGCCCTGTTCAAACGTAATTCCGAAAACCTGCTTGCGTTCGATAGGGTCGGGAACGTATTTTTCGTCAATCTTTATAATATTGTATGTACCCTTGCGCTTGGATTTGAGGATTTCAAGCGCGTCATCGTCATATCCGGGAGCGATAACGCCGTCGGAAACCTCGCGCTGAATCATTTTAGCCGTGGAAGCGTCGCAGACGTCGGAAAGCGCGATAAAATCGCCGTAGCTGCTCATTCTGTCCGCGCCTCTGGCTCTGGCGTAAGCGCAGGCAAGCGGTGAAAGCTCTCCGAGGTCGTCTACCCAATAGATTTTTTTCAGCGTATCGCTAAGGGGAAGTCCGACTGCCGCGCCTGCGGGGGAAACGTGTTTAAAAGAGGTTGCGGCGGGAAGTCCCGTAGCTTTTTTCAGTTCCTTAACAAGCTGCCAGCCGTTGAATGCGTCCATAAAGTTGATATAACCGGGCTTACCGTTAAGCACTTCAATGGGAAGCTCACCGTTTTCCATAAAAATTCGGGAGGGTTTCTGGTTGGGGTTGCAGCCGTACTTGAGTTCGAGTTCGTTCATAGTTACAGTTCCTTTCATAAGAAAAAGGGCAGGGCAAAGCCCCGCCCCATTGTTTATACGTTTTTATTCACGATTCTTGATTCATATTTTCCTGTTTCAAGGTCGATATATCTCGTGAAAAGAGAAACCTTGTTGTCTGTGTTGAGGTTGTCCCATACAAGCTTTGTGAAGCCGTCGATATCGGTCTGAGGGACAGCGAGCTTTTTCGGTTCGCCGTTGAAGCTGGGGAGTCTGCCGTCAGCCTCGTCGCCTGCATAGGTATGGATAAAGCGCGCGGTGCCGTTTTCGGGGTTACTGTACGCGAAGGTGTTTCTGATACAGCTGTCGGGGTTACCCTCGTCGCTCTTTAAGATGGACATTGCGAAGTTGAAGCCGCCGTCCTCGATGTGGAGAATGCCCGAAATTCTGGGGGTATAGTTAGGCTTATCGTCCTCAAATTCGCGGGTACGCAGCGACTGTTCAAAAGTCATCTGCTTATCCATAAGCTCGTAGATCGTGTCGGTCTGGTCGCCGTTTGTGACAATTGTCTTATTTCCGAGCACGCGCACGGGTGCGTAGATAATGAGGTGCGGGTCGGTCATTTTCGACTCGTCAAAAGCCTGTGTGCGGATACCCTCGCCGTCCTCCACGAATACGCGGTTGCGGCTGTTTTCGCTTCTTCCCATAATAAAGTAAGCGATAACCGCCTTTTTTCCGTCGGGGGTTTTTCCGATTGCAATACCTCTGCCGTGATAGGCGAGGGCGTTGAGTTCTTCGGCAATGTTCTTCATAAAAAGCTCCTTTCTTAGTAGACAGAACAGATTCCAACTTGTATGCTTTCTTCTGTAAAGCCTAAATCATCATAATTGTGCAGTTTGATTCGTCAAACATCGCTCTGCCATTTTCATCAATATCTACACCCACAACCAATGGTTCTGTTTTATCAGGAGTATATGCAGCTACAACGTAATTACCACTATTGATGATCATGAAAATACTTGCGTTTTCAATATCCTGATATGTTCTTGCCAATTTAATAGCCAAAAGTGTTTCACCGCTTGTAGCATTACGCCATTGCATATCAGCAGTTGCAGTGCCTTCATTTCCCCAACTTATATCGTCATTAGATTTGAAATTGTCGGGATTAAATGCATTGACTGTCCAGATGCTGTTTTCAACGGTTATATAAACATACTGGTTTGCATCTGGATTTTGCTTCATACCATATCCTTCGGCATCCGTATAAGTTAAAAATGTATCAGTATTATTTTCTAACGTACTAGAGCGTTGACACAGGGAAGCAAAATAAGCTATCGTTCTACGATATGTTTTTTCCTCTTCTGAAATAGCAGGGTAAGTTCCAACTTGAATACCTGTTTCCGTAAAGCCGTAACTATCATAAATTGTGCAGTTCGATTCGTCGAACATCGCCCTGCCATTTTCATCAATGATTATGTCGGGTGTATCCGCACCCACAACTAATGGTTCTGTTTTATCAGGGGTATATGCAACTGCAACGCAATTACCGGCATTTATGATCATGAAAATGCTAGCATTTTCAATATCCGGATACATGTTTGCTAATTCAATAGCAAAAAGAGTTTCACCGCTTCTAACACCACTTTTTGATGTGTAAGCGGTTGTAGCACCGCCATTTCCCCAACTGATATTATCATTAGGTCTGAAATTGTTTGGATTGAATGCGTTGATTGTCCAAACACCATTTTCGACGATCACATAAACATACTGGTTGATTTCGTAAGCCATTTTCATGCCATATCCCTTGATATCCATATTGCAAAATAAGGAATCGACATAACTTTCTAATGAATAAGCGGTAATTTTCAATGAAGAATCAAGTGAACGTAGGTAGTTAAATTACCCGTTCGTTTTGCGAATAATTTTTTCTTTTTGCTCCATCTGTTCTGTTGGCGAGTCGCTTGTTGTAACTTCATAGAACGTAGTTGGTGCAGGTTTGGATTGTTCAGTTGTTTTGATTTGTTCAGACGTTGACTCGTCCGTATTTTTAGGTTTATTGTTTTCTTCCTGCTTGGTCTGCTCTGTTGGCAAGTTGCTTAACGACACTTCGTCAATTAAGGAACCAGCACACCCCAACATAAGCAGCAGAGCGGCGGATAGGCATGCCAGAGTTCAAGCTATCCTCATTACTATTTCCTCGCTTTAATTTATTTTAGCAATTCCATTTTCAACAGTAATTTTCCCGTCGCAGAACAATTTAACCGCCTGCGGGAGAATTTTCCATTCAGCCTGCTCCATAATGCGCTTCTGAAGTGTTTCGGGCGTATCGCCATTTTTCACCTCGACCGCCTTTTGCAGGATTATCGGTCCGCCGTCGCATTCTTCGGTAACGAAATGCACCGTCGCGCCGCTGAGCTTGACGCCCTTAGCGAGCGCGGCTTCGTGGACGTGCAGTCCGTAAAAGCCCTTTCCGCAGAACGACGGGATAAGAGCGGGGTGAACGTTGATCATTTTATACGGGAAAGCGCGGCAGACCTGTTCATCGAGAATCGTCATAAATCCTGCGTAAACAACAAGGTCGGCGTTTTCCGCCTTTAACGTATCGCACATCGCCTTGCTGTAAGCGGCAATGTCCGCGTAGTCCTTACGCGCGAGAACAAGCGTCTTTATCCCGTTTTTTTCGGCGCGCTCCAGCGCGTAAACGCCGGGCTTTGAAGCGATAACGCAGGTGATTTTTCCTGCGCCGAGTTCCCCGCGTTTTTCCGCATCGATCAGCGCCTGTAAATTAGTGCCGCCGCCCGACACCAGAACCACAATGTTTTTCATATTGCTGTCCTCCGCGTCTTATTCAATAACGATCCCCTTGTCGCCCTTTTTGATAACGCCGATTTCAAAGGCGGGAACGCCGTGTTCGGTCATAACCGCGAGAGCCTTTCCCTTGTCCGCTGCGGGAACAACGACCGACATACCGATACCCATATTAAAAGTATTGTACATATCGTGTTCGGAAATACCGCCCTTTTCCTGTAAATATTTGAAAATATAAGGAATTTCGTAGCTGTCCTTGCGGATCACGGCTGTATATCCGTCGGGGATAGAGCGCGGGATATTTTCGTTGAAGCCGCCGCCCGTGATATGGCTTACCGCCTTTACGTCAACCTTTTCAATAAGGTCGAGCAGGGGCTTTACATAGATTCGTGTAGGTGCGAGGAGTGCTTCGCCGAGAGTTCTTCCGTCGGGGAGCTTTTCCATAAGCACTTCCTTGCTGTTTATATCGAAAACCTTTCTTACGAGCGAGAAGCCGTTGGAGTGAACGCCTGTTGAGGCAAGTCCGATAATAACGTCGCCTTCCGCAACGCGGTTGTTGTCGATAATTTTCTTTTTATCAACAACGCCTGTGCAGTAGCCCGCAATGTCGTATTCTTCATCGGGCATCATACCGGGGTGTTCAGCGGTTTCGCCGCCGATAAGCGCGCAGCCCGACTGAACGCAGCCTTCCGCAACGCCGCTTACGATTTCAGCGATTTTTTCGGGGATATTCTTTCCGCAGGCGATATAGTCGAGGAAGAAAAGAGGTTTTGCGCCGCAGCAGATAATGTCGTTTACGCACATAGCTACCGCGTCGATACCGATTGTGTCATGCTTGTCAAGGAGGAACGCAAGCTTTAGCTTTGTTCCAACGCCGTCAGTGCCCGAAACGAGAACGGGTTCTTCCATTCCCTTTGCGTCGAGCTGAAATAAACCGCCGAAGCCGCCGATTCCCGCCATAACTCCGGGAATATTGGTGCGTTCAACGTGCTTTTTCATAAGCTTGACCGATTCATAGCCCGCGGTAACGTCAACGCCCGCAGCCTTATAGCTTTCCGAGAAGCTGTCCTTCATATCTAAAAGTTCCTTTCAGTTAGTTTATTCCTTACCGTTCCAGCAGTAGGTACACAATTGTTCATCATCAAGTCCGATAGCACGGATCGTGCCGGGGAGCGACTGGAATTCGAGGGATGTGAGCTTTAGTCTGCGGCAGATCTCGTCGCGCAGAAGCCGTCCGCGTTTTGTTTCGGAGTCGGAATACTCTGCGATAAATTCCGCGCCCTTTTCGCCCTCGTTTTCAAAGATGATCTGACGGGCGATAAGCTCCATTTCCGAGGTACTCCGCGAGAAATTCAGGTACTTACAGCCGTACATTATCGGCGGGCAGGCGGAGCGCATATGCACTTCCTTTGCGCCGTTTTCGTAGAGAAATTCAACCGTTTCGCGCATCTGTGTACCTCTTACGATACTGTCGTCAACGAACAGCAGCCGCTTTCCCTCGATAAGTTCATGCACCGGTATAAGCTTCATTTTCGCGACCTGATTTCTCATTGCCTGGTTCTGCGGCATAAAGCTGCGCGGCCATGTGGGCGTATACTTGATAAACGGGCGGGCGAAGGGTATTCCGCTCTTGTTTGCATATCCGATAGCGTGAGGAGTTCCCGAATCGGGTATGCCGCAGATGTAGTCCACGTCGGGCAGCCGTCCGTTTTTCATATCCGTTTCCGCCATTATCTCGCCGTTGCGGGTACGCATTGTTTCTACGGTAACGCCCTCGTAAACGGCGGTCGGGTAGCCGTAATATGTCCACATAAACGAGCAGATCTTCATTTTATCCGTTCCCTCGGCAAGCACTTTGCATTCGTCGGGGGTCAGCATAACGATTTCGCCCGCTTTAAGTTCCTTATAAATGGTGTAGCCGAGCTTCTGACATGCGAACGATTCAAGCGACAGGCAGTAGCCGTCCTCGCGCTTTCCTATAAGAATAGGAAGCCGTCCGTTTTTGTCGCGCGCGGCGATAATGCCGTCCTTGGTGAGAATAACGAGCGACATTGTTCCCTCGATTTTCTCCTGCGCGTAGCGGATACCCTCGGTAAAATCGTTTTTCTGAGCGATGAGCGCGGCAATAAGCGCGCCCGAATTTATGTTTCCGCTGGACATAGCCTCAAAGTTTGCACAGCCGTTTTCGAGCAGCTCATCAGAGAGCTTGTCCGCGTTACGGATAATGCCTATGCTGCATATTGCGTAAAGACCGAGCTTTGAGGTGACGAGGATAGGCTGCGGGTCGGTGTCGCTTATACAGCCGATACAAAGTCCGCCGCTCATTCCCGAAGCGTCCTTTTCAAACTTAGTCCGGAAGGGGGAATTTTCGATGCTGTGAATGCTTCTCTGGAAGCCCTTTTCGGGGGCGTATGCCGCCATACCGCCGCGGCGCGTTCCGAGATGGGAATGGTAGTCTGTTCCGAAAAATACGTCGGTTATGCAGTCGTTTTTAGACGCTGCGCCAAAAAAACCGCCCATTTTAATCAGTCCTTTCAAAAAATATGCAAAAACTTATTCGCCGAGAACGCGCTTCATCATTTCGTTGTAAGCGTCCTCAACACCGCCCATATCTCTGCGGAAGCGATCCTTATCGAGCTTTTCATGTGTCTTTGAATCCCAGAAACGGCAGGTATCGGGGCTGATCTCGTCAGCGAGGATAATTTCGCCGTGGAAACGACCGAATTCGATTTTGAAGTCGATGAGGTCGATGCCGATATTCTTGAAGAAGCCTACCATAAATTCATTTACTTTAAATGCGTACTTTGTGATAGCTTCGATTTCTTCCTTTGTTGCGAGTCCAAGACCGAGCGCGTAGTAATCGTTGATGAACGGGTCGCCGAGGTCGTCGTTCTTGTAGCTGAATTCAAGCGTAGGCTGCTTTAAGGGAGTGCCTTCCTCGATACCGAGCTTTTTGGAGAAACTTCCTGCCGCAACGTTTCTTACGATAACCTCAAGCGGAACGATCTCAACTTTTTTTACGACAGTTTCACGGTCGTTAAGCTCCTCAACGAGATGGGTAGGAACACCCTCCTTTTCGAGCAGCTTGAACATATAGTTGGTCATACGGTTGTTGATTGCGCCCTTACCGCTTATTGTGCCTTTTTTAAGACCGTTGAAAGCGGTAGCGTCGTCCTTATAGGACACGATAACGTAGTCGGGGTTTTCTGTTGCGAAAACCTTCTTTGCTTTTCCTTCGTAGAGCTGTTCCTTTTTTTCCATTGTGAAAACTTCCTTTCAAAAAAACTTGTTATTGTTATATTTCCTTGGCAGTTTCCTGCATTTTTGCTTCCGCGGCGAGATTTTTCTGATGCTGAGCTTCCTTAAATTCAGCGATTTTTTTCGCCAGTTCTTCGTCCTCTACCGCGAGGATCTGAGCCGCTAAATAACCGGCGTTTGCTGCGCAGTCGATCCCGACGCAAGCTACCGGTACTCCGGGCGGCATCATAACCGAGGAGAGGAGCGCGTCCATTCCGTCTAAAACCTTTGCCTTAACAGGTAAAGCGATAACGGGGAGGGTAGTGTTTGCGGCGAGCGCTCCCGCGAGGTGCGCCGCCATTCCCGCAGCTCCGATAAGGACGCCGAAGCCGTTTTCACGCGCGTTTTTTGCGAAAGCTGCCGCCTCAGCGGGGGAACGGTGAGCGGACATAACGTGAAGCTCGAACGGGATTCCGAATTCCTTACAGGCTTCCGCCGCTTTTCGTACAACGGGCAGGTCGCTGTCGCTGCCCATAATAATGCCGACCTTTTTCATAGCTGTATCCTTTCTGTTGATGAAATCTGTTGTCGAAAAATAAAAAAGCCGTGCGGGTGTCGTACAGCCATTTTTATAAACCCGAGTATAAACCCGAGGTTATGCGCAGAAGCTCGCTGAATTTTACTGAAATTACTGACGGCATCGCGCTCACCTCCAAATATACCATATAATATGCAATTAAAAGCCTATTTTCAAAAAAGAAAAAGCCTACTTTTATTTTACAATATTTCCTGTATAAATTCAAGCTTTTTTCGGAATTTTTTTTTACAGTTTTTTCGCTTCTTCCCGTTGTAAAACAGTGATATTGCACAAGCGCGGCTTCTGCCGGAAATACCATAGAGGGGGCATATACTTAATTTAAGGTGGTTCACAGGGCGAAAATAGGCTTTCTTTACTTAAACTTTTTGCTAATTAGGTTACAATTTAGGTACAATCTTAGGAAACCGAAAATAGAAGAGCGGCGGAAATCGTTTACAATTGAAATAAATAATAATTCGTCATTTTGAACAATGACTTTTCACGAACCAGCTCGAAAAATGTCATAAAAAAGAAAAAATCAATGCCGCCAAGGGGATTTGGTGAAAACAATTACAACCGCATGAATCCGCGAAAAAATCGACGGAAAGGTTATTTCAAAACCAAATTTTAACAGCTTCGGCGGCAATTTGTCAAAATCACCAAAAAAAGAAAAAAAGGCTGAAATGTAAACGTTTCCCGAAAGCTGTTGAGAAAAAAATTAAAAAAAAGACTTGCAAAAGATGAAAATTTGTGATATAGTTACAAATGTAAATTGCAGGCAATGATATTCTCATGCGCTGCCGCACCGGAGTGTTGTTGCTATATGCAATTCAATTTAATCACGGTTTATAAAACCACGACAATTTTTGGAGGAACAAAGTTATGAAGAAAAGAATTCTGACAACGCTTTTGGCGTCTGCAATGATTCTCTCTATCGCTGGCTGTAACGAATCTACAGCTGACACCACAACAACAAAGGCTCCCGACGCTACTGCTGAAACAACAACAGCTGCTGACGCTGCTACTGATGACACAACAGTTGCTGACAACGGCGCTGACGTTGTTGCTGACGCTTCCAGTGAAGAAGGCACATTATCTATCCTTACTTGGGAAGAAAACTCCGATACAGTAAAGATGGTTAAGTACTTCCTCGAAACCAAGGGCTACGATGAGAGCAAGGTTACTATCGTTGCTGTTGGTCAGAAGGGTGAAAACGCTCGTGACGGTTACAAGCAGTACCTCAAGGGCGAAGATGACGCTGACCTTATGGTTTACGACGCTGACTGGGTTGCTGACTACATCAACGACGATTCTTTAACAGCTCCTTATGACACAATCGGTCTTTCTAAGGCTGACTTCACAGAAGCATTTACTTACACACTTGACTACGGTACCAATGATGCTGGCGTATTCAAGGCTGCTTCCTTCCAGGCTACTCCCGGCGGCTTCGTTTACAGAGCTGACCTCGCAGAGCAGTACCTCGGCGTTAAGTCTCCTGAAGAAATGCAGGAAAAGGTAAAGGATTGGGATGCATTCCAGGCAACAGGCGTTGAGCTCCTCGAAGCTTCCGGCGGAAAGACTGCTATCCAGGCTACCGAAGGTGGTTTATGGCAGGTATTCCAGTCTAACAGAACCCAGGCTTGGGTAGTTGACGGAAAGCTCGTTATGGATAACGCTGCTGACTTCTATGACATCGCTAAGAATATGTCCGATACAAAGACACTCGCTGGCGTTCCTCAGTGGGATACCGCTTGGTACAACGCTATCATGGACGGCACAGCTCTTGGTGACTTCGTTCCTACATGGGGTCTTACCACAACAGGCGGTGGTTCTATCCTCGAAAACTTCACCAACCAGGATGAAGAACTTGGTAAGAACATGGCTATCTGCGAAGGTCCTTCCGGCTGGTTCTGGGGCGGTTCTTACTTCGGCGTTTCCACAAAGTGCAACAACCCTGCACTCGCTAAGGAATTCATCGAATTCTACTGCAAGAACGCTGATTCTATGGCTGGCTACGCTGCTCAGACAGGCGACTTTATGAACAACAAGACTGTTATGTCCGAAGCTACTGTTTCCAACAAGTACCTCAACGGTCAGAACCACTACGAGATCCTTGTTAACGTTCTTGACAACCTCGACCTCTCCAACAAGCTTACAAAGTATGACTCCGTTATTAAGGGTCACTTCAACGACTCTGTAAACGGCTACCTTGATGGTACATACGCTACTAAGGAAGAAGCTATCGAAGGATTCAAGAATGCAGTTGCAGCTTCCTTCAGCGATATCGTTATTGACTAATTTATCGTAACGAATCCAAAGTGAATACTTTGATTGCAATATATCTGCTCTGCGGGTGAAAGCCCGCAGACAGTATATTGTGATTTTTTTAACAAAAAAATTGAAAGGGTGTGCATCAATGCAGGCAGCAGTTGGAAAAAAACCGCATAAGATGGTAAGCTATGCAAAGTATGGATATATCTTTATAGCCCCATTTTTCATAGTTTATGCATTTTTTATGCTTTATCCGCTATTTAACACCTTTCTCCTGAGCTTTATGGAGAACGGTAGTGAGCATCCCGAAGTATGGGTTGGCTTACAGAACTATCAGTGGCTCCTTTTCGGCGAAGAAGGAAATCGTGCAGCGAACGCTGTAAACAGTCAGTTCTGGTCTTCGTTCGGAAACACGTTAATCCTCTGGGCAGGCAACTTCCTCGTACAGATCATCTTATCGCTCCTTCTCGCGGTTTGGTTCTCAGATGTACGAGTAAAGATTAAGGGTACAGGCTTCTTTAAGGTTGTTATGTACCTGCCTAATATTATTACTGCGGCTTCCGTAGCGGGTATGTTTATGATGCTTTTCGGTAACACAAAGTATCATGCCATTAACTCACTGCTCCTCAATATGCAGGCTATCCTTGAACCTATCAAGTTCATCAACGACGAATGGATTTCGAGAATACTCGTAATGCTAATTCAGTCGTGGATGTGGTTTGGTAACACGATGCTCCTTCTCCTTTCGGGTATCTTCGGTATTGACCCGTCAATTTATGAGGCGGCTGAAATCGACGGTTCAAGCGGTATGAACACATTCTTCAGAATTACAATGCCGATCTTAAAGCCGATTTTCATTTACGTTTTCATTACGTCCATGATCGGTGGATTACAGATGTTCGATATTCCGTATCTGCTTCATGAGGGTACTGCTGTAAGACCTGCCCTCAAGACAAGCGCGGTATTCATCTACGAACACTTCCACACGAACCACAATTACGGTTATTCCGCAGCAGCTTCAATGATTCTGTTCGTAATCACCGCGATTCTCGGCATCTTTGTTTACAGATTCAACACTGATTCGTCTGCGCCTAAGAAAAAGCGCAGCGCTAAGTAAGGAGGAGAGTAAAAATGGCTGATTCATACAATTTTTCCTCTGCGACTTACAGAAGAAAGGTAAAAACGCAGGCTACTATCAGATTTATCGTATGTTTGATTATAACGATTATCGCGCTTCTTCCTCTCTACATAGTTCTCATTAACGCGACGCGTTCAAATGAGGAAATTATCGCTAGCGGCGTTTCCTTTATTCCCGGTACAAATCTTATCGAGAATATTAAGAACCTTTCTGACCCCGATTATGCGAACGGCGTTTACTATCGTTCCTTTGACCTTCTCGTAGGTTACAGAAACAGCTTGATTATCTCTGTTTCTTCGACAATTCTTACCGTTTTCTTCTCGGCTGCGACCGCTTACGGTCTTACCGTATATGATTTTAAGGGTAAGAAGTTCGCGACAACCTTCGTTCTTATGGTAATGATGGTTCCTATGCAGGTTGTATCAACAGGTTTCTTAGAGTTTATGGCTGACTTAAAGCTTTTAAACAACTATATCCCGCTGATTATTCCCGCTATCGCTGCTCCTTCAACCGTATTCTTTATGCTTCAGTATATGAAGTCCTCGTTCCCGCTCGACATTGTCGAAGCCGCTCGAATCGACGGCTGCGGCGAGTTCAGAACGTTTATGTCGATTTCGCTTCCTATCTTTAAACCCGCTTTCGCGGTTCAGGCGATTTTCGCATTCGTAGCTAGCTGGAACAACTTCTATACACCGTCTATGATCCTCGTAAACGGCGATAAGTCTATGAGAACAATGCCTATGATGGTTGCCGGTATTATGGGACTTTCAACCGCCACCGACTACGGTGTTACAAACCTCGCGGTTATCCTCTCTATCCTTCCTATCGTTATCATCTACCTTGCACTTTCAAAGTTCATCGTAAAGGGCGTTGCGCTCGGCGCGGTAAAGGGTTAAAAAAGTATTTCAAATTCGGACAGCTTTCGGGCTGTCCGAATTTTTTTGCTTTTTGCAACTTTTCTGCCGTCTGATGTGTATTAAATTCAGGAGAACAATTATATAGCCGAAAAATTGTGGTGATTTTTCAGCTGTAACAGGGGGGATATGAATGGTAGTATTGGACAACAGCGCATTGTCCGAATGCTTCGATTTATACGCGGATATGTTGCTCAGAATAGCCTATCACCACGTTGGGAATATGAGCGATGCGGAGGATATTGTCCAGGACGCTTTTTTACAGCTGTACAGGTGTCGCGGCGGCTTCGAGAGCCGCGAGCATATCAAGTTCTGGCTTATCCGCGTCACGTCAAATCTGAGTAAGAATGTGCTGCGGAGCGCTCATCGCAGGAAAACTGTTCCGCTTGACGAACGTCTGCTTGAAAAAGAGCAGCCGCGTTCAAATGTTATGGAACTGCTTCGGGGGCTTAATTGGAAGTACCGCGACGCGCTTTATCTCCACTATTTCGAGGGGTATAAGGCGGCGGAAATAGCCGAAATCTACGGTACGACCGCTAGTACCGTAAACACATGGCTAAAGCGCGGACGTGAGAAGCTAAAGCTTATGATCGAGGAGGAAGGCTATGAATATTAACGATTTTAAGGACATTTACAGCGGTATCCACGCTACCCCTGAGCTAAAAAAGCGTGTGCTTGAAAAGGTGGCGGAACAGGATAATGCTAAACGCGAGCCGCGATTTTTCAGGGTATCAGGCGCGATCATGGCGACTGCCGCCGCTTTTGCGCTCATTATCGGCGGTGTATTTCTGATTCGCTTCCTTAACGCTGCGACTGAGCCGACAATTGTCGTAACAGCCGGCGAGATGCCGGAGCTGATCGATACACCGATCCTGACAACCTCTGCCGAAGCCGCACAGTCCGCCCAGGGTGTTAATAAGACGGAAAAGGGCTATTTTATCACGGATACGCCACCGCTGACTAATGAGTTCACGTCCGATTATTCGTTTGTGAATGTGTATGATGAGACTTTCGCGCAGTCGCCATCAGAGAAGTATTCTAATCTTTATGAGTGGGTTGTCGGGGAGGATATTTCCGAGGAAAAGGCTAGAGAAATGCTTTCCGGCACAGGCTTAGACGAGTTTGAAATTGACGCGATAGCGACGCGAAACGAATCATTCTGTGAGAAAATATTCACTATGAATGCTTATCAGGCTGATATTAACGGCGAGAGAACGTATTTGACTGCCGCTGATTTGTATAGTTATGATGTTCGCGACTATTACACGCTTGTCTGGAGCGGGATAACGGTTGAGGATATGGAGAGCGTCGCAAAGCGAATGTACGAAATAGCGGGGGAGAGCAGCTGTTATTACGCGATGAAGCGAAATGCGCTTTTGTACAAGTCGCTGGTTTTAAGCTATGAAACTGTCATAAGTATCAGCGACAGCTGGGCGAGGGAGTATTTCAACGAGCGCGTTACTACGCTTTACAGCCCGTTTGAGGATCTTTTTGATGATGAACAGATTGAGGCGGCGAAAAATACCGCGGGCGCGCCGAATGCAGCCACAGTTTTCAATTACTATATGCTGATAAAACGTACGGGTGTTTCGGAGGAAGCGGCGCGCGCTGCGTTAGAACAGTGTAAAAACGAAACGGCGGCGCGGTTGTTCAAAGACAGCGAAATTGACCTTATAGTCGGAAACGACAGCTATCTTTTCACAAAGCATTTTATTTCGCCCTATGCGGAGATGTCGTATCAGAGCTTGGCGGGCGGTTCGTCTATTGTTACGTCCGAGCATATGATAATTTGCGGCGCGTACGGGTGGCTCGTCGATTATAGTGATATTAACCCGTACAGCGTAGTGGACGCTGTTACGGAAAAGCTGGCTGAGGGCGGTTATTCCGAAATTCTCGACTATTGCGAGGAGCAGCTTGATATTTACGGGGAAATATGCGATATAACGGAAAATAAGCTTGGCGGGGCGGTTCTTCCGCGCGACATGGAGCTGCTTAACGACACTAAGCTTGAGCTTACCGATAGTGAGAGAATGCGTTTACGACAGCTCAGCTTTGCGATGGGCAAAACCGGGTTTACGGGCGAAACGATATACGAAGCCGACCTGAACTATCTTCTCTGTTTTGACAGCGCGAGCGTTACGGAAGCGATCGATAAGGTTTGCGAACAGCTGAATAGTGATAAAAAGAAATGGCTGACCGTTAAAAAGAACCTTTATTTATATCACTTGCGCACGGACGGTTTTTCGCTTTACAACGCCGAGTACATCGGTGCGCTGCTTGATTCGTCCGCGTACAGTTGGCGGCTTGACGGAATGAGGGTTTATGTCGAGCCATACTATGATTCGGTGATCGACTATCTGAAAAGATATCATATAACCGGCGTCAAGTCGGACGAATACGCTGCGCAAACGTTATACAGCGAAGTCGTCATAGGAAAAACGGGCGGGTATATCGTATCGGTCGAAGCGCAGATCGGCGCGATATCCGGCGAGGGATATTACAATACGCTGGATAACACGCGGCTTTGTATTTACTCGGAGGACGGAACGCTTCTTTCGTATTCGTACAGTTCGAACGGAATGGCGGGACTTGACGGATACCTGGTTTATGTTGTGCCTGATGAAGTGTATTTTGACGTTTACAAAGCTCCGAGCGGGGAGATCCTTATTGTTTTACACACTTTCTATCCTGAACGATATCGCGAAGAGGGGGAGGCGTTTATGATTGACGAAGCGGCGAAGGAGCTGAAACGTTTTGAAACAAGCGCGATCGACAGCGATTTTTACGACGGGTATGCTTTTGGAATGTTCGATTATGGAGATGAGGGATTAACTCTCGTTTCCGACAGCGAGCCGATTTTCCGCAACGAAAAGGACGGTCAGCTGATCTATTTCGACTTCGGAACAATGCTGATGCGGCCTGTGGACAACGTATCGTATAGCGTCGGATAAATGTGGCTCTATGCACGTCCGGTTTGCATATTTCCTTTATATTGCCTTAAAAGGGCTTGCCGCGTTAAATAGCGATGCAAGCCCTTTTTGAGATTGACAACAGTCTTTTACTGCGGTATAATAGTAACAGAAAAATGTCCGCAGGAGGAAAAATGAGAATTTTAAGAAGTGCGCTTTCGCTGATTTTTGCGTTTGTGCTTGTGGCTGTTTCGCTGGATATGTTTACAACTACGAATGACAGCACGCCTGTTATTCGAGATACTATAACAAAAGATGAGTTAGACTCGCTCCACGTTGTTACGAGAAACTGCGCGGTGAGCGATGTTATAACCTGTAATAAATCGGGTTTAAGCTGCACTAAAACATATTTTTTCCATGGCAGCGGAAATTATACATTGGATTTCGAGTTTAACGCGCACTGGGTCGATGTTCGTGTTATAGAACTTATAGAAACCGAAAATGGCGTCGTTAGTTCAGAGGAGAGAAAAATTGACGGTCTAACCCTTGCGAATGGCAAAATAATGACGTCAAAATCCGGGGGGAGGGGGTATAATAGTCAGAATGGCATAATAAGCGGCAGCCTTTCCTTTTATTCAAGCGGTCGCTGTCTGATCGAAATAACCAGCGCCGAAGAATGTGATATTTCATTCAGTATAAAAAGAGTGATTTCCGGTAAGTCCTTTATGTACGACTGCGGTTTATTTGTTGCAAGCGGAAACCGGAGCGTAATGTTTTCGTGGGTAGGCAGGTGGGACGTTGATTCGTACAAGATACAAAGCGACGATGGGAAGATTACTTATGTCGAATCGAGCCTTGAAGATATATTAAGCGGTAAGTCTGAAATAAAATTTGACGAGGAGCAGTACCGATTAAGCTGCACGGTAAATGAGCTTAACAACGGCGAAAAGTATTGGTTCAGAGTTTGTGCGAGTGTTGACGGGGAATGGTATTACTCGGTAAAATGGGGTAAAACGCCAACGGCTTCCCCGCAAAATGTTCAGGCTGAATCGGAAAACGGAGAGGTAAGGCTCAGCTGGGACAACGTTGACGGCGCGGCGGGGTATATAGTAAGGAGCGCGGACGGAGAAATTCAGTATACCGAAAAGACCATTACGGAAAACTTCTTCGCAATAAATGGGCTTACCGTCGGAGAGAAGCGTAAATTTATAGTTTATGCTTTCGTTGACGGAAAGTGGTACGCTTCGGCGGTCGTAGCAAAGAGAGTCGAATAGAAAAAGGCTACCGAAAATGATATGCACCCCAAAAGCGTCTAACTTTTGGAGTGCATATCAAATCGAGAGCCTTTTTATTTACGCCATCAGTCCGCAAACTTTGTTGCAGTACTCAACGGGGTCGGAAATTGCCATTCCCTCAATAAGCATTGCTTGGTCGAACAGAATTTCCGCATAAATCGCGAGCTTTTCCTTGTCGTTATCGCAGAGGAAGCGGAGCTTATCGAAAATCGCGTGGTTAGCGTTGATTTCAAGGACCTTGTCCGCTTTCGGCTTGTGCATACCGTTGTCGGGCATTGAGCCGAGAACCTTTTCCATCTCAAGCGAAACCGCGCTGTCGCTGGTAAGGCAAACGGGGTGTGAGCGCAGGCGAGATGAAAGGCGGACGTCCGCAACTTTACCTTCAAGAGCTTTTTTCATCTCTTCGAGCAGGTCGCTGTTCTGCTCAGCCTTTTCCTTCTTCTCAGCCTTTTCTTCGTCTGTTTCAAAGTCAACGTCGCTGGACTGAACCGACTTAAACTCCTTTCCGTCGTAGTCAACGAGCATCTGGAGAGCAAATTCGTCAACGTTATCGGTAAGATAAAGAATTTCGTAGCCCTTTTCCTTTAACATTTCTGTCTGGGGGAGAGTGTCGATTTTTGCAATGCTTTCGCCGCTTGCGAAGTAGATGATCTTCTGGTCCTCTTTCATTCTTGCAACATATTCTTCAAGTGTTACAAGCTTCTTCTCGGCAGATGAATAGAACATCAGCAGATCCTTAAGCAGTTCTTTATTCATACCGTAGCTGTTATAAAGACCGAACTTGATCTGTAATCCGAAATTCTTCCAGAATTCTTCATACTTTTCACGTTCGTTAGTGAGCATTTTTTTCAGCTCGTTCTTTATCGTTCTTTCGATGCTTTTTGCGATAAGTTTAAGCTGACGGTCGTGCTGGAGCATTTCACGCGAAATATTGAGCGACAGATCCTCGCTGTCAACAAGACCCTTTACGAAGCTGAAATAATCGGGCAGCAGGTCGGAGCATTTGTCCATAATAAGAACGCCGCTCGAATAGAGCTGTAAGCCCTTTTCGTATTCCTTTGTGTAATAATCGAACGGAGCCTTCGCGGGGATAAAAAGCAGCGCGTTGTAGGTTGCCGTACCCTCGGTTCTTGAATGGATATGCGCGATCGGGTCAACGTAGTCCATAAACTTTTCCTTATAGAACTCGTTGTACTGTTCATCGGTAAGCTCGCTCTTACTCTTTTTCCAGAGCGGAACCATACTGTTGAGCGTTTCGATTTCGGTATGGGTTTCGTATTCGTCCTCTGTGCCTTCCTTGAGGTGAGAATGTGAGCAAAGCATCTTGATCGGATAGCGGATATAATCGGAATATTTCTTTACAAGACCGCGGATCTTGTACTCGGCGATGAAGTCGTCGTAGTCCTCATCGTCGGTGTTGTCCATGATCTGAAGCGTTATTTCCGAGCCGTAACCGTCCTTTTCGCATTCGGTTATCGAATAGCCGTCAACGCCTTCGGATTCCCAGCGGTAAGCCTGTTCGCTTCCGTATTTTTTTGTTACAACAGTAACGTTTTTAGCAACCATAAAGGCTGAGTAAAAGCCAACGCCGAACTGTCCGATAACATCGACCTCGTCCTTGTCGGTATCGGCGTTTTCCTGCTTGAACTTGAACGAGCCCGACTGCGCGATAACGCCGAGGTTGTTTTCAAGCTCCTCTTTATCCATACCGATACCGTTATCCTTGATGGTAAGAGTACGGTTGTCCTTATCAACAGTAAGGAAAATTTCAAAATCATCTCTCGTAAGACCGAGGTTTTCCTGCATTGACTTAAAATAGAGTTTGTCCATAGCGTCGCTTGCGTTAGAAATAAGCTCGCGGAGGAAAATCTCCTTGTGTGTATAAATTGAATGAATCATCATATCCAGCAGGCGCTTCGACTCCGCCTTAAACTGTTTTTTTGCCATTTTTATCAGACCTTTCCGTTATTTTTGCGTTTTAGCACTCTTACTCTCTGAGTGCTAAATATATTATAACACTTTTATTGTGAATGTCAAGTGTTTTTTTCAAAAAGTTTGGTGACAGTGAAAAGACAGGGGAGGTATATGATGGTAAATGACAAAATTTATTACTTTACAATTTTATGTTTTTGTGGTATACTAATATGAGATAAGGAAAGGAATGATCAAGATGAAGCTGATTTATGCTATTGTCAATAATGATGATTCACACGCGGTTTCTTCCGCTCTCACAAAAAATGGATTTTCCGCTACCAAGCTCGCTTCAACAGGCGGCTTTCTTATGGCGGGCAATACTACGTTTCTGATATGCTGCGAAAATGAAGCGGTCGATTCGGTTATTGATACTATCCGCGACCATTCAAAAAAACGCAAGCAGTACGTTCCGAATGCCGCTTCGTTTAGCGCGGACGCCGCTCCGGTAAGCTATCCTGTCGAGGTAAGCGTAGGCGGCGCGACTATCTTTGTCACCGACATAGAGCGGTTCGAGAAGGTCTGATGAAGCTGTACGGAAAAAAAGCGGCACTCGAACGAATCGGACAATTCTATCGTTCGGGACGATTCCCCCACGCCTTACTGTTCTGCGGGGAAAAGGGAATAGGGAAAACCGTTCTGGCGGATTATACCGCGATGCTGCGGCTTTGCGGCTGCGGTTCAGATGGCGGGGCGCCGTGTATGGACTGTAAAAACTGCCGCCGGATAGAACAGCATATCCACCCCGACGTTATCTATCCGTTCCGCGAGAATGAAAAATATAGCGTAGAACAGCTCCGGGCGCTTATTACCGAGTGCTGCAAGGCTCCGAACGACGGAAATCTGCGCGTAATAGTTTTTGAACATCTCGACAGTATGAATGAGAAGTGTCAGAACACTCTCCTTAAGTTTATCGAGGAACCGTCCGCGTTTAATTCGTGCATTTTTACAGCCGAGAACAAATCCACCATTCTCGAAACAATTCTTTCGAGGGTTGCCGCAATAAATGTTTCAGAGGCGGAAAAAGATGAGTGTATTTCCGCGCTCGGCGAAAATGGCATTTCTTCGGAAAAGGCGGAGGAACTTTACGGGCTTTACGGCGGAAATATCGGGAAATGTCTTTTAGCGGCAGACGGAAGCGACGCGGAGATCTTCCGTATAGCGGCTGAATTTTCTGACGCGCTTTGCGGAGGACGCGAATACGGCTGCGCGGTTTTACTCTCGGCAATTAAAACGAGAGAGGACTCGGCGGCAGTGCTTACGGTTTTACGCGAGATTTTCGCTAAAGCGGCTGTACTAAAAACCAACGGGAAAATAAGCGGGGCTATGTATGAACAGGCAGAGCGTATTTCGCGCAAATTTAACCTGAAAACTATTACGGAACTTTATAATACGGCGTCATCGCTCGCTGCGTCGCTGAATTTTAATCCTAATCTTCAGCTTTTTAACGCGCATTGCTGTGCAAAAATATTCTCCGTAACGGAAAGCGGTATATAGAAAGGAAATAGTTTATGACTGAAATTATAGGCGTTCGTTTTAAAGAGGTCGGAAAGGTCTATTATTTTTCGCCCGGCTCAAAGAAACTTCGTGCGGGCGATAGAGTTATTGTTGAAACGGCGCGCGGAATAGAGTGCGGAGAGGTTGTTATTCCGAACAGGAAAATAAGCGACGAAAATGTAGTCCAGCCGCTTAAGACGATAATCCGTCCTGCGTCGAAGGACGACCTTCGTGCTATAAAGAACAATGCTGAAAAAGAAACCGAGATCATGAAAACTTTCATCAAAAAAATCGAGGAGCATAAGCTCGATATGAAAGCGATCGATGTTGATTACACATTCGACGGGAGCAAGATTCTTTTTTATTTTACAGCTGAAAACCGCGTTGATTTCCGTGAGCTTGTAAAAGACCTCGCGTCTATTTACCGCACGCGCATAGAGCTTCGCCAGATAGGCGTTCGTGACGAGGCGAAAATGCTTGGCGGATTAGGGATATGCGGACGACCGTTCTGCTGTTCAAGCTTTCTCGGCGAGTTCCAGCCTGTTTCGATAAAAATGGCTAAGGAACAGTCCCTTTCGCTTAATCCCTCGAAAATTTCGGGAACCTGCGGAAGGCTTATGTGCTGTCTTAAATATGAGCAGGACTGTTACGAAGAACTTTTAAAGATCACACCGAAAGCGGGTGCGCTTGTTGAAACTGCGGAGGGAAAGGGCGTTGTTGAGGACGCGAATATTCTTACGGGCATATTAAAGGTTAAGCTTGATAAGAACCCCGATTCGCCGCCGATCACGGTAAAGCGGGACGAGGTTAAGGTTATACGCGACTCAAAGATCCGCGTAAACCGGGATGAAATCGCTGCCCTTAAAGGGCTGGAATAATGGGGTACTGCATCGTTCGTTGTATGGTGCTGCCTGAACGTGAGCTGTCGGAGCGCGAGCTTTGGCAGCTCTTTTTTACAGCTATGAATAATCCGTTTAATTCCAGATATATTAAATCCGACAGGTATAACCTGAAAAACAACCGAAAGGAATGATAATATGCAGCTTAACGGCTCAAAAACACTTGAAAATCTCAAAACTGCGGTTGCGGGCGAATCGCAGGCCTACGCCAAGTACGGTATCTACGGGGAAATTGCCCGAAAAGAGGGGTACGAGCAGATCGGCGACATTTTCGATATGACAGCCGCGAACGAGCGCGCGCATGCCGAGCTATGGCTTTCGCTCATATGCGAGGGTATTCCCGCAACAACGCAGAAGGCGCTTGAAAATGCGGCAGGCGGCGAGCATTACGAATGGACGGATATGTATGCTGATTTTGCACGTACTGCGCGCGAGGAGGGGTTTGAGAACATTGCCGCGCTGTTTGATATGGTCGGCGGAATTGAAAAGGAGCATGAAGCGCGATACCGCCGCTTTATTGAAATGCTTCAGAGCGGGAAGGTTTTCACCGAGGACGGCGAGGCTGTATGGCTTTGCAGAAGCTGTGGTTACATTCACCACGGAAAATCCGCGCCGATGGTTTGCCCTGTTTGTAAGAAAAAGCAGGCATATTTTCAGCGGTGCTGCTGTCCGAACACAAAATAGAAGAACCGGAAACTGCCGCTGCGTTTGCTTCGGCAGTTTCTTGCTGGTTTAAATGTGTTATACGCTTCGTATTGTAGGCAAACGATTTCGTGAGCGGCGCTATATCGGTCGCTGCCGCGTTCAGCAACCGACCTATCCATTCTGTACATAACTTTGAAAAAACGGCAAACCTCGCCGCAGCTGATTCGTCCAACTCTGATTTCCGCAGACCCTTCGGCTTATTCGTACAGGTTGCTGCTAAGTGCGGCGTCCGCTTCGCAGCCGCCGCAGTCCCCGCCCACCCACCCCCTTTTGCGCCCCTGCGGGGCGCTCTTTTGATAAACCGACAGACAGTATTGCTGATCCGTGCCTTGACAATTCAGGAAAAGCGTGTTATACTAAGGAAAAACCTTCGCGGGGGAAACGCAGTATGCAGAATGAATTGACCGAGAACCTCGATAAGCTCCATACTACCCCGCTCGGCGAGGAAAGAATAAAACGCAATTGTCGCCTTGAATGTGAAAATGAAAAGGTTCTGGGGTGGTGTAAGGCGCGCATTTCCGAACCCGAAACCGTTTCTGCGAGGTATGGGAAAAATTGGTACGCTGCTTGCGGGGAGTATATTTTTACTGTAAACGCAAGCTCGTTTACGATTATTACGGCGCATATCCGCAGATGAAAGGATAATTTATGTACATATATCGTTACGGCGCGATCGGCGACGCAGTACGTGCAAAAATTGAAAATACAAAGCAGACTGTCAAAAGCTGCGGAGAAGGGCAGTCGTTCAGCGAGCTTCTCCACGCACAGATGTACAAAACAGAGGAGAAAAAGCCCGTTTCAGCCGATTATTCATCGGGCGAAAACAAGTCGGTAAGCGGCTCGGCTCTGATTTATGCAATGCAGAACGGCGGCGAGGATTCGACCGCTTCGGCGGTTCTTGAAACGCTCGGCTTCGGCAGCTCCGATGAGGAGACCGCGGATACGGTTTCAGATGCGGTTTCGGACTATCTTTCCGCACTCTCGTCCGGCGATTCGTCCGCAAATCTTTACGCTTCGCTTTTAAGCGCAGACAGCACAGCCGAAAGCCTTTATTCAACGCTCCTTTCGGGACTGCTGTAATATGTAAAAAAGCCCTAAACTAAGACTTATAAAGTAATTAACCTTGCGTTTTTAAGTAACTTTGTGACATTTTAACAAAAAGAGGCGGCGAAAATTTTTATATATACTGATTGACATTAAGCGCGCAAACTGTTATAATTAAAGTAGATGGGCGGGCTTCTCCGTCCCTGAACTCAAAATTAAGGAGGACTATATGAAGAATTCAAGAAAAATTGTTTCTTCCATTTTAGCTGCAAGTGTTCTGCTTTCTATGGCTGCTTGTAGCGGCGGCAGCAGCAGCGGCGGAAGAAGCGAGGTTACAACAAACGCTGACCAGACAACAACTACAACCACACAGGAAGTTATCACTGTTGATACTGACGCAGCTTTACAGGAGGTCGTTTCCGGTAAGGCTAATGATTTAAAGCTTGACGACGTTACAAGCGTTGACAAGAAGATCCAGTGGCTTTCTTGGTACGATATTGACGAAACACAGGCTGCGGTTGAGCTTTTTAAGGCTCAGTACGGTATCCCCGAAGAGGGCAGCACCGCTTACGGCGCAGACTGGGCAGATAAGGTTTTCGTAACAACAAAGTGCGCTTACGCAGACCGTTACGATAAGCTCGGACAGATGGTTGCTTCGGGCGACTCCCCTGACATATTCCAGTTTGAAATCGGCTACTTCCCGATCAGTGCGTACATGAATATGTTCCAGCCTATCGATGGTGTTATTGATACATACACTGAAGAATGGTCGGAATACCGCGACGTTATGGATAAGTTTATGTGGGGCGGAAAGAACTGGTGCGCTATCCCTGATATCAGCCTCCAGTACGTTCTCTTCTACAGACGTTCCGTTTGCGAGGACGCAGGCTTATCTGATCCTAAGACGCTTTACGATAACGGCGAATGGACTTGGGACGAATTCCTTAAGATGGCTGATACATTCCAGAAGAGCGGCGACAGCAAGTTCGTTGTTGACGGCTGGAATATCGCTGACTACTTTATGGGTACAACCGGTGTTGCTATGGTTGAAATCGACGATTCCGGTAAGCTTAAGAGCAACCTTAACGACCCCGCTATCGAAAGAGCGATGAACTTCGTTGAAACACTCGCTAAGCAGGATTACCGTTATCCTTGGGATCTTAACGGATACTCCACCAACTTCCGCGCTTGGATGAACGGCGATACACTCTTCTACGCTGATGGTTACTGGTGCTACCAGGAAGCTACAATGCAGAAGGCTATTGCTAAGTACGGTTGGGCTGATGACGACGTATTCTTCGTTCCCTTCCCGCGTGATCCTTCCGCTGACGGTTACTACCAGCTTATGAAGCAGGACGCATATATGCTCGTTTCCGGTGCTAAGAACCTTGACGGTTATAAGGCTTGGGTAAACTGCGTAATCCAGACTGCTAAGGACGAGGACGTTGCTGCTCAGGCTAGAGAAAAGAATATGCGCGACTACAACTGGACTGAAGAACAGCTCGACTTCCTTGACGATCTTAAGAAGGATATGATTCCTGTTTGGGACTTCAAGTACGGCGTATCCGTAGAGTGCGCTAAGGACGGTATGGACGATTCTCCGACACGTCTTATCAGTGCTAGACCTTACACATCTTCCGACAACACTTACGTTCAGCTCCGTGCAGAAAACGAATCAAAGATCAACTCCGATATCGACGCAGCTAACGCTAAGATTGGCTAAATTTAATAAAACAAGGACTGTTACGGATAATCGTAACAGTCCTTTTGCTATTTATAACTTAGGCAAGATGTCCCCCGCCTCTTAGGCGGCGGGTTCCATTTGCCA
>CAZAXM010000003.1:41859-84105 GCA_964489095.1 uncultured Ruminiclostridium sp. | reverse complement strand
CGTTATTTGTTTCGTCGTAGTTGTAGCCGCTTCCCGTTACGGTGAAATCGCCGCATGTTACCGCTTTAGCCGCTATCGGCAGTAAAAACACCGCCGAAACGAGCATAACCGCGAAAATCGCGATCAGGGTTGACGTTTCCTTTAATGATTTTGACATCATTTACCTCCTTTATAACCGCCCGCGCGGAACAATCTGTTTTTTGGAATATTATACTTCTTTTTAAGCCAATTGTCAATAGTTTTCGCGGCTTTTCACGATAATTTTGTACATTTATAACTAAAAAAATTTCACAGCTGCCAATTTCAGCTTGTTTTTCACAAAACCACCCGCTCTTATCATCACTTTACTTGCGAAAACCTGATATTTGTTCGGAAATTTCGCTGAAACACTTGAATTTTCTCTTTATTTTTGAGATAATATTCTTGTACATTCAAAGTGCCGGGCTGCGAACTTACACATCATAAGATTTGACTTTAATTTTACAATAGTCAGGTTTTCGACTTTACATCTCTTTTGTATAATGATAAATGTGAACAAAATCACGAATCAAATATGCGAAGGAGCAAAAGTAAAATGAAAAAAATTCTTTCTATTATGATTACAGCTATGGTTGCGGCGGGCAGTCTTGCGGGCTGTTCAAGCAGCGGCGGCACGGTTTCAACAGACGGCTCGACCTCTATGGAGAAGGTTGTCGGCGCATTAGGAGAAGCGTTTGAAGCGAATAACCCGAGCATAACCTTTACCTATAACCCGACCGGCTCCGGAAGCGGAATAAAGGCTGTTCAGGAGGGTCGCTGCGATATCGGGCTTTCCTCAAGAAGCCTTAAAGACGCGGAAAAGGCTGACGGTTTAACGGAAACTATTCTTGCATACGACGGGATTGCTATCATTATCCACCCTGAAAACCCGGTTTCGGAGCTTACCCTTGGGCAGATCTCGGATATCTTTACCGGAAAGATAACTAACTGGAACGAGGCAGGCGGAAATGACAGTGAGATCGTACTGATCGGACGTGAAGCGGGCTCAGGTACGCGTGACGGCTTTGAATCAATTACCGGAACGCAAGACAGCTGCTTATACCGCCAGGAACTTACCTCGACAGGCGATGTAATAACTACGGTTTCATCGAACCCGAACGCTATCGGCTACGCTTCTCTTGCTTCCGTAAAGGACAGCATAAAGGTTGTACCCGTAGACGGCGTTACCCCTACCGAGGAAACGGTCAAGAACGGCAGCTATGTTGTTCAACGTCCGTTCGTGCTTGTTACAAAAAAAGACGCTGCCCTCTCAGAAACCGCGCAGAAATTCTTCGACTATGCGACAGGCGGCGAGGCTAACGAGATCATCACCGCTGCCGGTGTTGTTCCTGCTAATTGAGGTACGAGCATGAAAAAACAGAAGCTTGAAGCTGTTATCCATGGTATTTTCCTGCTGCTAGGTTTAGTAACGGTAGGCTGCGTCCTGCTGATCACCGTTTATCTCATCGTATCCGGCATTCCTGCCATTAAGGAAATCGGAATTATTGATTTTCTTTTCGGAACAACATGGGCGTCTACGGCTGACGAGCCGCAATTCGGTATTCTTCCTTTTATTCTTACAAGCGTTTACGGAACGGCGGGGGCAGTTGTCCTCGGCGTTCCCATTGGCTTTTTTTCCGCAGTATACCTTGCGAAGATCGCGAATCCGAAAATAAAAAGCCTTATCGGAGGAGCGGTAAACCTGCTTGCGGGTATTCCCTCTGTTGTATACGGTCTGGTAGGTATGATGGTTCTTGTTCCGGGAATACGAAAATTATTTAACGTGCCCGACGGAGCGAGTCTTTTAGCGGCAATTATTGTGCTGGCAGTTATGATCCTTCCCTCTGTTATTAAGGTTTCCGTTACGGCGCTTGAGGCTGTTCCGAAAGAATACGAGGACGCATCGCTGGCTCTCGGCGCGACCACGATCGAAACCTACTTCCGCGTTTCTGTTCCGGCAGCCAAAAGCGGTATCGCAACAGCCATAGTGCTTGGCGTAGGGCGCGCTATCGGAGAAGCCATGGCGGTTATAATGGTATCGGGAAATGCTCCAAATATGCCCTCGCTTTTAGAAAGCGTCCGTTTTCTTACAACGGCTGTATCGAGCGAAATGTCCTACTCCAGCGGTTTACAGCAGCAGGCATTATTCTCGATCGCGCTTGTACTGTTTTTATTCATTATGTTAATAAACGCTACGCTTAACTTTTTCCTGAAGAATAAGAGGGAGGGCTGAATTATGTTACATAAAAAACTGCCGGGAAAGCGCAGCGCATATGTTATCGCAATGAAAACGGCTATGTACCTTGCGGTTGCTATAACTGCGGCTCTGGTGCTGTTTCTGGTCGGATATGTCCTTATAAAAGGTGTTCCGTATATAACAATAGACCTGCTCACGACGAAGCCAAGCTATCTAAACGACCATATCGGTATTCTTCCCGATATTCTCAACACGGTATATATAATTATTGTAACACTTCTGATCGTACTGCCTCTCGGCGTAGGCGCGGCGATTTATCTGACGGAATATGCTTCCAATCGGAAACTTGTACGTATTATAGAATATGCGGCGGAAACTCTTTCCGGGATACCGTCTATTATTTACGGATTAGTTGGAATGCTGTTCTTTTGTCAGTTTTGCGGTTTAAAGACATCTCTTTTAGCGGGAAGCCTCACTTTAGCGATCATGAATCTCCCGACGGTTATGCGTACAACGCAGGAGAGCCTTAAAACTGTTCCGCAGTCTTACCGCGAGGGGGCGTTTGGTCTTGGCGCAGGAAAATGGCGGGTCATACGAACGGTCGTACTGCCCGGCTGCGTTGACGGTATCGTTACAGGCTGTATTTTATCGGTAGGGCGAATTATCGGAGAATCAGCCGCCCTGCTTTTTACCGCAGGATTCGCGCACGCTCTGAACGGATTTTTCACGGGAATGGGAAGTTCCGGCGCAACTCTTACGGTAGCTTTATATGTCTACGCTAAGGAGCGCGGCGAATTCGGGGTTGCTTTTGCAATTGCCGCAATTCTGATGGTGCTGACCGTCCTGCTCAACCTCTGCGCCTCTCAGGTTGGGAAATTCTTTAAGAGGAGGAACGAAGAATGAACATTATAACCGCAAACGATCTTTGCTTATGGTACAGCGAGCATCAGGCGCTGCACAATATAAATATGGAAATCCCCGAAAAGAGCATTACCGCCTTTATCGGACCTTCAGGCTGCGGAAAATCGACATTTCTTAAAACGCTGAACCGAATGAACGACCTGGTAAACGGCGTAAAGATAACGGGCGAGGTTCGCTACCGCGAGGAAAACATATATGCTCCCGGCGTGAATATAAATGAGCTTCGGCGGCAGATCGGAATGGTATTCCAAAAGCCAAACCCCTTCCCTATGAGTATTTACGACAACGTCGCCTATGGTCCGCGGACGCATGGCATTACCACAAGAGCGAAGCTTGATGAGATCGTTGAACAGTCCCTGCGCGCCGCTAATCTCTGGACAGAAACGAAGGACCGGCTTAAAAAAAGCGCACTTGGAATGTCGGGCGGTCAGCAGCAGCGGTTATGTATCGCAAGAGCCCTGGCGGTTGAACCAGAGGTGCTTTTAATGGACGAGCCGACCTCCGCTCTCGACCCGATCTCAACCTCTAAAATTGAGGAGCTGGCAATTGAACTAAAGAAAAAATATACTATTGTAATTGTAACTCACAATATGCAGCAGGCTGTACGTATTTCCGACAAAACCGCCTTTTTCCTGCTGGGAGAGCTGATCGAGTACGGCGATACTGAAACGCTTTTTTCACAGCCGAAGGATAAGCGTACAGAAGATTACATTACAGGGAGGTTCGGATAATGAGAAGCAGACTCGACGAGCAGCTTTCGCTGCTGAACCACGAAATGATCGAAATGGGCGCGCTGTGTGAGGAAGTCATTTCCATGGCTGTTTCACCTCTGACCAGCGGCAATATGGAATCGGTTTCGCAAGTCAAGCCGCGCGGCAAGGAAATTGACCAGAAGGAACGCGATATCGAAGCCTTATGCATGAAGCTGCTCTTACAGCAGCAGCCGGTAGCGCGTGATTTAAGGCAGATTTCCGCAGCGCTGAAAATGATCACCGATATGGAGCGCATCGGCGACCAGGCGGAGGATATCGCGGAAATTATTGCATTCCTGAACGGACGCACTTCCGAGCATCACACGCATCTGAAAGAAATGTCCGAGGCAACCATAAAAATGGTTACGGACAGCGTTGACGCTTACGTAACGAAGAATATAGATTTAGCGAGGTCAGTCATTGAATACGACGATGTTATAGACGAAGCGTTCATACAGGTGAAAAAACAGCTTATCGCTATGATCGCCGCGGAGCCGCAGGACGGAGAATATGCTCTCGACCTGCTGATGATCGCGAAATACTTGGAACGAATAGGCGACCACGCAACCAATCTTTCCGAATGGGTAATCTACGCTGTTACAGGCACGCACAAAGACGAGGAGGAAACGGAATGATCTGGTGTGTTGAGGACGACGGCGCGATACGGGATATTGAGCTTTACGCCCTCCAGACGACAGGCTTTGAGGCTATGGGATTTGAAAACGGCACTGACTTCTGGGAGGCTTTACAATCGGGTAAGCCTGAGCTTGTAGTTTTAGATGTTATGCTCCCCGGTATGGACGGAATTGAGCTGTTAAAAAAAATACGGGCTGATTCCCGATTTTCCGACTTACCTGTCATAATGGCAACGGCAAAAGGCTCGGAGTATGATAAAATCCAAAGCCTTGACCTAGGCGCAGACGACTATGTTGTAAAGCCTTTTGGCATTATGGAGCTGATTTCGCGAATCAAGGCTGTCTTGCGGCGATGCAAAGCGCCGGAGGTACAAAAGCTTCTGCAATTCGGGGATTTAGTCGTAAATCTCGACGAGCATACCGTCAGCGTCGGCGAATCCCGCATTCAGCTGACATATAAGGAATATGAGCTTTTACGTCTTTTTTTATCGCACCCCGGAACAGCCTTTTCGCGCGAACAGCTTTTTTCTGCGGTATGGGGCGAGGACTATATAGGCGAAACGAGAACGCTGGATATGCACATTCGCACCTTGCGGCAAAAACTCGGCGACTACGGAAAGTACATTGAAACGGTACGAAATGTCGGATACCGACTGGAGGCGAGACCATGACGGAAAAAATCTTTCGCTCTATTACACTTGTCGTCGGAAGCGTTCTTCTAGGAGCCCTGCTTATTATCCTGAGCTGTCTTTACGACTACTTCGGAAATGTTCAGGAAAAACAGCTATGGGCGGAGCTGGATATGGCTGCCGCGGGAGTTGAAAGCGCAGGTATGGCGTATTTTAACGTTTTAAATCCCGATAGCAGCCGCCTTACATGGATCGCAGCTGACGGAAAAGTTCTGTATGACGCTCAGGCGGATCAGAAAAGTATGGAAAACCACGCCGACCGCGTTGAAGTACAGGAAGCCATCAGCACCGGTAAAGGCAGCAGCGAACGCTATTCCTCTACCCTTTTAGAGAAAACGATCTACTGTGCTAAACGGCTTAACGATGGGTCCGTCCTTCGTATTTCAATCAGCAATGCCACAATGGGAGTATTAGTACTTGGAATGCTGCAGCCTATCTGCGCTGTAATACTTATTGCGCTGGTTCTTGCGTTCTGGCTGGCAAGCCGTCTTTCAAAGCGCATTGTTGAGCCGCTCAACAATCTCGACCTCGACCACCCGCTTGAAAACCGCACCTATGATGAAATCGCGCCGCTTCTGCGCCGAATCAGTCAGCAGAACAGGCTCATCAACAAGCAGGTCAAACAGCTGCGGCAAAAACAGGACGAGTTTTCTCAGATCACTGCCTGCATGAACGAAGGTCTGGTTTTACTTAACGGAAAGGGCAATATTTTAAGCATAAACCCTGCCGCAGAGAGATTTTTCCACGCGGAAAATATGTCGGCGGGTCAGGACTTCCTTACGGTTGAACGAAGCCGTGAAACCAGCGAAGCGATAACAGCGGCGGCGCAGAATGGTCACTGCGAACTTATATCAGAGCGAGATGGACGAACATATCAAATTGACATCAGCAGAATTGAATCAGACGGGAAAAACATTGGCGTTGTGCTGCTGATATTTGATGTTACGGAAAAGGTTGAGGCGGAACGCACACGCCGCGAGTTTACCGCTAACGTTTCGCACGAGCTTAAAACCCCGCTTACCACTATTCTTGGAAGCAGCGAACTGCTCCAGAACGGCATGGTTAAACCGGAAGATACTGCGCGATTTGCGGGACATATCCACGAAGAAGCGGCGCGGCTTTTGTCGCTCGTAGAGGATATTATCCGTCTTTCACAGCTTGACGAGGGCGTTGAGATTCCCACGGAAACCGTTGACCTTTCAGCTGTTGCTAAAGACGTGACGGAACAGCTTCGAGAAAAGGCTGAAAAAAGCAATGTTACGCTCAACCTCCAGGCAGAAAGCTGTTTATCGGAGGGGGTTCCCCGACTTTTCCACGAGATTATGTACAACCTCACGGAAAATGCGATCAAGTACAATGTTCCAAACGGAAGCGTAACGGTAAGTGTTACAAAAGGCGGCATTTTATCGGTAAGCGATACGGGTATCGGTATTCCTGCCGAACATCACGCGCGGGTTTTCGAGCGGTTCTATCGGGTTGATAAAAGCCATTCAAAAGCTATCGGCGGTACAGGCTTAGGGCTTTCTATCGTGAAGCACGCCTGCTCATACCTTAACGCGGCGGTTGAGCTGAAAAGCGAGGTCGGTAAGGGGACTACTGTTCGCGTAATTTTTTCAGGGAAAGAAGATTGACAGAATGTGGATTTTATTTGCAGTCGGGTCCGCCTTTTTCGCAGGCGCTACTTCGATTCTGGCGAAATGCGGTATAAAAAAGACCGACTCTACCGTGGCAACAGCCATTCGCACCGTTATTGTTCTGGTATTTTCATGGGTCATGGTGTTCCTTGTGGGTTCGCACGGAACACTTACGCATATAGACGGGAAAACACTTTTATTCCTGATTCTTTCGGGGCTTGCTACCGGTGGAAGCTGGCTTTGTTATTTTAAGGCTTTACAGCTCGGCGATATCAACAAGGTTGTCCCAATCGACAAATCCAGCACTGTTCTAACGATCCTGCTCGCATTTCTCTTTTTAAACGAATCCATAAGCTTACCTAAACTTATCGGCGTTGTGCTGATTGCGGTCGGAACGCTGATGATGATCGAGAAAAAGGCAGGAGCGGACGGCGGCGGAAAGGGGCTGCGGTGGTTATGGTACGCGCTCAGTTCGGCAATATTTGCAAGCCTTACGTCGATACTTGGAAAAGTCGGGATAACTGGTGTTGAATCAAACCTCGGAACAGCCATCAGAACAGCCGTCGTGCTTCTTATGGCTTGGATAATGGTGTTTATACAGGGCAAGCAATCTGAAATAAAAAGCATTGATAAAAAAGAGCTTGGCTTCATCTGTCTTTCGGGACTCGCTACCGGCGCAAGCTGGCTTTGTTATTATAAGGCACTCCGTGACGGTCCCGCCAGCATTGTTGTACCGATCGACAAGCTCAGCATTCTCGTCACAATCAGCTTTTCCTATCTGGTGTTCCACGAAAGGCTATCAAAAAAAGCAGCTAGCGGTCTTGTCGGAATTGCTACGGGAACTCTGCTGATGCTGATATGACAAAAATAAAATAAAAAAGAAAAGGAACGGCGAACCGTTCCTTTTCGTATTGTCATAAACTTAACTTACTTCTTAAGCTCAACAGTGTAGTGTGTACCCTTTGTAGCCTTTTCATAAGTTGTGTTTTCGCCGCTTACCTTTGCGTAGTAAACTGTAGGATCTTCAGACTTGAATTCAGTCTTAGCGGTGATCGGCTTCTTGCCCTCAGCGTCTTCAAAGAGCTGGTAGTTTTTACCCTTTGTTTCTTCCTTAGCTGTTACAGTATAGATCTTTTCCTTAACTGTAAGAGAAAGGCTAACCTTCTTACCGGACTCTGTGCAAGTAACTGTGATCTTAGCCTTACCAGCCTTTGTAGCGGTAACCTTGAAAGCGTGCTTGCTAGCAACAGGAGCAACAGTGATACCTTCGTCGCACTTACCCTCAACTTTGATTTCAGCTTCGGAATCAAAGTCAGCCTTAGAGTCGCCAACGTAGAATGTTGTTTCGCCAACATAGATAGACTTGTCGGAGAACTTCGCCTTCTTATCAACCTTCTTATCCATCAGGTCAGCATTAGTTGTAACAACGAGAGAAGAAGGAGCCATCTTTGTGATACCCTTATAAGACTTGGGCTGAACGCCGCCTTCCTTATCGTTTACGATCTTCTTGCTATTTACTTCGTAAACCCATACGAGGAATTCGCCTGCGGACTTACCTGCGGTTGCGGTAATCTTACCTTCCTTGATCTTTGCGGAAGCGATGCTCTTCATCTTCTTCTGCATTGCCTTACCGGTTTCGTTAAGCTTAGCCTTTTCATCGAAAAGCTTTACGAAAGCGTCAGCGTCCTCAACGGTTGTATCGGTAACCATTACGCTCCACTTACCGCCTGTGAACATACCCTTATGCTGAAGAGTAGCGGTCTTATTAAGATCTTCTTCAACCTTTTTCTTAGCGTTAGCCTTAACGTCCTTACCGTTTGCCCATACAGTAAAATCGTAAGAAGCCTTAGTTTCACTAGCAGTAGCAGTAAAGGAAGTAGCGGTAACAGCGGTAGCTGTTACAGTAGCAGCCATACCAAGAGCGACTATTCTCTTTAATAACTTAGTCATAGTTTTTTTCCTCCTAACGAACCGACATCCTTGTCGGTTATACTTGTTACATTATAACACAATATATATGATTTGTCAACATACATGGCAAAAGATTTTCTACTTGTTATAACGCTGTCCCGCCGCCTTACGCGGCGGGATCAGTTGCAATTAAGATAAAATATCCGTAACTCCTAATTAGCCGAGTAACTGGAGAACGCCCTGAGGCTGCTGGTTAGCCTGAGCGAGCATAGACTGAGAAGCCTGCTGAAGAATATTGGACTTGGTGTACTTAATCATTTCAGAAGCCATATCAGTATCACGAATCTGAGATTCAGCGGACTGGAGGTTTTCTTCTGCTGTGCTTAAGCTGTTAACTGTATGTTCAAGTCTGTTCTGAACAGCACCGAGCTTAGCTCTCTGAGTAGAAACAGTCTTGATAGCGTCGTCGATCTTGTTGATAGCGTCGTTTGCGCCGTCCTGTGTAGAAACATCACAACCCTTAACACCGATAGAAGTAGAGCTCATATCAGCAATGTTAACAGTAAGTCTCTGGTCTTCAACGCCGTTAGCACCGATCTGGAATGTTAAACCGTCGCCTGTGCCTACTGCCTTATCAGCACCAAGACCTGCACCTGCAGCGCCATCGCCCATTGTTACAGTGATGGAAGCTTCCTTTGTCTGAGCAAAGAATACCTTATCACCATCGGGGTTAGCTGTTACGTCAGAGAAAGATACGTCGTAGTCAAGACCAGCCTTAGCGAGGAGCTTTTCGATATCGGAATCAGCATACTCAACGCCGGTAGAAAGGTGGAGTGTGAACTCGCCGTCCTTAATGCCTGTACCTTCGTTATTTGTTGTGGTGTTGTCGATCCATTCCTTACCTGCTGCAACGTCAGTCTGGATAGTGATTATACGGGTATCTTCGCCGTAGTTGTTAGAAACGAAACGAATGCTGTCAGCATATCTATCGTTCTGAGCACTACCGGAGTTCATAAGAGCGGTTGTTAAGTCAACATCACCGGAATCAGCTCTTACACCGGTCTTAGTTGTATAATCTTCTTCGCCGCTGAACGAGAATACACCGTTCTTGAGCTTGAAAGAAACGTCAGCAATAGGATATAGCTGAGCTGCGTCCTTAGCCTGTGTAGCGTTCTTGATAAGGTCATCAATCTGAGACTGAGTATAAGTAGCACCTTCAACGAGATTTAACGTTAAGGTCTTACCATCCTCGCTCCATTCAGCGTTTTCGCCACCAAGACCGGAAGCAGTATTCTTAAGCGAAACTGTAAGTTCAGCAACGCTGGAAGTGATTGTAGAACCTTCAAGAGAAGTGTTCGCACCAAGCGTACCGCCTTCTGCTGTGTTTACAGAAAGAAGTGTACCGTAGCGAGGGCCGTAATCGGTAGAACCGGTTGTAACGCCGTCAAGAGAACCATCGAGAAGCTTCATCTCGTTGAATTCTGTGGATTCAGCGATTCTGTCGATTTCGTCCTTAAGAGCGTCAACTTCGTACTGGATCTGCTCTCTGTCTTCATCAGTGTATGTACCGTTAGCGGACTGAACGGAAAGTTCACGCATTCTCTGGAGAATGTCTTCTGTTTCCTGTAAGCCGCCTTCAGCTGTCTGGATAAGGCTGATAGCGTCGTTAGCGTTGTTAGTAGCCTGAGAAAGACCACGGATCTGAGATCTCATCTTTTCGGAAATTGCAAGGCCTGCTGCGTTATCTGCTGCACGGTTGATTGCATAACCTGTAGAGAGCTTTTCGGTGGACTTAGAAAGACCGCTTACGTTTCTTGTCATTGCGTTATTAGCATTCATAGCGCTAATATTGTGCTGAATTACCATTCCCATAATGTTCCTCCTTGATTCTTAATTAACCGAACTCCTTTCGGTTAATCCTGTGGGTTTTGGCTCATTTGAGCCGCTTAAATTTGTGCTTTGTTTTGGTTTGAACTGTTTTCCGGAAAACTGTTTTTAACCTTTACATACGTTTTATCGTCCATTACCCAAAAAACTTTAGCGTTTTTTTCCGAATTTTTTTCACTTTGTAAGAAAAGTGATTTTTAATCCCTCTTTTTGTGCATTTCGTACAACTTCGCGTTGTTTCGTAATAAAAACCCCCTTGTCGGCAGCTAATACCGGACAAGGGGGATAATCACGAAATATACTTGCTTTCAAATTCTGTAACAGGAATCGGGCGGTCATAAAGGAAGCCCTGTATTCCCTTACAGCCATAGTTGCTGATTACATTTTCTTCCTCAGCCGTTTCAATTCCCTCGCAAACGATGTCGAGCTGAATTTCATTGAGAATTTTTATCAGCCCTTTAATGATATCGTTACCGCGCTTAGTTTTTAAACTGTCCTTAACGAAGCCTTTATCGAGCTTAATAACATCAACAGGAAGAATACCGATAAGGTTCAGAGATGAATAGCCTGCGCCGAAATCGTCAACGCTCACCTTAAAGCCGAGGTTTCTCAGCTGTTCAACTTTTTCAATGATAGTTTCAGCTTCTTCAAAGAAAACCGACTCCGTAACCTCGATCTCAACGTATTTCGGCGGAACCTGATAGGAATTGACCATTGCTACAATCTGTTCAACAATTTTCTCGTTAAAGAAATGCACGCGACTCAGATTGAACGAAATCGGAACAGGTGTAATCCCGCGGTCAATCCAACTGCGCAGGAGCTTCAGCACGAAACGCAGGACGTAAAAATCAAGCTCGACAATTTTACCTGTCTTTTCAAGAGCAGGAATGAACAAAGCGGGTGAGATCATCTTCCCGTCCTTATCGACGAGGCGCGATAAAGCCTCTGCGCCGATAACGCGCTTACTTTCCGCACATATTTTCGGCTGGAGATAGACGCGGATAGTTTCATTTTTATAGGAATCATCAAAAATCGGGAGAATTTTCGCGCTGTTTTCCTTAATATCCATAAGGTGTTCGGAATAAATAACACAGGGAATACTATAATTGCCCTTTCCAGTTCTTCTTGCGACATTCGCCTTATCGACAGCGGAAATCATACTTTCCGAGCTTTCGCTGATGTAATAAACGCCGACGTTGACGTTCGGAGCGAAGCCATGGATTTTATCGGAAAACGTCGCCATAAGACGGAGCCTGAATATACGCAGCATAGGGTAGATAAAGTCCTCCGCGCCCTTTTCGTATCTTGCGAGGACTGCGAAATGGTCGGAATACTCTCTGCATGCCATAACGACATACTCGTTCAGTTCGCCGATAACATCCGCTATACTTTTCAGAATCTCATCGCCCGTGTCATAGCCGAACTGGTTGTTAATATAATGAAAATCGCATACATCAAGCGCAAAAACCAGATAATTCTTCTCGCTGTCTTTAATGACATACTGTGCTTCTGCGATAAAATCCTCGAAGGACATAAGACCTGTCACGTTATCCTTATGCAAAACAACACCGCCCGTCTTAATTTTTTACAGTTACAAAACCGTTACACTACACCTATTATACCAAATTATATACAATTTTTCAATAGTTTTTACAAGGATTTAATATTTGTAACGGCAAATTGTTAAAATACAACTAAAAGCCCCCTTTAAATTCTCCAACGATGTAGAAGTTTTATCACGCAAAAGCAGAAATGCGTTCTAGTGTTATCACCGTTCCTCGCGGAAATAATTCAGACCGATTGCCGCCGGTTCCGCGCTCTTTTTGTTCTTTTTGATACATGAAACGATGAGAACGAGCGCAGTGATAAAGAACGGGAGCATCTGGTAGAACTCGTCGGGGATCGCTCCGAGCCAGCCGAGAACCTCCGGAAAGGCTGACGAAAGGTTGCCCTTCCAGGGCTGGAGCGTTTTCAGCATTCCGAAGAAAAATGCACCGAAAATTGCTCTTACGGGACTCCAGTTGGAAAAAATTACAAGCGCGACCGAAATCCAGCCCATACCGTTTATCCAGTTGTCGTTCCAGGCACCGCTGTTTGTAACGCAGGCGAGGTACATTCCGCCTATTCCGCAGATACCGCCGCCGAGGAGAATGTTCACATACTTGTACAGGTTCACACTTACGCCGCAGGCGTCCGCAGCCGCGGGATTTTCGCCGACTGCACGAAGCTTAAGGCCTGCACGGCTCTTTTTAATGTAAATCCAGCAAACGACTGCGATCGCGATCGCTACGTACACGAAAATGTTATAAGAAAAAAGCAGCCGTCCGATATACGGAATGTCGCGCAGGAACGGGATACCCGTGTCCGATACAAGCGCCTTTATATGGGGAACGCTGTCGAGGGTCGGGAAAGTTCCGTCTGTGGTGAGGCATCTGCCCCAGAAACGGTAAACGCCAACGCCGAAGGTTGTAAGCGCAAGACCGGTTACGTTCTGGTTTGCCTGCATTGTAACCGTTACAAAGGCGAAAATAAGCGCGCCGAGCAGTCCGAACAGGAATGCTCCGAGTATGCCGAGGAGAAGGCTGTTTGTCGAACAGGCGATAACGTAGCCGCCGATTGCGCCCATAGCCATCATACCCTCAACGCCGAGGTTAAGACTTCCGGATTTCTCGGTAATGATTTCGCCCGTCGTGCCGAGCAGAAGAGGCGTACCTGCTCTTACAGAGTAGTAAAGAAAGTTAATAAGAATATCCATTATGCTTTACCTCCGTTCTTGTGACCGAATACTATACGGTAACGAATGAAGAAATCCGCCGCAAGCACGGAAAACAGGATAATACCCTGTAAAATTTCAGAAGCTGCCGAAGAAATGCTGAAGGCGCTCTCCGCAACCGCTGTTCCCTTCTGGAGGATTCCCATAAGCGCGGAAACGACGAGTATTCCGATAGGATTAAGCTTAGCGAGCCACGCTACCGTAATTCCGGTAAAGCCAACGTCGCCTGTTATGCCGTCGGCGAGAGTATGGCTGGTTGCCGAGCCGGAAACCTGGAGCATACCCGCAAGTCCTGCGATGCCCGCGCTTATGAACATTGTACGAACGATGATCTTGTTCACGCTCATACCCGCATAGCGCGCGGTATTGCGGCTGTCGCCGACAACAGAGATCTCGTAGCCCTGCTTCATATAATTAAAATAAACGAAAATGAGCGCAACGAGGATAAGTGCGATAAAAAGTGAAACGTCAACTCTTACGCCTGCAATATCAACCTCGTAAAGCCATGCGTTATCGGGAAGGACCTTAAAGTCGGGACGGAAAACCGAGCCGTCCGCCGCAAGCTTACGGAAGAACATTGTATTTTTCAGGTAGGTCAGAATGTAATAGCAGACGTAGTTCAGCATAAGCGTAAGAAGCGTTTCGCTTGTGCCGAGCTTAACCTTGCAGACAGCAGGGATAAGCCCGATAAGTCCGCCGCCGATGATACCCGCAGCCGCCATAATAATAAGCGTAAGCCACTGCGGAAGGCTGTTGCCGCAAAGGTTGGCGACAGTTGTTGCGAGAATCGCGCCTGCGATGAACTGTCCGTTCGCACCGATGTTCCAGAATTTCATCTTAAATGCGACCGCGATACCCAGAGATGTTATCAGGAGCGGGATCACGATGCGGATAAAGCCCTTCAAATAAATCGCGTTTTCAAAGCAGCCAACGATAACCTTTGCGTAATACTCAAACGGATTTACGCCGTTGCCTGCAACAAATATACCGCCGAGAACTACTGCAACAAGCACGGATATTGCGTAAAGAAGAATCGTCTGGTGAAGCTTCAAATCACCGCGCTTGGCAATATGGAAAAGCGGCTCTTTTTTTGTTTTTACATTTGCTGATTTTTTCTCGGTCTTTGTATCAGCCGAAGTGCTGAGCTGTTCGCCGTCTGAGGCGAGGCTGACGCTGCTGTTCGCGTCTGTCATCAGCATTCCGACCTCTTCCTTTGAAGCCGTTCTTGCGTCAACAACGCCCGTAACGCGACCGTGACATAAAACAACGATTCTGTCGCAAAGCTCCAGCATTACGTCAAGATCCTCTCCGACAAAGAGAACCGCGCTTCCCTTTTCCTTTTCACGGTTAAGCGTATTATAAATCGTATACGACGAATTTATGTCAAGTCCGCGGACGGGATATGCCGTTACGATAATATCAGGCTCCGCGAGAATTTCACGTCCGAGCAGAACCTTCTGAACATTACCGCCCGAAAGTCTGCGCACGGGTGTTTCGATACCCGGAGTTACTACCTCAAGTTCCTCGACAACCTTTTTTGCGCTTTCACGCGCTTTTTTACGGTCAACGAACGGGTCCTTTCCCTGCGCGTAATTTTTCAGCATCATATTGTCCGTGATACTGAGCGAAGCGGAAAGTCCCATTCCGAGTCTGTCCTCCGGAATAAAGCTCATACTTACGCCGCGTGAAATAATCTGTTTAGGAGGAAGCCCCTCGATGTGTTCATCTTTACAGATTATCGCACCGTTTTCAAGTTTACGCAGACCTGCGATAGCCTCGCAGATTTCCTTTTGTCCGCTTCCGGAAACGCCTGCTATTCCGACAATTTCGCCGCTATGAACAGTAAATGAAACATTAACCGCCGAAAGCGCGCCCTCGTCGCCGAAAACAGAAACGTCCTGTAATTCAAGATACGGCTTACCCGCCTTACATTCGGGACGATTTATTTCAAGCTTTACCGCGTGTCCGACCATAAGGTCTGTAAGCTCCTGAGCGTTTGTTTCCGAGGTTTTAACCGTCGTAACGCTTGTACCCTTACGGAGTACGGTAACGCGGTCGCTTATTTCCATAACCTCGTTAAGCTTATGGGTGATTATTATAATCGCGCAGCCCTTATCGCGCATTACCCGCAGAATTGAGAAGAGCTTGCGGGTTTCCTGTAAGGTGAGAACGGCGGTGGGTTCGTCAAGGATCAGGATATCCGCACCGTAGTAAAGCACCTTTAAAATCTCAACCGTCTGCTTCTCGCCGACCGACATATCGCACACATATTTTTCGGGGTCGATATCGAACGAAAATTCCTCGCTGATTTTTTTAATCTGTGAAAAGCGTTCTTTTGTCAAAAAAACACTTTTATCACGTTCGGAAGCCAGCAAGATATTATCCGCCGCAGAAAATTTTTCAACCAGCTTGAAGTGTTGGTGAACCATACCTATACCGAAACGCTTTGCGTCCTCAGGAGAATTGATAGAAACCTGTTTTCCGTCAACGAAAATCGAACCGCTGTCGGGCTTATAGATACCCGAAAGCATATTCATAAGCGTTGTTTTTCCCGAACCGTTTTCTCCGAGAAGCGCGAGGATCTCACCCTTGTGAACCTGTAAATCAACAGAATCGTTAGCCCGAACCGAACCGAACGATTTACATATTCCCTTCAGCTCAATTGCAGGTATGCGCTCTGCCATATAATCACCACATTTCTTATATAATAAGCTTACGCCCGCCGCCGAACAAGCGCCGGTCTTTTATAAACTACGAAAACACCCTTGCTGCCACTCGGCGGTAAAGGTGCTTTCGTAGTGGCGCAGGTGAGATCCTGCGCCGGTTGAAAATCACTTATGCAAGCTCAACGCCCTTAACGAAATAGTTCATTGTGCCTGTAATTGTTGCGTCGTCAACAGGTGCGACAGCTGCGCCCGTGTTGTCGGTAAGGGGAGAATCAGTCTTTACTATATTTCCGTTTTCGTCGAACGAAAGAGCAACGCCGCTGAATACGTCCCATTCGCCGCTCTTCATAAGTTCTGTAACAGCGTCGATATAGCCCTGAGTCTTTTCGTCGCAGTTCTTGGAAACGGGAGAAACGCCTACAAGACCAACGCCGATACCTGCGTAGTAGTTGCCGAAATCAGCCCATGTGCCGTCGATTACAGCCTGTACAGCAGCAGTGTAGTAAACGTCCCAGTGCCAGATAGGAGCAACGAGGTGAGCGTCGGGAGCCTGAGCGGTCATATCAGAGTTGTAGCCGCAGCCGTATACGCCTGCGTTCTGAGCAGCAACTTGGGGGTTAGCTGTATCGCAGTGCTGAGCGATAACGTCGCAGCCCATCTCGATAAGAGCTTCTGCGTAAGCGGTTTCGTTCGCAGGGTCAAACCACGAAGAAAGCGACTTTACATAAACGGTAGCGTCAGGATTTACGGACTGAACGCCAAGAGCGAACGCGTTGATACCGCTGGAAGTTTCAGCAAGCTCTGTGCCGTAAGCGGAAACGTAGCCGATCTTACCGCTTTCGGTCTTTAAGCCGGCAGCGATACCTGCGAGGTAGCGAGCCTGATAAATTCTGCCGAAGTAGTTGTTGAAGTTTGTTTCGTTGGACTTATAGCCGGTGCCGTGAGAGAAGTATACTTCGGGATACTCAGCAGCGAGAGCCTCGGTTGTATCCATATAGCCATAGCTGGTTGTGAACACGATATTGCAGCCTTCCGCGATGCATTCCTCGATAGCTGTCTTAGTAGCGGCTGTATCACTGTCGCTGATGTTGATCTTGCGTACGATCTGGCTGTCTTCAAGACCGAGATTTGCCTGCATACCCTGGATACCGAGGTCGTGAGTGTAGGAATAGCCCGAACCGTCAGCGGGATCGCCGATGTGGATTACGCCGACCTTGATATCTTCCTTTGCGATACCATTGCCGGAGGGTGTGTTTTCAGCTGCTTCAGGTGTTGCTCCAGAGTCTGTCGAGTCGCCGCACGCTGTTGCTGTAAGAAGCATTGCCGCAGCTGCAAGAATTGCTGTTGTCTGCTTGATTTTCATTTGTAAATCTCCTTTTTTTGCATTTATATTCTGAACAAGAGTTTCGCCTAATCGCGAAAAACAATCTTGTTTCCGACGTCCATACTATCGACAATTGCGAGGCTTTCAAGGCGGATACCCTTTTTACGTATCAGATCGCCGCCGCGCTGGAAGCCCTTTTCGATAACGATCCCCGCGCCCGCTAGCTCCGCTCCCGACTGTTCTACAAGCTCCATAAGTCCAAGCAGCGCGCAGCCGTTTGCAAGAAAATCGTCGATTATAAGCACCTTATCGCCCTTACCGATAAACTTTTTTGAAACGATTACATTATATTCCCTGCCCTTTGTAAAGGAAGTGACCTTCGTTGTATAAAGTTCGCCGTCAAGGTTCTTACTCTCTGCCTTTTTTGCGAAAACAACGGGACAATCGTCGAAATACTCTGCTGCGATACAGGCGATACCTATACCCGACGCTTCAATTGTTAAAATTTTATTTATCCCGCAGTCGTTAAAACGACGGCGGAACTCCTTACCGATTTCGCGGTAAAGCGAAATATTGATCTGATGATTAAGAAAGCTGTCAACCTTCAGAACGCCGCCTTCCTTTACAACGCCGTCCTTTATAATACGCTCCTTTAAAAGCTGCAAAGCTATCACTCCTTTTAGGAAAAATAAATCCCACACAGGAAATACACTTTCTATTATATAAGAATCCGACAATTTTTGCAATCGTTATTTTTAATAGAATGAAATTTTTAATCGCAATTATTTTGTCGTTATTTGACAAAAAGCAAGAAACGACCGCCGATATATACCGACAGTCGTTTTGGAAAAATTATTCTTCTGCAATCGCGCTGACCTGGAGTTCAACCTTATATTCCTCGCCCGTTACCCATGCCTTCGTATTTCCACCGGCAAGGCGGAAGGTGACAGAAACAGTTTTTGTTCCCTCGGAAAGCTCGATTCCGAGAAGATTTACGGTTGCATAGATATCGTCGGAGGTCATCTCCTGGATATACGAGGAAAGTCCCACGACATTCACCGTCAGCAGATTTGTAAGCACCTTTACATCGAAATTAGACGGCGCATTTATGACATTTATATTGTCGCTCGGAACAGTAAAGCCAAGCTGTCCAAAATTATCATAATCGTCGAAATAAAGCATAACCGTTTTATTTCCCGAAATATTCTTGTAACCGTCGGGAAGCTTTACGGGGAGTGCAACGCCGCCCTGTAAATCCTTTAAGGTCAGCGAATTGAGCGAAATCTCGCCGATGTCGATTACGTCGAGGTTATCTATCGAGCTATCGGGCGACGCGATCGTAAGCTCGGTAAGCGACATTGAATATTTCAGAACACCGCTGTCGAAATTAGCGGGGAAATTCGTAAACTGAACGTTCAGCGGCAGGGTTTTCACCTTATAAACAGGCACGCTTACCGTAAACGTTTTTTCGTTCGCCGTAATTTCCGGGTTGATCATTTTTACGCCAAGCTGGTTATAGAAAACAGGCTCGCCGCGAAGTTCCGCGCTTTCCTCAAGCGTTTCAGTATAAATCGGCTCTACCTCGACACGTCCGATTGAATTTACAAGCCGCTCCTCACCCGTAACAATAACCGTGGACGGCGAAACGGTAATTTCGCCCTCAATCTGCATTCCATCGGAAATGTTCAGCCTGTTCGCCGAAACCGACACGTCAAATTCCCGCGAAATCGTCTTTTCAACAAGAACCTTTGCGGTAATTCCACTGCTTAAAACATCGCATTCAACAGACTTGTCCGTCGTTTCGACATTAACATTCACGACATATTCGCCGGATTCATAAATCCCCGAAAGGTCACAACTCGCCGTAAAGTCCTCATTTGTAAGGTTTGCGATAGAATAACGCTTACCTTGAACCTGAATCGTAACGCTTTCGGTATCAACAGAGGAAATATGCAGGTTTTCGTTCTGCATATACTGTGTCGGCTCACAAGAGAGCTTTACGTCGCTTATATGAAGCGTTATATTCGGGAAAATCTGAATCGAAATAACGAACCAAATTATGATCGAAAAAACGACCGACTGGATTATGGTTTTAAGGTTTCCGAGGAAGCCTGATGAAAATTTGTGAAAAAAATTATTCATGCTCCTCCGCCCCCTTTTTCTTTGAACGCCTTCCCGGTTTTTCCTTTTTAATTTTTTGTTCACCTGTTACAGGGATAAGCTTACCGCGAAGATAAGCGCTAAGACGCTCACGGTCAAATCCGCGCTCAAGCACGCCGTTTTCCGCAATCGAAATGATACCCGTTTCCTCGGAAACGATAATTACAATTGCGTCAGAAACCTCGCTCATACCTATCGCAGCACGATGGCGCGAACCCAGTTCCTTATTTATCAGCTCTTCCTTCTGCGGCTTCGGCAGGAAGCAGCCCGCCGCATAGATCAGGTTATCGCGGATAATTACCGCGCCGTCGTGGAGAGGGGTATTCGGAAAAAAAATGTTGCGGAACAGCTCCTCGCTCGGCAGAGCCTTTATAACGGTTCCCGTTTCGATCTGCTCGCCGAGCTTGGTCTGCTGTTCTACAACGATAAGCGCACCGGTCGCGGTACGCGAAAGCTTTTCACAGGCAAGTGAAATCTGATTTATTGCATTTGTGCAGTCGGCTTCGGCAGGCGCAGCTGCGTCAAAAAATGTTATCGGCTTTACGAGCTTAGAGCGTCCCACCTTTTCAAGCGCGCGGCGCAGTTCGGGCTGGAACATTATGACAAACGCGATAACGCCGACGTTAAACACCATATCGCTTATTACGCCCATCGCCTTGAACTGAAGCTGATTCAGCAGAAAAAGGACAATCACGAAAACGAAAATGCCCTTTATAAGCTGCTCCGCCCGCGTTTCACGTATAAGCTTTATCACCCAGTAAAGAACAACCGCCAGCAGCACCATATCCAGCACATCAACAAACGTTATCGAAGTAAACACGTTTACGATTGCGTCCCAGATATCCATTAAATAGTAAATCAATTTCAACACCCTAACTTCAGAATGGTTTATCATTACTATTTTATCACATTTTCAGAAAATTTCAAGTACCTGCGGTGCAATTTTAATAATTTTTTGACGCGGCAATTCTCGCAACGGCACGTACAAGCGACGAAACCTCGTTGAATGTATTAAAAACCGACGGCGAAAAGCGCACTGCGCCCTGCTCGGTCGTGCCGATTTTTTTATGCGCCGAATACGCGCAGTGAAATCCCCCGCGAAGGCAAAAGCCTGCCGAACTGAGCGCCGAGGAGACCTCCTCCGACGACATATCGCCGATATTGAACGGTATCACAGGCACGCAGCGTTCATCAAAGCTATCGCTATAAAGGCGAACGCCGTCTATTTTTTTCATCTCGCTGAAAAACCTGCGCGAAAGCTGCATTTCGTGATTATATATTACTTCCCTGCCCTTATTTCTGAGGAAATCAATCCCTGCGCCGAGCGAAATCGCCCCTGCGGTATTTATTGTCCCGCTCTCGAAGCGGTCGGGCATAAATTCGGGCTGTTCAAGCTCTTTTGAAGCGCTTCCGGTTCCGCCCTCGACAAGTGTTTTCAGGCGGTATTTCCCGTCCGTTATCATAAGTCCCGTTCCCATAGGTCCGTACAAGCCCTTGTGTCCCGCGGCGCAGATGATGTTGATATTATCGGAAAGGCGAAGCGGGAGAATGCCCGCGCCCTGAGCAGCGTCAACAATGAAGCAGATTCCGCGCCTGCGGCATATTTCGCCGATTCTCTCGACGGGCATTATTTTTCCCGTAACATTCCCCGCCGCTGTACAGACAACCGCTGCTGTTTTCGGGCGGATAAGCCGTTCAAACTCGGCGGCTGTCCTTTCGTCATCATCAAACGTCTGCGCGAAAGAGCATACCGCTCCCCTGTCTTTGGTGCAGGAATAAATCGGACGAAGAACAGCGTTGTGTTCAATATCGCTGCAAACAATATGCGAACCGCTTTTCAGAAGTCCCTTTATAGCGGTATTGAGCGCGTAGGTACAGTTTGGCATAAACACGGTGTTCTCAGGTTCCGCACCGAAGAAATCCGCGCACCTTTCGCGTGCCGCGTATACAGCCTCGGAGGTTCGCGCGGAGAGCTTATGACCGCCCCGCCCGGGGTTTGCGCCGTATTCTATCATAGCTCCCGACATCGCCGCAATTACGGAATGCGGCTTAGGGTAAGTTGTGGCGGCATTGTCAAAATAAACCATTTATATAACTATCCTTTTACACTCGATTCCTGCCCCCGAAAGAAGCCGACAGACTTTTTCGGGCGATTCCCAAACGCGGATTCCGTAAGCACAGCCGCCCTTTTGTATGCTTTTCTCCACGGTTGCTTTTATTCCGAGCGACGCAAGATATCTGACCGCCCGACGACAAACGGTATACGAATCAAGCATCAGCAATGAACCTTTCAAGTCATTCCCTCCTTTACCGCCGCAGAAAATACGGCGATACTTCATTTTATGCAGTCGCAGGCTTTTGGTGTATCATCGCCGCATAATCGCGCTTAAACCGCACAGAATATCAAAAAAAAGAAAACAGGAGGACGAAATATGAAGGCTGTAATACTTGCGGGCGGAGAGGGAACACGGTTAAGACCGCTTACCTGCAATCTTCCGAAGCCGCTTGTGCCGGTTTGCACAAAGCCCGTACTCGAATATATCCTTGACCTGCTTGCGGAGCACGGCTGTACCGAAGCTGAAATAGCTGTCCGCTATAAGGGCGATAAAATTGAACGGCATTTTTCGTCGGGAGTGTACAAAAATATCACGCTTGGATTTTCAACCGAAAAAAGTCCGCTGGGAACGGCAGGCTGCGTTAAAAAAGCTGCGGGGAATTTCGCGGAGGACTTTATTGTTATAAGCGGCGACGCAATGTGCGATTTCGACCTTTCCGCCGCGCTTGATTTTCACAAAAAAAGAGGCGCGGACGCTACAATTGTCACAAAACGCGTAGACGACCCGCGGGAATACGGGCTTATAATTGAAAAAGACGGGAGAATTACCGATTTCTGCGAAAAGCCGTCCTATATCAACTGCCGCAGCGACCTTGCGAACACGGGAATTTATATTCTTTCGCCGCGTGTTCTGAACCTCATTCCCGATGGGAAAATGTGGGATTTCGCAAAAAACGTTTTTCCCGATATGCTTAGTGCGGGAATGAAGCTCATGTGCTGCGAGCTTAACGGCTACTGGTGCGACATCGGCGATATTTCCGCGTATAAACGCTGCTGTGCAGATATGCTTGACGGGAAAATCCACGCTGAAATCCCGAAACATTTAAGGCGTGCGCCGGCTTCGCGCTCTCTGATCGCCAAAAGCGCGCAAATCTCCCCTTCTGCGCTGATTACAGGCGCCTGCGCAATCGGAAACAGCGTTTCTATCGGCGACGGCGCAAAGCTTCGCAATGCACTTGTAATGGACGGCGCTTTTATCGGCAGCAACGTTACGCTTAACGACTGCATCATCTGCACCAATGCGCATATCGGCGACGGAGCGGCGATGTACGAAAGCGCTGTGATCGGAGAGGGCGCACAGGTAGGCGAAAACGCTGTTGTCTGCGGCGGGATCCGCGTCTGGGCGGATAAGCGGGTTGAAAACGGCGCTTTCGTAAACAGCGATTTCAAATACGGTATGAAAAGCACGGTCGGGATAACCGAGGACGGCATTGTCGGCGAAACGAACACGGTTATTACGCCCGAATTTGCGGGCAGACTGGGGTGTGCGGCGTCAAGGATCTCGGAGAGCTATATTGCCGTTTCATGCAGCGGCGAAAATGCCTCGGAAACACTGAAAAACGCGCTTCTGAGCGGAATTTCCAGCACGGGACGGCAGTGCTTCGACTTCGGGGACGCTTCTATTCCCGTTCTGTCGCACTGCGCCGCGCTTCTCAACTGCGATATTATCATTCATATTTCCGCACGTTCAAGAACACGTATACTGATTTACGGAACAGGCGTTCTGCCGCTTACAAGAGCGCAGGAGCGAATGCTCGAAAACGCACTCAGCCGCGGGGAATATCTGAGCGCAAGCTGGAGCAATTTCAGCAGCATCAACCGCTTCACAGGCGCAGGCTCGCTTTACCGCGCAATGCTGGAGGTGATAACCGATTTCAACGTCCCATACCGTATCACGCTCAACTGCCTTAACGCGGCGGCAGCTTCAATGTACGCACCATTTTTCGGTAAAATCGGCACTGGACGCGCGGAGCTTACCGTGAATATGAACGAAAAAACCACGCGGGCGGAAATCGTAACCGAAAGCGGCAAACGCTGCGACTACGGAACACTGGTGCTTATCGCGGCGGTGCGGTCGCTGGCAGCAGGAGAGGACGTTGCGCTCCCGTTCGCGTTCCTGAGCGCGGCAGATTACGTTGCGGAAAAATACGGGCGGAAAATTTACCGCTTTTACGTCAGTTCGATGGACGACAGCGACTCCGAAGCGCGTGAGCTTGCTGCAAAACAAATGTTCTTAAACGACGGATTTATACTTGTAACGAGCGTCTTGAAATACCTCGCGGAAAATAATGTTGCGCTTGACGAAGCGATTGCTGCGCTCCCGAAATTTAAGTCGATGAACAAATTTATTCATATCAGCTGTCCGCCGCAGAAAATACTGAACAAAATCGGAAACGTCCGTCATTCCGAAAAGGAAGGCGTTCTTATTTCGGAGGACGGGGAGCGCGTTTTTCTGCGCTCAAACAAGCGCGGGGACGGGCTTTACCTCTTCGCGGAAAGCTTCAGCAGCGAAACAGCCGCACAGCTCTGTGAAAAAACCGAACGGCTTATTGAAAAGGCAATGAAGCCTTAAAATTCTCTTATACAATTTTTTATGTATCTATTGACAGAAGCATTTTTTTGCGGTAAAATATAGTAATACACCTACAACAACGGAGAAAGGATTTTTATTATGTCCCAACAGGATTCTTCCCTGAAGAAAACAATGCTTCTTATATACCCCGACTTTTTAGAAGAGGAAATGTTCAACCGCAATAAGCTTGGAAATTACAGCGAAGGGCTTGCGTCAATTTCCGCTGTTTTAAAACAGGGAGGACATAATGTTCAGCTTTATCATCAACTTTATATGCCCGATAAGAACGAATTTATTGAAAAAGTAAAAAGCTTTAATCCTGACGTAATCGGCTTTTCCGCAAGAACAACTGCTATACCGTTCATTACCGAAATGTGCGGCTGGCTAGCGGACGAACTTCCGGACATTTTTGTTACTATCGGCGGATATCATGCTATTCTTGTTCCCGACGAATGTATAAAAATACGCGGCGTTGACGCGGTAACGGTCGGCGAGGGCGAGTACCCGCTTCTTGACCTTATGGATTCCTTCCGCGACGGGAAAATGCGTACAGATATTGAAAGTATTTATTTCAAGCTCGAAAACGGCGAGATTATACGGAATCCCGTTCGCCCGCTTATTGAAGATCTGGACACGCTTCCTTTCCCGGACTTTGACCTTTTCGATTACGAAAACCTCGACCGCTCGAAGAATTTCACGGCTATGGTCATGCTATCGCGCGGCTGTCTGTTCAGCTGCACCTACTGCGGCAACTCACAGTTCAGAAATATATACCCCAACAAGCAGAAATACTGCCGTTTCCGCAGCCCTAAAAAGGCGATCGAACTGCTTGAACTGTTATTAAAAAAGTTCCCGTTCATCAAATATATTGAATTCCGCGACGCGATTTTTAATATGTATAAGGACTGGTTCTATGAATTTATGCCGATGTACATCGAGAAAATCCACCTCCCGTTCAACTGTAATCTCCGTTTTGACATTCTCGACGAGGAAATGGTCAAGATGTTAAAAGACGGCGGCTGTTATATGATAGATATTGGCCTTGAAAACGGCAACGAGGAGTTCCGCCGCAAATATCTCCACAGAAATATGAAAAACGACCACATGGTTGAAGTTGCAAAGTGGTTCAGAAAGTACAAAATCACCGCCCTTACTTATAACATAGTAGGTCTTCCCTACGAAACGCTTGAACTTTCGCTTGAAACTGTAAAGCTGAATGCAAGGCTCGATGTTGACAAGGTTATTCCGAATATTTTTTATCCCTATCCTATGACAATCCTGGAAAAGACAGCGCGCGACGGCGGATTCATCGACCCGTCTGTTGACCCGAACGACCCCGTACAGCTGCGTATGCCGCAATATCCGAAATATGATATTCTTTATATGGCTTATAATTTTAACAAGCTCGTAAAAAAATACAAGGCTATCTACGCGCTGCCGGAAGCTGAAGCTAAAAAAGCAGAAGAAAAGCTCGACAAGAAAATCACCTCGAAAAATTATCCGAGAAAGCTCCTTTATAAATCCGCAAAGTTTAAGGAGGACACGTTCGTCTTAGCCAAGCGCACGCTGAAAAAGGTGTCGCCGAAGCTGTTCATCTTCCTTAAAAACAGGACTATGAAGGAAGTCAAGCAGTAAGACTTGAAAACGGCTTGTACTCACAAGCCGTTTTTACGTAGAGGTTAATGACGCGTACCGGATTTTACGCAGCCAAACTGAAAAAAAGAAAGGGCCAAAAATGAGAAAAATAAGAGTAAACGCTTCACAGCCATATGACGTTCTTATCGGCGGAGGCTTGCTGGAACGCTGCGGCGAGGAGATAAAGCCGCTTGTTAAGGGCAGAAAAACCGTTATCGTTACAGACGATAACGTCGGTTCGCTTTATGCACAGACTGTCAGAAAATCGCTGGAAGAAAACGGATTTTCCGCGGAGATTTACATATTCAGGCACGGCGAAGAAAGCAAGTGCGCGAAAACGCTCCTTGAACTTTACGACTTTCTCGGAAAAAACAATATAACGCGTTCGGATTTTCTCGTTGCTCTCGGTGGCGGCGTTGTCGGAGATCTTACGGGCTTTGCGGCGGCGACCTATCTGCGCGGAATCGACTATATCCAGCTCCCGACCTCGCTTTTAGCGCAGGTTGACAGCTCAGTCGGCGGGAAAACTGCGATTGATATTTCAGCGGGCAAGAACCTTGTCGGCGCATTCAAACAGCCGAAACTTGTTATCGCTGACACGGACGCGCTAAGCACGCTTTCCGATGATTTTTTCGCCGACGGAATGGGCGAAGTTGTAAAATACGGAATGATTTACTCGAAACCGCTTTTTGACAGGCTTAAAGAGGGCAATGTACGCAATGCGCCCGACGACGTTATAGCGCAGTGCGTTGACATAAAGCGGGAGGTTGTCGAAACAGACGAATTTGACACGGGACTACGTATGATACTCAATTTTGGTCACACGCTCGGTCACTCGATCGAAAAGTACTTCAACTATACGGGCTTTTCGCACGGGCGGGCTGTCGCGGCAGGTATGTATCTTATGACAAAGGCGGCTGAGAAAAACGGTCTTATCGACGGCAATATCAGCGAGGAACTGAAAAGCTGCCTTATCGCAAACGGTCTTCCATACGAAGCGGATATTGGCGGCGAAGCGCTTTTTTCAGGCGCGGTAAACGACAAGAAGCGCTTCTCGGACACGATAAATATTATACTTTGCAGGCAAATCGGAAAGGCTGAAATTGTCAAGCTTGGTATAGAGGATTTCAGAAAAATGATTGAAGGATAATTAAATGGATATAAAAATTACACCTGCTTTTCTCGGCGGGAGCATAAACGTTCCTCCGTCGAAAAGCATTTCTCACCGCGCACTTATTGCCGCCGCACTTGCCGACGGCGAAAGCAGGGTCGAAAATCTGCTGGGCTGTGCGGACACGGACGCTACCATTGACGCGCTTACCGCGCTTGGCGCAAAAATCGAATACAACGGCTCAACGGCAACTGTAACGGGTATTTCAAAGCCGAACAGCCGTGCAGTGATCAACTGTCGTGAAAGCGGCTCGACGCTGCGGTTTATGATACCCGTGGCGGCGGCTCTGGGCGCGGAATCGGAATTTCACGGCGCAGGAAAGCTGCCCGAACGTCCGATAACTCCGTTTTTTGAGCTGCTCCCCGAACACGGCGTTCAATTTGCCGCGCAGAAAATGCCTTACAGGATAAACGGACGGCTCACGGGCGGGGAATTTGCGATTGCGGGGAATATCTCCTCCCAATTCATAACGGGACTGCTTATGGCGTTCCCGCTTACAGGCGAGGACTGTACAGTACGCATTACGACGCGGCTTGAATCAAAGGGGTACGTTGACCTGACGCTTGACGTTATGGAACGGTTCGGAGTGCATATCGAGGAAAAGGAAAACAGATATTTTTCAGCGAGTAATTCAGCATATAAGCCATGCAATTTCAGCGTTGAAGCGGATTTATCACAGGCGGCATTCTTCCTTGTTGCAAACGCTATCGGCTCGGATATTTCGATAAATGGCGTAAATCCGAACAGCAGGCAGGGTGACCGCGCGATCCTTGATATTGTAAGGCGCTTCGGCGACGGCTGTATTCCGTTTAACGTTGACGCAAGCCAGATTCCCGACCTTGTGCCTATCCTCACGGTACTTGCCTGCTTTGCGGACGGCACGTCCGAAATTACGGGCTGTGAACGTCTAAGAATAAAGGAATGCGACCGCCTTGCCGCAATTTCACAGGAGCTGAACAAGCTCGGAGCAAAGGTGGACATAATCGGCGACAGTCTCAGAATTACGGGCGTTAAGGAGCTTCACGGCGGCGAATGCGACGCTTGGAACGACCACAGGATCGCAATGTCGCTGGCTGTTGCTTCAACCCGCTCCGCCTCCCCCGTTATAATTCGCGGCGCGGAGTGTGTTTCAAAATCGTATCCTCTGTTTTTCGAGGATTTCAGAAAGCTCGGAGGTATTGCAGATGTCATCTAACTTACATTTCGGAAATCTTTCCGTTTCAATTTTCGGCGAGTCGCATGGCACGGGTATAGGCGTTGTGATAGACGGACTTCCCGGAGGGCGGGAAATTGATTTTGAAAAGGTTCTCGATTTTATGGCGCGGCGTGCTCCAAAAAAAGACGGGATAAGTACGCGCCGGAACGAGAAGGACTTTCCCGAAATTATGTCGGGATACCTTAACGGTAAGACGACGGGAACTCCCCTCTGCGCAGTTATACGCAACACCGACCAGCACTCGGCTGACTACGGGAATATTGCGACAGTTGCGCGTCCGGGGCATGCCGACTACACAGGTTCGGTCCGGTATAACTACTCAAACGACCTGCGCGGCGGCGGGCATTTTTCGGGAAGAATAACTGCGCCTCTCGTTTTCGCGGGCGCGGTCTGCGCACAGCTTCTCGAACAGCGCGGAATCACTGCGGGAGCGCATATCCTCAGCATTGCCGACGTGAACGACAGCCGCTTCGACCCGGTAAAAGTTACCGCAGATGAACTTGAGATTATAAAGAATAAGGCGTTCCCAGTTATTGACGACAGCGCGGCAGAGAAAATGAAATCGGCTGTCAAAGCAGCTTCCGAACAGCTTGATTCAGTCGGAGGACGCATTGAATGTGCGATTACGGGACTTCCCGCAGGTATCGGCTCGCCGATGTTCGACGGGGTCGAAAACCGCATATCCCAGGCGGTGTTCGGTATTCCCGCGATAAAGGGGCTTGAATTCGGAGCGGGCTTTGATTTTGCTCAAATGCGCGGTTCAAAGGCGAACGACTGTTTCACCACCGACGGGACTGTCATAAAAACACTTACCAACAACAACGGCGGTATTCTCGGCGGAATCAGCAGCGGTATGCCGATTATTTTCACTGTTGCGGTAAAGCCGACGCCATCAATCGCCCAGCCGCAGCAGACGGTTGACTATATTAAAATGGAAAACACTATTCTTGAAATTAAGGGGCGGCACGACGCCTGCATTGTACCGCGCGCTGTACCGTGCGTGGAGGCTGCCGCGAATATCGCGCTTCTCTCGTTTCTTGTATAACTGAAAGGATTGATTAAATTGCAGATACCAAATATCAGAATTGACGACAGCTTTGACATTTGCGTTTATTTTTGCTATATGCTAAACGAGTTCGGAAATCTTAGCGACAGTATAGTCAGCGAAATCGTTCTTTCACTTGAATGCGTCAACTATTTCGAGCTTATGACGGAAGTCGGAGTTATGGAGAAAAAAGGCATCGTCGTTTCGCTCCGCGACAACCCGCGCAGCGAGCGTGTTTACAGCCTTATGCCGTCGGGAAAAAAGCTTGTCGAGGAGTTCGCAATGGTACGTATTCCCCGCTCTATCCGCGAGCATACCGCGGAGGTTTACAACGAGGTCGCAAAGAGAATTGCACTCGAAAAGGCGATACGCTGTCATATAATTTACGACTACGAACGCAAGAGATACGACCTTAACGTTATTTTTCTTAATGAAATAAACGGCGAAACGATGCTTGATATTATGTTGTACGCGCCCGACGAGGAACGTGCGAAAGAAATGAAGGAGCGTTTTCTCTCCCGCCCGTCGTTCACAATAAGCAGGATCATGAATATGTTTTTAAAGGATAACTATTTCACCGACGAAACAAAATGAATCAAAATGGGGCTGATACAGCATTTGCTGCGTCAGCCCCTTTGATGTATATACCTGAGTTATATTGCCGCAGCTGCGCTGTCAGCACTCATAACTGCATTTTTCAACTTACGGACAACCGCGCCTGTCCGCCCGACGCCAAGCTGCTGGACGCCGACAAGCAGCGTTATTCCCGATTTCGGTTCGTTCGAGAAGAACGTGCCCAGCCAACCGTCCCAGCCATATTCGCCCTTATCCGAGAAAAGCGTAGTCCGGCTTTCGTCCTCACAGACGCGCATAAAATTACCGTATGTATAACCGCCGAGCCAGTCCCAGCCAGCCTTCAGCTGCGGCTTCAGTCCGTCTGAAAGTCCGCCCTTAGTGAGGAATGCAACCGCACGCTCCGATAAAATCCGCTTGCCGTTATACTCACCGCCGTTTATAAGCATCGCCGCAAATTTTGCATAGTCGTCAAGCGTTGAACAAAGTCCTGCGCCGCCGCTTTCAAATGCAGGCGGAACGTCACGCATATACCGCAGACCGAGATGATTTGTTATATGCTCAAAAAGCTGACCGTCTTTACCGTAGTCGTAAGCCTTTGAAAGCCGGTGCTGTTTTTCTTTTGGAACATAAAAGGCTGTATCCGACATTCCAAGCGGAATGAAAAACTCGTCGTTCAGAAATTCGCTCAGTTTTTTACCGCTTACACGCTCAACAAGCGCACCTGCGATGTCCGCCGAAGTACCGTAAAGAAACTGTTCACCGGGCTCAAAACACAAGTCGGTTCGCGCCATCATCTCCGAAAACTCCCACGTTGTAACAGGGTTCTCGCCGAAAAGACGCTGCTCGATCTCCCAGAAAACCTTACCGCTTTGCTTCCCGCCGTCAAAACGATCGTCTGGATATGCAAGCCCCGAAGTCATATTAAGAAGGTCGATAACAGTTATCCTTCGGTTCGCGGGACGGCGTTTTCCGTCTACGCTTACGAACTGTTCAGAAAATTCGGGAAGATAATCCGAGATCCACGACGAAAGGTCAAGCTCACCGCGCGAGGCAAGAAGGATAACCGCCGCAGCTGTTATAGGCTTTGTTTGTGAATACAAGCGAAAAATCGTATCGCGAGTCATCGGAACATTGTTTTCCAGGTCGCGCCATCCGCTTTCGCAATAGGCAAGCTCAGCGCCTTTTTTTAATACAAGGACATTTATGCCGGCTGTATCACCGCTGCGGACAGCCGCGTCTATGATTTTTTGCAATTTGTTAGTCATATTTTCTCCTTACTGCTTTCTTGCGAGGAAATAGTCGTCCTCCGCTCTGAAATACGGGCAGGCATAATCCGACGCGCTCATAAAGCGATACATTTCGTCCTCGTCCATATTTATCTCACACTGGTAACACTCAAAATCATCGTTATAAATATAGTATGTGCATTCATCACAATTAGTTTTAGCCATTTTCAATAACCCCCTCCGCACATTTTATACCGTCAACCGCCGCCGAAACAATTCCGCCTGCATACCCCGCGCCCTCACCGCAGGGATACAGACCTGCCGCCGACTCCGACCAGAGCTTCCCGCCGCGCAGAATCCGAACAGGCGATGAGCTTCGAGTTTCCGCGCCGGTCAGAACTGCGTCCTCAGCGCGGAAAAAATCCGCACGCTTAGCGATAAGCGGTATTCCCGCGCGCAGTGAGTCGGTAATAAATTCGGGGAGATAGCTTTCGGGTTCTGCAAACACCGCAGTCGGGAGGATTGTCGGGGTAACGCCGCCGAGGCTGTCCGATTTCCGCCCCGCAAGAAAATCCCCTACAAGCGCGGCGGGCGCGTTATAGCCGCTTCCTCCCGCGATAAATGCCGCGCGTTCTATTTTACGTTGAAGCTCAACCCCCGCAAGCACCCCGCCTGCGCCGAAATCGCTTGTTTCAACGTTCACGAGAAGTGCGGAATTTGCGTTTTTACCATCGCGTGCAAAAAGGCTCATTCCGTTTGTAACGCAGGTTTCCTTTTCGGAAGCCGCCGCTACAACATACCCGCCCGGACACATACAGAACGTGTAAAGACTGCGGCCGTTCGGCAGATGAACCGCGTACTTGTAATCCGCGGCGGCAAGCGCGGGGTGTTCAGCAAAACCGCCGTAAAGCGAACGGTTCACCTCGCTTTGGAGATGCTCTATTCTCATTCCCATAGCGAAGCATTTCCGCTCCATTTTAACCTGCCTGCTGTTCAGCATTTCAAATGTATCGCGCGCGCTATGCCCGACCGCGAGAATTATATTTTTTGTATCAGCTTCTATCCGCTCTCCGTTAAGCTCATAAACCGCGCCGGAAATATGCCCGTCCTTAAGCGTAAATTCAACAAACCTAGCACCGAAAAGAACCGTTCCGCCAAGCCGGATTATTTCACGCCGGATATTTTTTATAACAGTCCGCAGCCTGTCCGTGCCGATATGCGGTTTCGCCTGCCACATGATCTCGCCCGGCGCGCCGAACTCAACAAAGGTGCGGAAAACGTGACGTATACGCGGGTCACGTATTCCCGTTGTAAGCTTTCCATCGGAAAAAGTACCCGCACCGCCCTCGCCGAACTGGACGTTATTGTTTTCGTCAAGAATACGCTCGCTGCGAAATTTTTCTATCGCCGCGATTCGGCTGTCGCAGTCCATTCCACGCTCCAGAACAAGCGGCTTTAGCCCTGCCCTCGCCAATATCAGCGCCGCAAACATTCCTGCGGGGCCGAATCCGACTACAACAGGCGGCGCACCCGAAATATCCTCCGTGTGCGGCTGAACATAAGGCTGTTCGGTTACAGCGGACGCCTTGTTCGGGGGTAAACGGCGCAAAACGCGCTGCTCGTCCTTTAATTCAACCTCCACCGAGGCGATATAATGAACATCGTGCTTTTTTCTTGCATCAACCGACCGCTTGACGAGCTTAACAGCGCGCAGCTCATCAGCCTTGCAGCCGACAGCGTTCGCAGCAGAACGCGCCAGCCTTTCGTCATTGTAATCAAGCGGCAGGTAAATGTCGTTAATACGTATCATAAGCTTTTTGCCGCGCTCCTTCCCGCCGCCGCTCCGCTGGCGAATGCAAACGTGAGATTATAACCGCCGCAATCGCCCGCTATGTCGAGCATTTCGCCGCAGCAATATAGTCCGCGCGTCCTCTTTATTTCAAAGCTATCGGTAACTTCCGAGCGCAGTATTCCTCCGGAAGTGACCTGCGATTTCTCAAAACCGACTGCACCGACAACGGGAAAGCTCAGCGATTTTATCAGCCTCGCCGCAGATTTGATTTCGTCGTCGGATAATACGGCGGTCGGTTCTGTCAGTGCGCTTGAACAGCTTTTTTTCAGCAGATAAAGCCCGACGCGCTTGTGAAAAAGCCCGCTCAGCATATCCTCAAGCGGCGCTTTTTTCCGCATTTCCCGCAGCTTGAAAAGAATGTCAACAAGCTCTTTTTCCGACATTTCGGGCAGCAAATCAAGCGACAGCGAAAATTCCCCGCTCTCGCGATAGTAATGCGATAAATTCATAACGCAGATTCCCGAAAGTGTGCCGTCGCCGAACTGAACCTCGCCGCGCTCGGATTTTACTGCTTTTTTACCATTTTTAAGCGTTACGAGTGCGTTCGCGCGAAGTCCTTTAAGCGGACGTACAAGCTCCGGTGCGGTTTTCAGCGGCGTTAGCGCGGGGCGAAGCGGAGCGCACTCCACACCAATTTTTTTTGCAAGCCGAATAACAGAACCGTCGCTTCCCAGCGCGGACTGCGACATTCCGCCGCCTGCCAGAATAACCCGCCTTGCCGCAAAGCACTGCTCACCCGAAAAAATGCGAAAAACCTTTTCCCTTTTTATATTGTCGATCGGGCAGTCGCAGAAAAGCTCCACGCCAAGTTTTGCCGCTTCAAGGCGCAGTCCGTCAAGAACCGAGCCTGCGTATTCGCTCAGGGGATACACTCTGCCCTCGCTGTCGGATAATCCGTAAACACCCAATGACACAAAAAATTCGCGGACATCGAGGCTTAAATCCGGAATCAGCTCCGAGCAGCTTCCGTGGTAAAATTCAGTGGAGATATTTTCGTTGGTGTAGTTGCAGCGCCCGTTCCCACACGCAAGCAGCTTTTTCCCCACACGCGAAAGCCGCTCGAATATACCGACCCGAAGCGCGGGAGATGTGCGCTTGGCAAAAATCGTGGCGGTAAGACCCGAAGCTCCTCCGCCGATTACAGCAATATCAAAAATTTCCATAGTTCACCTCAACAGTTCGAGAACAGTGCTTCCCAGCCACACCACAAGCGGCAGCGTGCCCATAGAAAGCAGCGTCGTCACTGCGAAAATCTGCGAGCAGTATTCCGCGTTTTTGTTGAACGTTATCGCGAACATCATACCGATCGTCGCGGTCGGGCAGGCGATTTCTATAAGCGTTATCAGCTTCGCTGTTTCACTTGCGGGAAGCCACATAATGAGCAGGAAGCCGATAAGCGGAAACAGCAGCAGACGGCAGGCGGCAACCAGATACACACGGACGTTTTTCAGACTTTTTACGATGTTCGAGCTTATAATTGACGCGCCCGCAACTATCATAGCAAGCGGCGTTGTCATTTCGGCAACGTTGTTCAGCGCGGTATACGGGATTTCGGGCAGTCTGATCTGCAAAAAGAACAGCACCATTCCGAGCAGAACCGCGATTACGGCAGGTGTTTTCACCGCGCGCAGCACTGAAGCCTTGCGGTCGCCGCGCATTGTCATAAGTCCGTGAGTCCAGACGCAGAGGTTGAACACAGTGATGAAGCCGTTCTGAAGGAATACACCCTCGCTCCCGAAAACGCCGAATATAAGCGGAGTTCCCATAAAGCCGCAGTTTGAATACACGACTGAGAATTGCTCAACAGCGGCTTCACGTCCCTCTTTTTCTCGGAAGAACAGCTTAGAAAGCAGGATAAAAGCCGCGTATGTTATAACCGCCATAACTGCTGTCCACAAGAGTCCCGAAAGAAGCTCGGTGCGGAAATCCGTCTGATACGCGAGAAAAATGAGCAGCGGATTTACAACATACATCACAAGCGATGAAAGCTGCTTTTTTCCCTCGTCGTTTATCAGCCCGACCTTATAGCACACCGCGCCTATTATCAGAATGATGAACATTATTATTGTCTGATTTAATACAGCCTGTGAAGCCGATTCCATACCCTCGCCTTTCCTTATTCCGCGTTCCAGCTGTTCAGGTACTTCTCCTGAACGTCGGTAAGCTTGTCAATTTCAAAGCCCCAGAACTTTATTTTTCTCTCGGCAACCGCACGGTCAACCTCTTTCGGAACATTCACGATCATACTTCCGAGCTTATCCCTGTTTTTTACAAGATACAGCGCGGACTGCGCCTGAATTGCGAAGCTCATATCCATAATCTCTGCGGGGTGTCCGTCGCCGGCAGCCAGATTTACAAGTCTGCCCTCGGCGATAACGTAGACTGTGTTGCCGTTGGAAAGCTTGTATCCCATTATATTGTTCCGTGCAAGCTTCGTTTCAACCGCGATCTCACGCAACTTTGCAACGTCAACCTCAACGTCGAAGTGTCCGGCGTTACAGCAAATAGCTCCGTCGTGCATTTTATAGAAGGATTCCTCGGTTATAACGTCGCGGCAGCCTGTTACGGTAACGAAAAAGTCGCCGATTTCCGCCGCCTTGACCATCGGCATAACCGTAAAGCCGTCCATAACCGCTTCCATTGCACGTATAGGGTCGATTTCGGTTACGATGACCTTTGCGCCGAGTCCCTTTGCGCGCATAGCAACGCCCTTTCCGCACCAGCCGTAGCCTGCGACAACAACGTTCTTTCCCGCAACGATAAGGTTGGTTGTGCGGTTGATTCCGTCCCAGACGGACTGACCGGTTCCGTAGCGGTTGTCGAAAAGATGCTTACAGTCCGCGTCGTTTACCAGCACCATAGGGAATTTCAGCTTGCCCGCCTTGTTCATCGAAATAAGGCGGATAATACCTGTCGTAGTTTCCTCACAGCCGCCGATAACGTTCGGAATAAGTTCGGGATACTCGTTATGAATAAGGTTTACAAGGTCGCCGCCGTCGTCAATGATAATGTTCGGTCCAACCTCGATAACACGGGAAATATGGCGGTGATACTCCTCCTCGGTAGCGTTGTACCATGCGAAAACGTTCAGTCCCTCGTGCGCGAGAGCCGCCGCAACATCGTCCTGCGTGGAAAGCGGATTGCTGCCCGTAATATACATATCTGCTCCGCCTGCCGCGAGGGTTTCGCAAAGATATGCGGTTTTCGCCTCAAGATGAACCGAAAGCGCGATTTTCAGACCCGCGAAGGGCTTCGTTTCCTCAAATTCAGCCTTATAGCTTCTGAGAAGGGGCATATTCTGCTCAACCCAGTCGATTTTTCTTCTTCCACTCTCCCAGAGCTTTTCGTCACGAATTTCACTTGCCATTTTTTCGTTTCCTTTCACTTTTTAAGTAATTCCTGTATTTTTTCGGTCAGCTTCTCCGCCGCTTTTGCGTGGGTCTTGGCCGAGGGGTGATAATCGGCTGCTATTCCGTCCTCAGCCTCGGACTGCGGAGTAAATTTCATTGCAGATATATTGCTGTCGCCAGTTTCGGCGGTATAATCCGATACAGCCTGCTCGATCGTGGGGAAAAGTCTGTCGCCCATTATACCGAGCGTGCAGAGGATTTTTGCGTCGGGGTTATTTGAGCGAATCTTCTTTAAAAATTCAACATAGCCCTCGCGGTATTCGTTCTGCTTATCGGCATTGTCCTTGCAATAGCTGTCATCATTTGTACCAAGATTTACAACGATAAGGTCGGGCTGACGTGAAAAGTCCCATTTGTAATTATGCGGCTTGTCAAGACCGAAATCGCCGTAGGAGAAGCCTAGTTTTTCGTAATACTGCGGGATAGTCTGTGCCTTAACAGGCTCATTTCCCTCGGTATAGCCTGAAACGATACCGTAGCCGCTTATCGAAACCATGCTGTAATCCGCGCCGAGAGCCTCTGCCGTCCGATATGCATATGCCTTAGTAACATCTTCGGTCGCGGTGGAGAAATGGTGGTTTTTATCCTCGTCGTCAACGCCGTAACCGCAGGTTATGGAATCTCCGATAAATTCGACAAACAGCTCCTTATTTTCAGCAGGCGCGATCTCGCCGCCCTTAACGGAAATCTCCTTTACCGCGAAGCAGGACATGGCTGTTTCGGAAAGCTTAACGATTTTTACATTTGAATTATCGGTCGCAAAGGTGTAGCTCTTTTCGGGCTGGGTGATCATATCGTCAATGACGCGCTCACCGTCAACGTAAATCGCAACTCTTGCATAATTACCCTCGTTGCTTTCTGATTCGCTCACGCGGTCGCCGTGTATCGTTACGGTACATTCGCTTCCCGTGCAGGTAAATTCCGCGCCTGTTCCAGAAAAGGCGCACCAGAGCAGCCCCTCGTCAAAAAGTGTTCTTCCGAGCGGCTTAACATTTTCCACGCTCGCGCTGTAAACATTGTCAGTCATAACATTCTCGCTTTCTGTTATTGTATTTTCGGGTACGGAATCGGCGCAAGCGGCAGCAGCCGCAATCGCAACGCCGACGCTGAAACCCTTCAGTGCCATTAAAACGTCCATTTTTACCTCCGTTTAATCCTCGCCCAGCTTAAGAGCCTTGTTGATATTGATTTTCTTTATAAGTCTGCCCAGAATAGCGAATCCTCCGCCGAGCATAAGCACGATAATCACGTAAATCTTGATGTAATCGCTTTGCGCCGCCGCAACGTAAAACGGTGGAACCTGCTCGACGGGGCTGTACATCGAACGGAAAAGCGGAACGAACAAGTCGCTCACAACGCCGCCGATAACAAACGACATCGCAACCGAAACGCCCGATACAAGCAGCTGTTCATAGCCGATTATACCGATAATTTCCTTAAACGTTACGCCCATCGCGCGCAGTATTCCGAACTGCAATGTACGGCTTCGGATCGATAGGATCCAATAAATCAGGAACCCGATTATCGTCATTATCATAATTATAACAAAGCTCATCGTAAGCGCGCCGTTCATACCCTGTAACTGCGGATCGTTCTTCTCCTGAATAAGCAGCTGTGACGAATCGGTTATGTACTCGATCGGTATGCGCTGTTCGCTTATATCATTGTACAGTGCCTCGCTCGTCGCGCCGTCCTCCATATCTATCCAGACCTCATACGGCTCAACATCGGTAAGATTATATATGTAATTGTAGTTCATAACGATAAAGCAGTTTACCGCATAAGAAGTCTGTTCCCCGTCGGTTTCCTTTGACTTTTTGTCATTTTCCTTGTCGGATTTGGCAGACTTGTTCGGGTTTATTCCCGGCCAGTAGTCCACGACTGCGACAACTGTTGCCGAAACGCTGTCATTACCCGACCATTTTGCCGAAAGCCTGTCGCCCGGTTCAAGTTCATATTTATCTGCAAGCGCGCGGGAAATCAATACTCCCGACGGATACTCCTGGAGCGCGCTGCAATAGTTCCACCAATGCACGGGAAGAAGGTCGTTTCTGAACCACGCTGTCTGTGAGAATTTATACGGCTCTATCGCCATAAGCGTAACGCCGTTTTCGGTGCTTTTATCAACGCTCACCTTGGTTTTTTCATTTATAAGCACGCGCGTTGCCGTTTTAACGCCCGTAAGCTGTTCAAAACGCTCAAAATCGCGTTCCACATATCCCGTAACCGTCATATTTGCGTCGGAGGTAGTCGTTTCCGACCAGTATTCCTTTAGCCTGATATCCGCGCCTGTTGAATAATATATCCGATCCTCTTTCTGATTATTTATAGTTCTCGCAGTATTCGCGGAAAAAATTCCGAGCGAAAATGTCACGATCAAAAACATCATCAGAAAGCGCACACGTCCGCCCTCCGCGCGGCTTACCGAGGTAATAGCCATATACTGAGAGGGTGTCCAGAGCGGTCGAAAAATGTTATAAACCACGCGCAGAAAATAGGGGTAAACACGCACAAATAGAAGTCCCAGACCCATTACAAGGCAGGTTGAGAATATGAAAAACAGCGGATTGATTTCGCCTGTCGATTCCTCGGAAACAACCTCGTTGGCGGTATAAATGCCGTAGAAAACCAGTCCCGCCGCTATCAGCAAAATATCAACGCAGCACTTTTCCCATAGCTGTACCTTAACTACCTTGTTTTTGCTTGCCTTGTATTCAACAATCGACAGTTTTGACGCGGGGATTATAGGAATAAGCGTTGTAAGCAGGAAAACGACAACCGCAAGCAATGCGTAAACCACAGCCGTTCCCGTGATTTTCGCGGAAATGCCCGTTCGGTTCACAAATTCAAGGAAGCCGTTTGAAACACCGAGAAAACGTGTTAGTAACAGTCCCACGAACGGCGCTGTTATGAGCGTTGCAAGTCCCAGTATTCCCGATTCTGCCGCATATATGAAAAATATCTGTCGTGAGCTTGCGCCGCGGCTCTTGAACACCGCGATTTCGTTCTTTTCCTGTTCAACGTTAAGCTGCGACACCATAAAAAGGTAAAACGCCAGCATTACCATTGTCGGGATCTGGAGCGTCCAGAGTATCCCCGTGAGCTTCTGCGCTTCAACGGCGTACTCCTCAAGGATATCCGAAACACCCATTGTAAAGGCGTAGCCAAGCTCCTTATAATACTCGCGGTCCTCGTCGATTGCCGCTGTAACGGAGGGCAGGTCGTTCATATCCATCGACTGATACGAAAGCGCGTATTTTACCGACATATCGGTAAGCTGTGCATATCCGCCCGCGATAAGTTTTTCCGAAAAGCAGCCGTAATCCACCATAAATGCGTTCAGATACCTGTCCATCGTTTCCGACCAATAAATATCGTTCGCTTCGGACTGTTCATAAACACCGACGACGCGCACTCTTACAGCGGGACGGCTTGTATCGGCAGAGCGCACCTCGTATTCCCCGCCGAGAATTATTCCAAGCGTTTTAAGCGCCGTTTCACTTGCAACCGCCTCATAAACCCCGTCGTCGGCAATTCCTCCCTCGCAGTACATTCGTCCGCTTATGATAACCGAATGTTCCGAAAAGCCCGTCATAGAAACAAGCTTTACGCGGGTTGAAGAACCGTCAGTGTTTGAAAGATACTGTAAATTGTCCATAACAACGGTTTTTTCAGCGCCGACAGGAATTTTTATCCCGCTCACTCGCTCCTTAACCATTGACGGCAGCTCGTTAATCGCGGCAAGCTGTTCCCCCGCGGATACATTCGCCGAAAAAGCCTTATCGACCGAATAAATTCCGGGGAAATCGCCCGTTGCGAGCTGGTAGGCTTCCATATCCTTTATCAGCATACGCTGAAGCGAAGCGTCCATATAAATCGGCACTGCGCTCATCATACCCGCAGCCATAAGAAAGCCGATAAAAAGGCAAAGCACCATCCACTTTGTCTTGCACATTTTTCTCAGAAGTAGTGTAAACAAGGTCTGCTCCTTACCTGACGATCACCTGATCGCCCTCTTTTAATCCGCTTTTTATTTCAACCTCGGTAGCGTTCGTAATGCCCGTTACAACGTCAACCTCACTCTTTTCGCCGTCGTTGTATATCTGGACATATTCGCGCTCGCCGTCCGTCTTGACAAGATTCTTCGGAATAACGACCGCGTTTTCCGCCGTTGCCTTTACCTTTACGATATCCGCAAGCGAACCGAGGTACGCAAAAGCCGGCTTTTCTCCGTCAAAATCCACGTGCAGCGCATTGACATTCTCGTCGCCCGCCTCACGCGCTTCCGCAGGGCTGTACGAAATCGTAGCGTCGTAGCTGATCCCGCCTATATTCACAGTAACCTTATCGCCCGCCTTAAAGGTGATTGATTCAGGGTATTCGGCGCTTACATAAAGGTCGTCGGGGTCGGCAATCCGCGCAAGGACCTTATACGGATCCATTTCCGTGCCGGGATTAAGCTTGTATACATAGGAAACCTGTCCGCTTATCGGCGCAAGCACCATTGAACCGTCATACTCCGCCTGATACATATCAAGCATGTTCTGTTCTATTTCAAGCTGGAGCTTATCCGCCTGCGAGCCGCTTGAATTGTAGGCGAGCTGCGCCGCCTGAACCTTTAGCTTCTGTATTTCAAGCTCATATTCAAGCACACCCGTGTTCATATCGGCAATAAGGTCGCCTTCCTCAACGAAGTCACCCGCCTTGACATAAATATTCTTAACGCGCCCCGTGTAATCAGTAAAATAGCATTCCTTTTCCGTGCGCGATTTAAGGTAACCCGTAACCGTTACGGTACTCTGAATTGTTTTTATTTTCGCGGTATATGTCGAGTAAGCAACCTCGTCCGGCGCAATTACAGGCGGCTCGAGAAGCTCCTCTTCCGCGGGGAAGAAGTAGCAGCCCGATGTTCCGATAACAGTACAGGCAAGTGCTGCTGCGGCAATTATTCTTTTCATAAACTTCTCCTGAAATCAATTTCACAGCGCAGACCACTGCGCTTCACACATATTATATAATAACATTTTTTCAGAATTATTTCAATGGTTTTTTGAAAATATTTGCAGTTTCTTTATCTTTATAAGGCGTTGACAAACCTATAAAAATATGATATTATCGTTATATAGGTATGCCGCTGATACCATAAGGAGGGAATATGACAAAACAGCGTGTTCTTATTTACAGGCTCTTATGCGACTACGGACATTTGACCGCTGAGCAGCTTTTCGGACTTGCTAAAGAGGAAATGCCTGAAATTGCTTTTGCTACAATTTATAACAATCTGAAAAAACTCTGCGATGAACGCCTGATCCGCCGTATCCATGTCGGCGAGGGTGCAGATTTTTACGACAAAAGCTGTTTTCCGCACGACCATCTTATCTGCGAGCAATGCGGCGGAATTGTCGACATGAATCCGGGCGGTCTTAAAGCGACGATCGAGGATAAATGCGGCAAAAATATTACCCGCTACGAGCTTAACGCGTATTATATATGCGACAATTGCAAGCACCGGACCTTGGAGGAACCACGATGAAAAAACGTATTATTTCGATTTTTTTGAGCATTTTTATTGCAGCGTCTGCGGCTTGTTCTGCTCAGCCTGCTACAACAACAGCTGAAACAACTACGGAAGCCACCACGGCAACGGCTGAAACAACTACGGAAGCTGCCACGACAACGGCTGAAACAACTACGGAAGCCACTACGACAACAGCTGAAACAACTACGGAAGCCACCACGACAACGGCTGAAACAACTACGGAAGCTGCCACGACAACAGCTGCTGAAACGACTACGGAAGCTGAAACGACAACAGCTGCTGAAACGACTACGGAAGCTGAAACGACAACAGCTGCTGAAA
>CAZAXM010000003.1:0-41759 GCA_964489095.1 uncultured Ruminiclostridium sp. | reverse complement strand
CGACTACGCTGACGAATAACGAAGAAACAACGGAGGAAACACAAGTGAACACTGAAAAGAAGGTTGTTGCGCTGACATTTGACGATGGTCCGAACACAACGACAACAAACGAGGTTCTTGACGTTCTTGAAAAATACGGCGTTAAAGCGTCATTTTTCCTTATCGGGAACAACATCAACAGCGAATCGGCGAAATCGGTCAAACGCGCATACGATATGGGCTGCGAAATCGGGAACCATTCTAAAACGCACTCGGATATGACAAAAATGACCGAGGACGAAATTATTGATGAAATCGAATATACGAATGAAAAGGTTATCGAAATTACGGGCGAATCGCCGAAGTTTTTCCGCCCGCCGTACATTGCCGTCAATAAGACGATGATCGACTGTATCGAAATGCCGTTTATTTCGGGATACGGAGCGAACGACTGGGTTGAAAAATATACCGCTGAACACCGCGCAAAACTTGTATTAAGACAGGTCAAGGACGGCGCGATCATACTCCTGCACGATTCACAGGGCAACTCACAGACGGTAGCCGCTCTCGATATAATTATTCCTGAGCTTCAGGCACAGGGGTATGAATTTGTGACGATCTCAGAGGTATTTGAACGGAAAGAAAAAAAACCGCAGGCGCATGACGGACGCATTTATTCGTTTGCGGAACAGGTTGGAGAATACAGCTGATAACGACATATATAACGCCGCAAAGCTATGTTTTTGCGGCGTTTTTCATTTGAATGATGCTATAATGACGAAAAAACAAAAAAATTTTCTTGCTAAGTATTGAAATTTGCTGCGTTTTCGTGTACAATAATAACTATAACATAATTTTTGTCAGGACACCTGAAAGGATAAAAACAGAATGGAGAAAATTTTTTCTTTCTTTAAAAATAAATACACACGGCTTGGGTTTTCAATTCTTTCGCCGCTCTACCCTATTTTTCTGATTTGCGTCGGCTGGCTCTCTTTCGGCTATTCGCTTGAACCGACCTCGCCGATACCGCTTTTTCTTCTCTATGTTCTTGTAAATTTCATTTTCGGCGGTCTTTTCTTCTATACCCGAAAGCAGATTTTAACGCGCTTTTCGGTCTGCATTTCCCCACTTATTCTCTTTCTGATACTTATGCTCTCGTTCGGTGAATGGTATCTTATTATCCCGCCTGTTGCGGTATGCTTCGTCGTATTCCTCGCAAGCGGCGCGGGAGAAACGCTTAAAACTGTTCTCGGAACGCTCTATCTTATGATGTTTGTTGTCGGCGCGTTCGTTTACCTCACAATGCTTAGCTTCAACCTTACCCCGAAACTTCTTCTTCAGGATCTTGTTTTCGGGAATTACTGCGACGTTTCAAACAGAAGCAACGAATATGTCTATTCGGAAAACGGAACGTACCGGCTTGTCCAGTATATCGACGACGCGGGCGATGAGCGGAAGGCAACCTCATTCTACGTTGAAGAAACAGCCGAAGATATCCATTTATGGTACCTTAACTGTTATAAAACAATCGACAGCCTTAAAGTGCTTGTAACAATGCACCGCGAGGAAGTTGAGTACAGCTGGCTTTCCGATACGGAGCTGTACATTGACGAACGCGAGAAGAATATACCCGAGCTGTTTGAAAAGGCACGTATGCCCGAAGAGGAAGAGGACGAAGACGGCGAATCAGCTGCGGGCGTTAAAAAGCCGATCGTTTTTGAAACAATCAGCGCTGAAAGTGAAACGGAAACCGCCGAGCCGGAAGAAAGTGCGGAATAAACGAAAGGAGCAGGGATTTCATGGCGCGTCAGCTTAATATCGCAGGGAAAAATTCAAATGAAATCTATACCCTGCTGTACCCCAATAATTTAACAGGCTTCTGTAAATACGATTTTACGCTTTTTCTTAACCATTGCACTGACCTTTGCCGCCTTGCCGCGCGCACGGGAGAGTACAATGTTGAGGACGTCTATTCGATACGAAATTCGATTTCGGGCTGTCATAAATATTACGAACAGAATATGCGGACGATTTTCGAGAAAATCGTTATCGACTGTTGGATCGAATACCTTTGCAGGCAGAACGAAATATCTACTTCAACTCTCTGGCAGAACTATATGAAGTGCCGTACCGATTTTGAACGTGCCGTTTTCGGACGGCTATGTGAATATCGCCATAACCACGCGATAAATCAGTGGGTAAACCTGTTGAAAATGCAGGAATACGCACAAAAAAAGACAGATTTTGTATTTGGCGTTTATCTTTCTTCACCCTCCGAAGCGGGGGCAAGGGCGAACTATTTCGACCTTATGTTTAACGTTGCGGCAAATGAAATGGGATTTCACGTTTCTGAACTTGGAACGTCCGGAGTTTACTCCGTCGGACGCACACCCAGCTCGCCGTTTATCCTTTCTACCGCTTCGCGTGAGATCGTGCGTAATGTGCTTAAAAATCTCGGAGATACTGAAATAAAATATAATCCGAAAACTAACCCCGACCTCTCCGACCGCGCGGCTATGGACGCATTCTCAATTATTAAAACATATATCCCCGATAAAGATGATAGTTTAGTAAATACTATAATTAAATCTATGACAGGGATCCCGCAGCAGGTTTATATGCCGGCGTCGTTCAAGGCAATTATCGACCTCGAAATCGACGCACTTATCGAAAGCGGCGGAATGCTTCAGAAATGCCCGCGCTGCGGCGAATATTTCTTAAAAGACAGCGATTATCCGCACGACTATTGCAGCCGCAGACAAAAAGACGGCTTGACCTGCCTTGATGCCATGGGCGCTTCCGAGGAACAGCCGACTATTACGGCGGACATTCTCCCTGAAATAATCGAACAGCCCGCATTTGGCGAGCCTATGGATAAGGAATATGTCAACGGTAAGCTTGAAGGGCTGTATAAGGAAATGGCGGCGCGTGTGAACGTTGATATGACACAGCGCGATTTTTCACGTTGGTATCAGCAGGAACTGCGCCTTAAGGAACGTTTACTGACCGGTCAGGCAGGAGAAGACGACCTTGATAAATTCTTTGCTCTTTCGAGAAGCGATGAATTTGCGTCGAGGAAGAAGGCGGCTGAACCGATTTTACGTCGGGAAGAAGCTCCAACCGAAATCACCGAAAATGGGAAAGAAGTAAAAAAATTCGTTTTTGAGCGCGTAGAGCGCCCTATCCAGCCAACTGAACCGACATTCGCCGAAACTGAAAAGAATGCTAACGACGCGGTTAGAAAGCTGCTCTCTAACGCAGCGGCAGCTCAGCAGCCGCGCCAGCAGACTGCTTTTTATCAGCCCCCGCCCCGCCCCGCTCAGTATAATCCTCCGAAGCCCGCGGCGCGCGTTATCCGCGGCGGAAATGTCGTTAATAACAGTTACACCGAACGAAGCTTTGAACATCAGGATTTTAAACCGAAAACCGTGTTTATCCCGACCGAATCGCCCTCGGCGGCTGTTCAGCCGACAGCGCATACAAACGAAGCCGACGCATTTATACCGCAAAGCTTCCCCGACGAGGACATCAAGGTTTTCACACCGCGCAGCAATCCCGATATGGACGTAAAGGTCTTCACGCCGCGCAGATCAAGTGCGTTCAGAGATATTCCCGAAACAACCCCGTATGACGAAAAAATAAAGCAGCCGCTTGAAGAATACCGGCGCAGCAAGGAAGAAATGCCCGAACCTGATACACAGGAGCAGCCGAGCGAATCGGCAGCTGAGAAAACGGAAAGCACAGCTGAACAAAAGGAAGCGCATACAGCGCCTATCCAGTCCTCCCCCGCCGTTTCCGCAAAGGCAATCTCCGCCTATCGCACAATTTCTCTCCCGAAACAGGACGACAGAGCGGAAAAGCAGCTTGAAAAAGCGGATTTTTCGGGCATTCTGAGTGAAATGGCGAGAAACGACGGCTTCCGAAATGACGACGACGTTGAAGTCGATTCGGACGGAGTACCTGTTTCACACAAGACGAAGCACGTTATGAACGCGCTTTTCGGTCCTACGAGAGTAAGCCCATTCCTAAAGGTAAGCCTTGACGATGACGACGAATAGCTTAAAAATGCGGCTTTTTAAAACAGCCGTTATGTGCGTGCTTATGACGGTATGTTTTATGATGCCGCTGAATACAGCACACGCAGCAGCAAATCTGTCGGGTTCGGTTATCGTTATCGATAAATCGCAGTCGAAAAGAACGGCGGAAAGCGGCACTATCGCTTCCGATAATATGGTTCACATAAAAAGGGGCGGTGTTCTTACCGTTCACTCAAAAAGCACATTTGTCATTAAAGGAAGGCTTAAAATAGACAGCGGCGGCAAGCTTATTATCCGCGGGGCTGTCAAAATCGAAGACGGCGGCGAAATCAGCTGCGGCGGTGAAATTTGCATAAAAAAGGGCGGCAGCGTATCAGTCAGCGGAGAATTGCTTATTGCCGAAACAGGTTCGGTTTACGGAAAGGGGTCAGTTCTCGTAAACAATAGCTTTTCCGATATAAAATGCAAAGGCAGCGTCACCGCGCACATTCAGCCGCCGAAGCCCGTTATCAAGGACGGCGTAACCTATGTTGGCGGCGTAATTCTTGTAAACAAGAACTATACTCTCCCCAAAAGCTACGGGAGGGGACTGATTTTATCGGCATACGAAGCCTATCTGGAAATGAAGAATGCTTCGGGATTTGATATGCCGATAATTTCAGATTTTCGCTCATTTGATCGTCAGGCGGAGGTTTTCGCTTACTGGTGCGGCATTGACGGCTACGAAAAGGCGCTTACATACAGTGCGCTCCCCGGTCGCTCAGAGCATCAGACGGGGCTTGCTTTAGATATTTCGTCTGCATTCGAGAGCTACGGTAAAACCGCCGAGGGAATCTGGCTGGCGGAACACTGTCACGAATACGGCTTCATTATACGCTACCCTAAAGGTAAGGAAGGTATAACGGGTTATATTTACGAGCCATGGCATATACGTTACCTGGGAAAAAGCACAGCTAAAATGGTTCACGACAGCGGTCTTACTTTAGAAGAATTTTTAGGCTTAACGTAAAAATGGCTGTTGCAGTATCTGCTGCAACAGCCATTTTGGTATATACTGCCAACGCCCGAACGGCGCGGCAGCCTATTCGAGAATACAAAGCCTATACTCTCAATATTTCTTCCTTAATTTTAAAATGAACAGGTAACCCGTTCCGCTTTTCCGTAACAATTTCGCCCTGAATAAGCGGGAGGAAATACTTATATGCATTTTCATTCACGTTCGTTCCGTCCGCTGTTATCCAATCCTTAGGAAACATTTTTTCTTTGTTAGCAACATCCTCGGCAGGAACGCCGATAATATCCGCAACGTACGGGCGGTCGCTTATTCTTCGGAAAGCCATCATCTTTCCCGTTTCTCCGGCAAGTGCCGCCGTAACGCCTGCCGCCCCGATTTTTACGGATTCCTCAATATCAGTCCGCGAGCATATATGCGACGAACAGCGCTGCATAACGTTTAACTCGATAGAACGCGCCTTGCAGTGCAAATTATCACGGACGAGGTTTTCAAGCTGTTTACCTATACCCGAAAGGTATTTGTGACCGAAGTTATCTGTCGCTCCCGAACGGTACTCATCGTCGGATAACTCAAGCCCCTCTGAAACCGCAACGATAACCGCCTTATGCTTAGCCTGCTCACGCTTTACGTCGGAAAGAAATTTTTCAACGGTAAAATCGCCCTCCGGAAGATAGATAAGGTGCGGCGCAACCTCGCCGTTTGCGCGGAGGACGCACGTTGACGCGGTGAGCCAGCCCGCATGACGACCCATAATTTCGATAATCGTAACGGATTCGATACTGTAAACCGAGCTGTCACGGATTATTTCCTGAACAGTAGTAGCGGTATATTTAGCAGCAGAACCAAAACCGGGCGTATGATCGGTACAGCAAAGGTCGTTGTCGATAGTCTTCGGAATGCCGATTATCTTCACATTTTCGCCGTGTTTTTTCGCATAACGAGAAAGTTTATCTACGGTATCCATTGAATCGTTTCCGCCGATGTAGAAAAACGCTTCAATACAATGCTTATGAAAACAATTCATTATTTTTTTGTACACCTCGCCGTCAGCTTCCTCTTCGGGCAGCTTATACCGACAGGAACCGAGAACAGTAGAGGGGGTCTGTTTAAGCAGCTCCATATCCTCGTTCGAGGTTATCATTGTTTTCAGATTTATGAGATTATCGCGGATTATACCCTCGATTCCATTTATTGAGCCGAAAACAGCGTCAATTTCGGTGGTTTCGAGTGCTTTTGAAAATACACCGACAAGCGAAGCGTTTATCGCGCAGGTAGGCCCGCCCGATTGTGCAACAGCAATATTCATAAAAGAATCCTCCTTTTACGGGTTATGTAACGTGTTACATTATTTTCTTGTTACATTTTAACACATTTTCATTAAAAAATCCACTGGTTTATCTTAAATTCCGTGAAATGAACAAACATATTTTTTTCTAATCGTTTCCATTACACAATTCCTACAACAGCTAATTAGCTAAAATCCTAATTATATAATTTTAGGCAGTGCTGCGTTAATTTACGCGGCACTGCCTAAATTGCTATTGTCTTATAGTAGTCGAGGCTTCGGAAGCTCCGTTCAAGCCTGTATAAAAGATATTTTTCACATACCGCCGAAAGCTCCGCAAGTGAAATTGCGGGGAGTGAAAACCGGTAAATTTTTTCAAGCGGAGAATAGATTATAAACCGCATCGCATACAGTACGGACGGCGTCAGCGCTTCGTATTCGCCCGCTTCGTTCTGCGCACAGTCGCCGCAGATCATCGTGCTGTTCGCATAATCAAGATACATAACCTCGTGTTCGTAGCATACGCAGCTACGACAAGCCCGCAGATCGGGTTCAAAGCCAAGAATTGCCGCTATCCGAAGCTCGAAAACCGCCTTCACCTGCGAAAGCGGCAGCCTTCGCTTTTCAATTTCATAGAGCGACATTGACATAAACCGTACAAGCCCCGCCGTTTCCTGCTCCGCCGCGGAGGTGTCCTTAATCACGTCCGCAAAATACACGGCAAGCGAAAGAGCTTCAATATCGGAGGAAAGCCTATGGAAGCTATACTTCGGCTCAGCGCTGTTAAGCGTATATTTAACGCCCGTTTTCGCAAAGCAGAAGCGCGAATATGAGAACAACCCGCACGCTCCTGCGTTCTTACTGGTAAGCTTACGTATTCCGTGCGCCGTCGCCTCTATAACCCCGTATTCATCGGTCAGAACGTCGATAAAGCAGTTATTGTCCCCTATCGTCCGCCGTCCGATAACTATCCCGTCAACTGTAACAAGCATTATTCCGCACTCAGCCCGAAATCTGTTATGAGAACGTCGCTATTGCGCCAATCCTCCTTAACCTTAACCCAGATTTTCATATTTACCTTCTGCTCAAAATATTCTTCAAGCTCCTCGCGCGCGATCTGCCCGATTTTCTTGAGCATAGCGCCCTGTTTCCCGATTATCATTCCCTTATGCGACTGTTTTTCACAGATTATTACAACGCCGAGGTCAACAATATCCTCCCCCTTGTTGGTTTTTGAAAACTCCATGCTCTCGATCTGAACAGCCGTTCCGTGTGGGATTTCTTCATACATATTATTCAATATCTTCTCGCGGACAATTTCCGCAAGCCAGATTTTCTCCGGCTGGTCGGTAGGCAGGTCGTCGTCGAAAAAGTGCGGCGACTCAACCGCATAGCGTTCCACAATCGGTAGAATCAGCTCGGTATTCGTCTTATTCTTTACACTTATCGGGATTATCTCCGCGAAATTATACATCGACGAATACTGCTCAATTATTTTCAGCAGATCAGGCTTGTTTTTTACCAGGTCTACCTTATTGATAAGCAGTATTACGTCCTCGTTCTTACCCGCGAAATCCTTTATCAGCCTTTCTTCAACTGCCGACGGCTTTTTCGTTGCGTCAACCATAAGTATCGACACCTCAACGTCCGCAATGCTGTTGTCAATGGTTTTTATCATCTGCTCCGAGAGCTTGGTACGCGGCTTGTGCATACCGGGCGTGTCAATAAAAACAAACTGCGTTTCGCCCTTTGTAAGCACGCCGTTGATACGCGTCCGGGTAGTCTGCGGCTTTTCACTTACAATCGCAACCTTCTCGCCTACAAGAAGATTCGTAAGAGAGGATTTTCCCGCGTTCGGTCGTCCTGTTATTGCTACAAAAACTGATTTTGTCATTATTTATTTCCTTTCTTTTCCGCATTATTCCCGCCGCGCTTTTTCGTGCTGAATATGAACATAACCGATAAAATAACCGAAACAAGCAGCGCAAGCGGCGGCAGCCAGCCTGATGTAAAAAAGCGGAATATATCCGCGAAAACAGCTAAATCCCAGAACAGCATTACCCCGACAACAGCCGCTCCGAGAGCTGCTGCGAGAACCGCGGCCGCCGCAATATCCTTACCTATCATCGCAAAAACATTGAACTTCGGCGAAACCTTATCAATCACAACTTCAATTGATGTGTTGAACAGCTCCGCAGCGATAACCGCCGCACAGGTCAGCGCAAGCACTGCGTATTCAACGCGGCTGAAATTGTAAAAAAACGAAAAAGCAAAAACATAAAACGTCGTCGTCAGGTGTATCCTCAGATTCCGCTCATGCCGCAGGCAGAAAATAAAGCCGCGCGCAGCGTAATAAAAACTCTTTCCAAGCTTCTTTATCCTGTTCATTTCAGCTTAACGGGTGTAGCCGAGCGTTTCGAGGATAAAATCCTGCTTTTCAAACATTTCCTTTTCCTCATCCTCGCTGTTCACGTGATCGTAGCCGAGCAGGTGCAGCATGGAATGAACGGTAAGGAACGCGATCTCGCGCTCAAAGCTATGCCCGTATTCGATTGCCTGTTCGATTGCCTTTTCCATTGATATAACAATGTCGCCGAGCATACAGCTGTCCGAAATAGGGTCGATATCGAAGCCCTCGCCGTCCATCAGCGGGAACGAAAGGACGTCCGTTTCACGGTCTATTCCGCGGTAAAAGCGGTTCAGCTCGCGTATACCGAGATTGTCCGTGTAAGTGACGGAAACCTCGAAATTGTCGTGATAACCCTCCGCGTAAAGAGTGCCGATACAGCAGCGCTTTACAATATCACGTGTTCTTTTTGAAATTTTTATGAGCTTCTGCTTATTTGTTCCTAAAACTCTTATACTTAACATTTTAAATCTCACTTTCTCATTTCGTTGTATTTCTCGTACGCCTTTACAATATCCTGCACCAGCTTATGGCGCACGACGTCCTTTTCCGAAAAACGCACAATTCCTATATCCTCAACGTTTTTAAGAATCTTAACCGCCTCGACAAGTCCCGAACGCTTTGAATCGGGCAGGTCGATCTGCGTAACGTCGCCCGTTATAACCATACGGCTGTTAAAGCCAAGACGGGTCAGGAACATTTTCATCTGTTCGGGAGTCGTGTTCTGCGCCTCGTCAAGTATGATAAAGCTGTCGTCAAGCGTTCTTCCGCGCATATAAGCGAGCGGCGCGACCTCGATTATCCCGCGTTCAAGATTACGCTGATAGCTTTCCGCGCCCATCATATCAAAAAGCGCGTCATACAGCGGGCGCAGATACGGGTCTACCTTATTCTGTAAATCTCCGGGGAGGAATCCCAGCTTCTCCCCCGCTTCCACGGCGGGTCGGGTAAGAATAATGCGGTTGACCTCGTGACTCTTGAAGGCGCGTACAGCCTGCGCGACGGCGAGGTAGGTTTTACCTGTTCCGGCAGGTCCTACGCCAAAAACAATCGTGTTTTTCCGTATATTCTCGATATAACGCTTCTGACCGAGCGTTTTCGCCTTAATCGGCTTACCCGTGAACGTAACGCAGATAGTATCTCCGCCGATTTCGCCGACCTGATTTTCCGCGCCCTCGTTGACGAGATTTATCACGTAGCGGACGCTCTGGTCGGTTATTGCTTCGCCCTTATCTATAAGCTCAACGAGTCCGAGAATTGCCTTTTTTGCACATTCCGCGCGGTCGTCCTGTCCTGAAATTTTAATCATTCCGTCACGGCTGAAAATAGAAACGCCGTATTCCTTTTGCAGGATAGTTATGTTAGAATCGAAATCTCCGAAAACCGTGTGGAGCTTATCAAGGCTGTCAAGTTCAATTTCAAGCTCTGTCATTCACATTCCTCTTTTCCTTGTACATATAGATTTATTATAGCATATTTTTTCCATAAAATAAAGTGATTTTTCAAAATTCACTCAAAAAACTTGTTCAGTTTTCAATGATAGCCGTCAACCGGACAATGACTGTATGAAATCTTTCAAAAAACTATTGAAAATCAGTCCCATTTGTGATATAATGTAAGCTAGCTTAACGGGCGCTGCCCGCAATAAACGAAAGGACAAAGGAAAATGGCAGATTTGATGAAAGGGCTTTCGAGAACGCACTACTGCGGCGAGGTCGAGGGCGTAGGAAATGAAGTTACAGTCGGCGGCTTTACGCAGAGAATCCGCGACAAGGGCGGACTTATTTTTATAGATTTACGCGATAGAACAGGTATTGTTCAGCTTGTTTTTGACGACACGACCGCTCCGGAGATTTTTGAAAAGGCGAAAACGGTCAGAAGCGAGTATGTTCTTATGGCTAAGGGGCTTCTGAGAAAACGCGAGAGCGTGAATAAAGACATTAAGACAGGCGACGTTGAAATCCTCGTAAACGACCTGAGAATCCTCTCTAAAGCGAACACACCGCCCTTTGAAATCACTAATGACACGAAGGTAAACGAGGAGCTGCGCTTAAAGTACAGATACCTTGACCTGCGCAGAGCCAAGCTTCAGGAAAACCTCATTATGCGCCACAAGATCGCTAAGGTTGCACGCGACTACTTCTACGAAAACGGCTTCCTTGAGATTGAAACGCCGATGATGATGAAATCAACTCCCGAAGGCGCACGCGACTATCTTGTACCCTCGCGTGTTCACGCGGGGAAGTTCTATGCGCTTCCGCAGTCGCCCCAGATCTACAAGCAGCTGCTTATGATTTCGGGCTTTGACCGTTACATTCAGCTTGCGCGCTGCTTCCGCGACGAGGACTTACGCGCGGACAGACAGCCTGAATTTACGCAGATCGACCTTGAAATGTCGTTCGTTGACGTTGACGACATACTCAAAATCGGCGAAGGCTTCATTCAGCGTCTTATGAAGGAAACGCTGGGAATTGACATTCCGATGCCGCTTCCCCGCCTTAAATACAACGACGCTATGAACCGCTACGGCTCGGACAAGCCTGACACGCGCTTTGGAATGGAAATAACCGACGTTTCCGACGTTGTAAAGGGCTGCGGCTTCTCCGTTTTCACTTCCGCTATTGAAAACGGCGGTTCGGTAAGAGGTATTGTTGCAAAGAATGCGGTCGGAACACTTACCCGCAAGGAAATCGACAAGCTCACCGAGGCTGCAAAGGGCATTGGCGCAAAGGGACTTGCGTACATTCGCTGGGTTGACGACGCGCCTAGCTGCTCATTCTCGAAGTTTATGACTGAGGACGAGATGAAGGCTATTCTTGCGGCTCTCGGCTGTGAAAAGGGCGACGTTGCTCTTATTGTTGCGGACAAGAATAAGGTTGTTCTTCCTGTTCTGGGCGCGCTGCGTTTAAAGGTCGCTAAGCAGTTGGATATTATCCCCGAAGGCTTCAACTTCCTTTGGATCACGGAGTTCCCGTTCTTTGAATACAACGAAGAGACCGACCATTGGGACGCAATGCATCACCCGTTCACAATGCCGCTTGACGAGTGCCTGCCGTATCTGGAAACTGCGCCCGAAAAGGTATTCGCAAAGGCTTACGACCTTGTTCTCAACGGAACGGAGCTTTGCAGCGGCTCGATAAGAATTACCGATTACGAGCTTCAGGAGAAGATGTTCAAGGCACTTGGACTTACCCCTGAAGAAATCGAAGCGAAGTTCGGCTTCCTTGTTGACGCGTACAAGTACGCTGCGCCGCCTCACGGAGGAATGGGAATCGGGCTTGACCGCCTGACGATGCTCATCTGCGGAGCGGAAAGTTTGCGCGACGTGACAGCTTTCCCGAAAATCAAGGACGCGAGCGAGCTTATGAGCGAATGCCCCGCCGAGGTTGACGAAAAGCAGCTTGAAGAACTGCACATTAAAACGGTGACCGAATAATAAAGCTACGGCTGTTGCATGATTGCAGCAGCCGTTTTTCGTTTTATGTTATTTTGAGAAGGAACACCGAGCGGGTGATTTATGATATGCTTTCAAGCAGCACATCATACGCTTCAGACTTCCCACAGGGAATGTCGGGAGCAACGATAATTTCGGGATTTTCCGCGTCCGCGCGTGTAAAGATCTTCGTTGAACAGGTCAGGTACAACCCGCTTTCGGGCATTCGGAAAATCGTTATGTCGCCGCAGGAATTTGCCGCATTTCCGGGCGCTTCACCGATAATTGTTCCGAGCGAATTGTCGGTAATATACTCCGCGAACATCATCGCCGAACTGAACGTGTCGTTCGAGGTAAGAACATAGACGTTCCCCGTAAAAGTCAGCTCATTTACGCGGTCGTTTCGTTTTTCACCGCCAAAATATGGCATAAAAAATCCAAGCCGCCAGCTCATAGAATCGGTGTTGTATTCGTCAACGTCAAGATATCGGATAAATTCATTTGCGACAAGCGAGCTCCCGCCGCCGTTGTTTCGCAGATCAACCGCTACATTTTGAATGCTCTTACTTTTTACTTCCGTGAACATTTCCCGCAGCGTTTCGCAATACACATCGTTAAAAGTACAGCTTTCGAGCGTCAGCACCGCGAGCGAATGTTCTTCGTCAATCTCATAGCGGACAAACGGCTTGTCTGCCGCATCAACACGGTCGGTGTAATACTCCGCGTTAAGTTCCATATAATCGTCATAGGTCAGAAAATCCGCGTCAGAATACGTTATCGTCTGCACATCGCCGTCTTTTGTAAACTCCAGCGTAAGGCTGTTTTTGTCAAGTCCGAGGTATTCCAGACCGACATCATTACCGAGCGCGTAAACAACGTCCTTAGTCGCCCACTCGTCAACCTCAAAGCTGTAACGGTCGCTCACTGCGCTGAAAAAATCGTCGAATGAAATCCCGTTCACAGCGCTTATTTCCCAGCCGCCCTTAACCTTTTCAGCGTAATCGCGCCTGAAAAGGTCATTTTCTCCGTTGTGGCAGTCGGAAATGTTCGTGTGCGCGTCATGCAGCACTGAAACCGTCCGTGCCATCGCGACCTGCAAATCCATAACCGTGATCTCAGGCATAACCGAGAGCTTTTCAAGTTCCCTGCTATATGCCGTTTCAACCTCTTTCGGAGTTCCGCTCAGAAATTTCGGGTGAACTCTCTTTAAAACGCTCATCATTTCGTTCATATCGCAGCGCGCCTGTTCATACGTCAGGCCTGTATCACCGACGGGCGTATCGATTTTCTCCATAAACATCACGCTGCCCCAGTAAGGGTTGCAGAATGTTCCTGAAAAACAGATTCCGCCTATTAAAAGTGCGCCCGCAAGCTCCAGCGAAACAACGTGTCCCTTCGGCTTGCGCCAAAAGGCGAAAAGTACAACCACCGCCGCGGGAAGCAGCGCACAGACTACGCCTAGCCAGAGCGGCAGCGTGAACAAAAACATTCCGAGCGGGATAATCCCGACGGCAAGTATTAACGAAACAACATACGGTACGACAAAGACTCTTTTTTTCATTTCTTCTCCTCACAAAAATCGCGCAGGCATATCACCTGCGCGACTATTATACAGTTTAATCATTCAGCTGCTTCATCGCTTTCTTCAGCGGGAGTGAGCAGTTCCTTAATGGAGAGGCTGACTCTCGACTTTTCAGCGTCGATTTCGGTAATCTTAACGTCAACAATCTGTCCAACAGAAAGAACCTGTGCAACATTTGTTACACGCTCAAGAGAAATCTGGGAGATATGGATAAGACCGTCAACTCCGGGGATGATCTGAGCGAATGCGCCGAAAGGAGTGATTGAAACAACCTGCGCCTTGACAACGTCGCCCTCGGAAAATTCGTTAAGGAACTTGTTCCACGGGTTGTCGTCAGGATTCTTAGCGCTGAGAGAAACACGCTTCTTTTCGAGATCGAAGCTCTTAACGTATACATCAAGCTTGTCACCGATTGCAACAACTTCCTTGGGGTGCTTGATTCTGTTCCATGTAAGCTCGGAGGAATGAACCATTCCGTCTACGCCACCGAGGTCAACGAATACGCCGTAGCTCTCCATCGACTTAACCTCGCCTGTGAAGCGCTTACCAACCTCAAGTTCATCCCAGAACTTAGCCCTTACAGCGTCTGTGATCTCACGCTCAGCAGCCTTGATAGAACCAACAACTCTGCTTCTGCCCTCGTTTACTTCGATAACCTTGAAGCCGATTTCCTTCTTAAGGATATCCTCAAGCTTGCCGCTTCTCGGAACGCCTGTCTGTGACGCGGGAACAAATACTCTTGCGCCGTCCTCGCTTGTAACGATAACGCCGCCCTTGACAACAGAAGTAACGGTGCCCTTAACGGTTGCGTTTTCGTCCTTAGCCTTAATAATCTTTTCCATACCTGCCTGAGCGTCAACCTGCTTCTTAGAAAGGTATACATAACCCTCTGCGTCGTTGACCTTTGTAACGATAGCGTCGATAACGTCGCCAACCTTTACTACTTCATCAGGAGTAAGTGCGGGATTAGCGGAAAGTTCCTCTGCGGGTATGTAGCCCGAATGCTTGGTTCCGATGTCTACGACAGCTTCGGTCTTATTTACAGCAACAACCGTAGCCTTAACCCTATTCCCCGTATATACTCTGACCCGATCCATCTGATCGAGTGCCGCCATGAATTCCTGATCCATAGCTTCGTCCTTGATAATTTCGCTCATAGTAATATGAACCTCCTTAATTATATACGCAGGGGTTGAAGCTCCTGCTGTAATTCCTATTTTAACATCATTCGATGATAAAACGCTTTTTAATTCACTGCGGTTCAGCTGAGCCGCATTTTCTGTAAAAATCGTTCTGCAATACTTTCGGCATATTTCCGCCAGCTTTCGCGAATTGCTGCTATGCACTCCGCCGACAACCACCATCAGATCACATTCGCGGGCTAAGCTATCCGCCTCATTCTGACGATTCGTAGTAGCACTACATATTGTATCAAAAATTTTTACGTTTGTATAGTGTTTTTTTGCGATTATTTTAATTTTTTCCCATTTCACCATATCAAAGGTGGTCTGGGACACCATAATTAGTGCATTTTCACCAAAGGTTTTCTCTGTTTTTACCAGTTCGTAAAGTTCGTCAACCGAATTGACCGCTTCCGCCCTACCGTAAGCAGATCCAAGAATACCAACTACCTCAGGGTGAAGCCGGTCGCCGGCGATAAGCACATCAGCACCTTTAGCCGACTCTTCCGCCACAATCCTATGGATTTTTTCAACAAAAGGACAGGTCGCGTCAACAAAGTCTATTCGCTTCGCCGTCAGCTCCTCGTAAACGGAACGCGGCGCGCCGTGACTTCGTATTATAATCGGCGATTTTTCCTCGGAAATCTCCTCGGTTACATAAACGCCGACGTTTTCAAGCCGCTTTATTGCGTCGTTATTATGAATAAGCGGACCGAGCGTATATGCCCTGCCGTTTTCAGCCGCAGCTTTTTCAGCAAGCTCGATGGCGCGTGTAACACCGAAACAGAAACCCGCCGTTTTCGCCTTAACAATACTACTCATTTCCGGCACCGCTTTCAGCTTCTTCAACTCCGAAAAGCTCATCGTGAAGCGACTGGAGCGGCTCCTGAATACGCTTGCTGACATTTCTCATACTTCTTCGGTCATCGGGATCAATTTTCAAATCATTGGCGGGAATAAGCTCGCCGATCGTGACATCAACAGAACGCTTTCCCGTGTATTTAAGGCAAATCGGCAGTACAGGTGCGCCTGCCTGCGACGCGATAAGAGCAATTCCTGATTTCACTCGTCCGAGCTTACCGTCCTTCGAGCGCGTACCCTCAGGGAAAATAACGAGAATACGGTTTTCGCCGAGAACTTCGACTGCCTTTTTAATCGGCGCGTCATCGCCTGCACCGCGAACAACAGGAAAAGCCCCGCACTTTGTGATAATAAATGTTACAAACGGATTCTTATGGAAAAGTTCATCTTTCGCCATAAACGAGAACTTACCCTTTACGCAAGCCGCGATCATCGGCGGGTCAAGCATTTTCAGATGATTACTCGCAATGATATAGCCGCCCTTCATATCAGGGATATTCTCTGCGTGATGGATAGTGATTTTATATTTTATATGAAAAACTATTGAAAGAAGTTTTCTGAAAAAAAGATACATGGCTGTACCCCTTACATTTTCTGTTTTATAAGATCTATTACCGCGTCTACCGTCTGCTCGAAATCAAGCCCGGAAGTATCAAGTAAAATCGCGTCTGCCGCCTGTTTAAGCGGTGCTTCGGCGCGGTGGCTGTCGTTATAATCGCGCTTATTGAGGTCACTCAGCACGTCCTCGAATTTTACATCAACACCCTTCGCGGCAAGCTCGTCAAATCGCCGTTTTGCGCGGATCTCGGGAGAGGCTGTAATAAATATTTTAACGTCCGCATTCGGAAGGATAACCGTTCCGATGTCGCGCCCGTCCATTATAACATTGTTTTTCGCAGCAACGCTCCGCTGAGTATCAAGTAAAAATCGACGAACCGCGGGGATTGCTGAAACTGCGCTTGCCGCCATACTGATTTCAGGGAGGCGGATTTCGTCCGAAACGTTTTCGCCGTTCATAAAGACGAGCTGCGTTCCGTTTTCAAGCCTTATTTCAAGTGAAACCGAGGCTTCAACTGCCGTTTTGACGTTCTGCTCATTTGAAAGGCTCATTTCAATACCGTTTCTTGTACAGTACAGACCGACTGCGCGGTAAAGCGCGCCTGTATCAACATAAATAAAGCCGAGCCGTTTCGCGCACTCGCGCGCAACCGAGCTTTTTCCCGCTCCGACAGGACCGTCCATAGCTACGTTAATCATTTCAACACTCCGAACATATCAAATTACGATTATTATAACATATTTTTGTGCCGAACGCAACAGATTTCACATTATTTTCAGCTTTTTATGAGAATTTTTTGATAAAACACAGCTATTAAAAAAGAAAAGTGGATAAAGAGAGCGGCGGCGCTGCCCCGCCCCCCCTTCCTTTGTGACAAAAGGAAGCGAAAAGCTGTATGTTTGGCGGAAAATTGAAATATTGTTAAGGCACAACGCAATTTTCATTTATCAACTACTCATTGTTAATTGTTTTCCGGAACGGGTTTATCGGCAAAGCTAAAGCGGCTTACATTTTTCTCCAATTATCAGCAGCAGTATTGAAAAAAAGGCTTGGTTGTGCTATTATTGAAACAAGGGTTCTGTTTTTACGACAGATATGCTTAAAAAATTTTTGAGATCATTTACATATTACAGCCTGTTAAAAAAAATTTCAGAGAACTTCGATTCGTTTTGGCAAAGTCTGTATATATTTTTGTCCCCGAATCGGATTTCGTTCCGTTTTTATATATGAAGCATAACAGGACGAAAGGATTGATAACAACATGATCGCTTTTTATGCATCAATGATTGATGCACCCGAAGAAAAAGCTGATTTTGAGACCCTTTATAACACTTATATGGGCAAAATGTTCGCGCTCGCGTACAGCGTTCTTCACAACCACCACAATGCCGAGGAAGCGGTAAGCCAGGCTTTTTTCACCATTGCCCGAAATTACAGCAGGGTTTTTCCGCTCGAATCGCCCCAGCGCGAAGCATATATTAAGATAGCAGTGCGAAATGCCGCGATTGATATTTACCGAAAAGAAAAAAGAGAAACGTCTGTATCATTCGACGAAATCGAGGATTTTGAAGCGACAGAGGACGATATTTCCGACGAGGTGCTGTCCAGGATCAATTACGAGCGGATAGTTGAAGCGATACGGGAATTGCCCGAAAAGTACGCAGAACCGCTTTATCTTTTTCATGTCCGCAGCCTTAGCATAAAGGAAATCGCGGAGAATATCTGCTGTACGGAGGAAACTGTCAAAAAACGGCTTCAGCGCGCGAGAAAAAGCCTTCGTGAGACCCTCTCTGCCGATTTAGCAAAGCTATAACAGGAAAGGAGCTTCAAAAAATGTACGAAATACTTAAAAGTGCGTTGGACGACGCGCTGACCGAAAACTACGCCGCCGCTCTGATGGATTCAGCAGAAGAATGCTGCACCTTTTCGGCGGAATTTGAGAAAAAAATGAAAGCGCTAATACGAAAAAAGGACAGACCTTATTATAAATATATAGGTTATCTCAGCGCGGCAGCCTGTGCGGCAATTGTTATCGGGTGCAGCGTCTTACTCCCGAAGCTTATTTCAGCCGGCGTTCCCGCAGCGACAACCCCGACCGAAACCGAGGAAATTATTGTAACGGATATTGTTACCGAAACACCTCCGACCACGACTGAATCAAGCTTTACGACAACAATCCACGCCCCTGCGGCAGGAATCGTCACCGAAACGAGCAGCTCCGAAGACGCTGCCGCGCCCGTAATTACGAGCGAGAGTACGACAACCGTTACAACTCCCGAAAGTGATACGACCGTTCCGATAATCGTAACAACTATCGAGAGCGGCACTAGAACCGAAACGGAAACTCCGGACCGCGGAGATGACGATATTGTTGACGAAACGTATGAAGATGACAACGAGGATGAAGCTGCCGAAGAAGAAATAATAGACGAATCAACCTGCGGAGATAACGATGAAGACACTGAAGACGACTGCGATGAAGACATCGAAGAAGTTATAGAAGCAGAAGATGACGACGTTTATCTGCCGTCTGCGCCGCATGAAAATGATTTTGGCACGGAAATAAGAACGCTTATCGGCGTTCCGCTTGCGGAGAGCTATCCGTTTTTTGCGGAGCTGCACGACAACGGGATCGTGTGCAGCTATTCACGCGCGCTGACCGAGCCTGAAATTATGGAAAAGCTGCGCGACAAGGATATAGCGCAGAAGCTTGAATCAGCGGAAATTCTTGATACTACCCCCGCCCTTTCCAAAAAATATATTTCGCTTTCGGTTTCGGACGCCGACCCGAACCTTTGGGACAGCTCATTTCAGCTCAGCCCGTCAAACTCGGATTATTCACCCAGAAACAGGTATGCCTATGATTTCCTTGGAGAAATTGAGTCTGATGAATTCGATGTAGACGAGGAAGTCGCAGCTGAGGAGGACTATGAATTTAACAACTGCAATATTGACATATACGATAATGGCGTTATAGCCGTCACCATGGTCAATTACATGGATACAGTTTATTTCAGCGCCGACAGCGATACAATAAGCGAGATCTTCACGCGTGCCGAGAAGAATGAAATCGGTGAAAATATTTCTACCGTCGGCGACCTTCTTCGATCGATCGCCGCTTCGGAAAAAGACCTGAAAAGCGTTTTACTTTCCACCCAAACCACAACCTATGATATAAGAATGTCTGCGGACTGCCCTGACGGCGAATATCTTTACGCTCTGCTTAACGAGTGCAGCGCGGAGCCCGTGACATACTCCGAAGCGAAAAGCAGTACATCACTTCTTAGCTTCCGCTTCATTTCGCTGAAAAACAAGCATCAGATCACCCTTCGGCTGTATGCAGACTCTACTGCGCAGCTGAAAACGAGCTGTGCTTGCTACAACTTCAGCTTCCCGCTTGATAGAACGCTTGACGTTTTAGATCATCTTTGCGAGCTGAACGGGAAAGAGCCTGCTTACCGCTACGCAACGCTTGGGGACTATCTTGTAGGCAAGAATTTCAAGGGTTTTTCGTATCTGAGTACAGTTACAGACGCGGTTGACGAAAACAACGGCGAAACCACAACATACACGGTTCGCAAGGTAAACGGCGCGGAAACGGAAGCTGCGAAGGAAATAACTGAGATCATAAAAAAAGCGGCGGATAAAGCCGAATACGTTATTTCGCCGAGCATTGGCGGCGGCGAATGCATAATTGGCGCGAGCGTTACCGGCTGGAACAAATCGGTGTTCATTCACGGAGATTACCTGTTTATCGGGGATAATGCGTTTAAGCTGCCAGACGGAACGAATGAGCAGATCGTTAAGATAATAAGTCAGAACGGAGAAACCGAAACGTATACGGATTACAACGAAGTTTCCGAAGAAATAGACGACTAGTTATGTTCCTAAACGGGTAAAATGCCGATTTTGAACCTCCGGCTGAATTAAGCGAAAATGCACGGAAATGAAAGAAAACGTGAGATATATCAAAACGGCGATTTTTTGTAAAACAGCAGGAGAGAAAACGAGAGAAACAGAGAAATTTAACGAGAATTGCAGAGAATACGAGATATATTTCAAAAAAGTTCAAAAAAACTATTGACAAACGCGCCCAAAACCGCTATAATATCATTCGTTGAGCGTAAAAACGCAAAAAAATCAGGAGGAAAAAAACACTATGTCAACTTATATGCCCAAAGCTGAAACAGTAGAACGCAAGTGGTATATTTTAGACGCAGCGGGCAAACCCCTCGGACGTGTTGCAGCACAGGCTGCAAGCATTCTCAGAGGCAAGAACAAGCCCACTTTCGCACCTCACTGCGACTGCGGCGACCACGTTATCATCATCAACTGCGAAAAGGCAGTTTTAACAGGCAAGAAGCTTGAAAACAAGTATTACAGATGGCACACCGGCTACATCGGTCACCTCAAGGAAGTACAGTACAGCAAGCTCATGAGCGAAAAACCCGAAAAGGCTATGGAACTCGCCGTTTACGGTATGCTTCCTAACACAACTCTCGGTCGTAAGGCTATGACGAGACTTCGTCTTTACAGAGGCGCTGAGCACAAGAACGCAGCTCAGAAGCCTGAAGAATTCAAATTTTAAGGAGGGGAAACAGTATGTACGAAACTAAATCCTATTACTACGGAACAGGCAGAAGAAAGCATTCCGTTGCAAGAGTACGTGTTTACCCCGGAAGCGGTAACATTACAATCAACGGCAGAGATATCGACGATTACTTTGGTCTTGACACCTTAAAGCTTATCGCACGTCAGCCGTTAGCTTTAATCAATGCAACTGACAAGTTCGACATCGTTTGCACCGTTGCAGGCGGCGGCGTAACAGGTCAGGCAGGTGCGATCCGCCATGGCCTTTCCAGAGCGCTCCTTCAGTACAGCGACGAGCTTCGTCCTGTTCTTAAGAAGGCTGGCTTCCTCACTCGTGATCCGAGAATGAAGGAAAGAAAGAAGTACGGCTTAAAGGCTGCACGTCGCGCTCCGCAGTTCTCAAAGAGATAATTTCAGCCCTTACAAACCTCGTATCTATGCGGTTTGGGGCATACAAAAACAGAAAACGTCATTTTTCTGTCATTATTTCTGCTACAAATCCCGCTGCCCACAAACAGCGGGATTTGTATGCGTATACGTGCCGTTTTGCAGCAGCCGCAAATACCCCGCGCACACCCGGCTGCGCTACGAGCACACAATCGTGCCGGATTTACTTTTCCTTCAAAAAAAGTTCTAAAAACACGCAAAAACCCTTGACAAGCAGCGTGAAATGTGATAAAATATACTTACCTCGAAAGCGGGGGCTATTTTTTTGTGCGCTTTTTGCGCGCATTCCCCCATAATCGCGGCAGGGGTCTGCCGCCGAGGGAGGCTTAGTTCATTCATAAGAATGAATAATAAAATAGGAGGTGCCGAAATGAGAGTTAAAATTACACTCGCTTGTACTGAATGCAAGCAGCGCAATTACAACACCAAGAAAAACAAGAAGAACGACCCTGACAGAATTGAAATGAATAAGTTCTGCAAATTCTGCCGCAAGCACACTCTCCACAGAGAAACCAAGTAAGGAGGATTTTATGGCAAACGAAAAGGCAGCAGCAGTTAAGCCTTCCGTTCCTAAAAAGCAGAAGAAATCTGTTGTCAAGTATTTTAAGGACGCCAGATCCGAATTTAAAAAGGTTGTCTGGCCGACGCGCAAGTCGGTGTTCCACAATACCGTTGTCGTTATTGTTGCAATGGTTGTCTGCGGTTTAGTAATCTGGGGCATGGACAATGTGTTTATGCTGCTGATTAAACTGATGCTCGGCAATCTTTAAGTTTAAGACGCTAAGAGGCAGAAGGGGTAAATTATGTCAGAAGCAAAATGGTATATCTTACACACCTACTCGGGTTATGAGAATAAGGTTGCGAACGATATTAAGACGCTTGCGGAAAACAGAAATCTTCAGCATCTTATCGAGGACGTTATGGTTCCGATCGGACCTGCTACGGACGATTATGGAAAGCCGATCCTTGATAAGGACGGAAATCAGAAGGAAGAAAAGCTGTTTCCTTGCTATGTATACGTTAAAATGGTCATGACTGATGAGTCGTGGTACATCTGCCGCAATACTAGAGGCGTTACCGGCTTCGTTGGACCGGGATCAAAACCTATCCCCCTAACCGATGAAGAGGCTCGGAACCTCGGCGTTGTTAAGCAGAGTGCGGAAGCTAAGGTTGTAGCCGGCGATCTCGTAAATATCGTTACAGGCTCGCTCGAAGGCTTCGAGGGAACTGTTAGGGAAGTAGACGAAGCAGCGGGAACTGTCGTTGTTACTGTGTCAATGTTCGGTCGTGAAACGCCTACAACTCTTGAACTTTCCTCAGTTGAAAAAATCAATTAAGTTCTTTAAGTTTTTTTGGAGGTAATTAAAATGGCTCAGAAGGTAGTCGGATTTATTAAATTACAGATTCCTGCGGGAAAAGCAACTCCCGCTCCGCCTGTTGGTCCTGCTTTAGGTCAGCACGGCGTTAATATCATGGCGTTTACAAAGGAATTCAACGAGCGTACTAAGAATGACGCAGGTCTTATCATTCCTGTTGTTATTACCGTTTACGCTGATAGAAGCTTCAGCTTTGTAACAAAAACTCCCCCCGCAGCAGTTCTCTTAAAGAAGGCTTGCGGTATCGAAACCGCTTCGGGCGCACCCAACAAGAACAAGGTTGCTAAGGTTACTAAGGCTCAGGTTCAGCAGATCGCAGAACAGAAGATGCAGGATCTTAACGCAAGCTCTGTTGAAGCTGCTATGTCCATGATTGCGGGTACTGCTCGCTCCATGGGTATCGAGGTTGTTGACTAATCAATTCAAAATTATTATTCGTGGGAGGTTTTATACCGCTTGACCACAAGGAGGATTTTACATGAAGCACGGAAAGAAATATGTTGAGAGCGCAAAGCTCGTTGAAGCGGGAAAGTTCTATGAAGTTCCCGAAGCTTGTGATTTAGTTTGCAAGACCGCAAAGGCTAAGTTTGACGAAACCGTTGAAATTCACGTTCGTTTAGGTGTTGACTCCCGTCACGCTGACCAGCAGGTCAGAGGCGCGGTTGTTCTCCCCAACGGTACAGGTAAGACAATCAGAACCCTCGTTTTCACAAAGGGCGATAAGATTAAGGAAGCTCAGGACGCAGGCACTGACTACGTTGCTGACGACGATACAGTTAAGAAGATCATGGACGGTTGGATGGATTTCGACGTTGTAATCGCTTCTCCCGATATGATGGGCGTTGTTGGTCGTTTAGGTAAGGTTTTAGGTCCGAGAGGTTTAATGCCTAACCCTAAGGCGGGTACTGTTACCCCCGACGTTGCAAAGGCTGTTACTGACGCTAAGGCTGGTAAGATCGAATACCGCCTCGACAAGACAAACATTATTCACTGCCCTATCGGAAAGGCTTCCTTTGGACAGGCTAAGCTCGAGGAGAACCTTGAAACTCTTATGGCTGCTATCGTTAAGGCTAAGCCCGCAGCTGCTAAGGGTCAGTACCTCAAGAGCTGCACCATTTCGTCTACAATGGGACCCGGCGTTAAGGTAAGTACAGCTAAATACGGCTGCTAATCACGCAGAAATGAAAGGGTACGTTAATCGTACCCTTTTTTTGCATACTAAGGAGAGTGCCATGGAAAAGGAAATTACGCTTATTATTATGGCGGCGGGTATCGGCTCGCGCTTTGGGCAGAAAATTAAACAGCTTGAACCGGTCGGGTCAAACGGCGAGCTGCTGATGGACTACTCGGTTTACGACGCGGTTCGCGCAGGCTTTAACCACGTAATTTTCATCATTCGCCGTGATATCGAACAGCTTTTCCGTGAAAAAATAGGCGACAGGCTCGCCAGAACCGTTAAGGTCAGCTATGTTTTTCAGGAAAAAGATGATATTCCCGTAAGAAACGAAATTTCCGCACTGCGCACACGTCCGTGGGGAACGGGACAAGCTGTTCTCGCAGCCCGAAGCCTTGTAAAAGGAGCATTCGCGGTTATAAACGCAGACGACTTCTACGGTGCAGACGCTTACCGCGTGATCTGCGATTACCTCAGGCACGCCGACAACTCGTCAGCAGATGTTCCCGAATATGCAACGTGCGGTTTCAGAATCAGCAACACGCTCAGCGAAAACGGGACTGTTACCCGCGGGGTATGTACTGTTAAAAACAGCTTTCTCGTCGGGCTTGAGGAAACCAAGTGTATCGCCAGAAGCGAAAACGGCGAAATCTGCGGGGTTTACAATGGCGAAGCGCGTGTTATAAACGAAAACGCAGCGGTTTCTATGAATATGTGGTGCTTTACCGAGGACTATATGGCGCGACTTTCGGAACAGTTCAGCGAGTTCCTGATAAATGTTGACGACAATGACGTTGACAGTTCGGAATTTCTCATTCCGATTGCGATCGACAAACTGATAAAAAGCGGAAAATGTAAGGTTCGCGTGCTTGAAACCGACAGCCGCTGGTTCGGAATGACCTATTCACAGGACGCTCAGGCTGTCAAAGAAAATCTACGCGAATATATCCGACAGGGCGTTTATCCCGAATGTTTAGTTTAAAATATGCAAAAAACCGATGCTTCGGAAATCTGAAGCATCGGTTTTCGATTTACTTTTTCGGTATGGCGGAAACTATATCCGACTTTTTTACACCGGTCCACTTCCCGTTTACATACGCCTTAACTGCATAGGAATATTTTTTTCCGTTTTTAAGACTCTTGATTGTAAGCTTCTGCTTCTTAGTCGTTTTAATTGCGATAAGCTTTCCGTTTTTGTAACTGTACACTTTATACTTTGTTGCGCCGTCTACCGCCGTCCAACTGAGTTTTATCTTTTTATTGTACGGTTTCGCCGTAACGTCAGGCTTATCTGTCTTCGTTTCATCGTCGTCTTTCTTAGCGTCGTTCTTCTTCACATCAGACGCGCCGTTCTTCACGATAGAATCGGCAATATCCTTATGAACCCACTTAACCGTCGCACGATCGATAAGCTTAAATTCCTTAGCGTTGTTGTCCCAGATGATACTCGTAATTCCGCGTTCGCGCGCGTATTTTACAAGCTCGCCTAAGAACTCAGCCGACTCGGAATCGTACTTGTTTTCGCCCGAATTTTCGTTGTACTCGCCGAGAATTACGGGAATGCCCTTTTTAACGTACTTCTCGTAAACCTTCTTGATTGGGTTGATGTAATAACCCTTTTTATCGGTGTAAATATGTATCGTAACAATAAGGCGGTTATTAACGCTGTCCTTTGGCAGCTCAAAGCTATCCGTAATAACGCCGTCTGTCGAAGTCGCATAACCCGGAACCATAACGTAGCGCGACTTGTTGTTACTTCCGGAAGCTCTGATTGTATCAAGCGCAGCCTGATTTAGCTTATTTATACAGTCGATGCTCTCTGCTGCCTGTTCAGACGGTGAATTTACGCTGAACCACCATTCGTAGTCGGTACCGGTAGCACGCGGCTCGTTGCTGACCTCGAAAATAAGCTTATCGCTATATCCCTTAAACTCGTCTGAAATCTGCGTCCAGATTTTTTTGACATATTTCTCGGAGGTGTCATATTCATCATATGTCGGGTAGTAATAGCCCTTTTCAATGTCGTGATGGGAATTTAAGACAATGTACAAATCCTCATCAACGCACCAGTCAACAACGTCTTTAACGCGCTCCATCCAGGCGTCGCTGATATTAAAGCTGCTGTCAACATGATTATGCCACGAAACAGGTACGCGGATCGTCGTAAAGCCCTCGTCGGCTATCGCCTTTATAAGCTCACGTGTTGTTTTCGCGCCGCACCACGCGGTTTCGTAATCCATTTCATTTGAAAGCCATGTACAGTTGGCAGCGTCAAAAGTGTTTCCGAGATTCCAGCCTGCACCCATACTGTTGACAAAATTGATTGCCTCATTATCGGGGAGAGAGATCGTTTTCTCGGCAGCAACGGGTAAAACAAGCGTGGTCGCGAAAACTCCGACGGCCGTTACCGCGGCGCAGATTTTCTTCAGGAATTTGTTCATAATCTTACCTCACAAAATAGCGGCATTTACACATCGCGCATAAATACCGCAAATAATTTTAAAAAGCGTTTTCGTCAGCGTTTGTATCGGTGAACGGGATAGAGGCGTCAGAACCGAGGTTAAGCGCGTCAAATTCCTCGTACTCGTCCTCGCCGAAGAAATCATCGTCATCATCAATGAGGTCGAAGTCCTCGAAATTTTCCTCATCCATTTCCTGTTCATCAAGCTTTTTCTTGATGAAATACGCTGCGGTGAGCGCACCTGTAATAAGCGCGATAATTCCGAGCAGAAGAGTAATAATGTTTTTATTCATGGGGTTATACCTTCCTTTCAAAGCTTTTCACTTTTAATTATATACTATTTCGACTGCATTTTCAAGTATATTTTAAAATTCTGCGTTTTTAACAAATTTTTCACATATTTCCTGTCAAATTCATCAAAACCGAAATTGCAGCTATCGGAGCGGTTTCACATCTCAGGATTCGCGTTCCAAGGGTTGCGGAAACAATTCCCGCACGCTCTGCGCGCTTAACCTCGTCCTCCTCAAAACCGCCCTCGCTTCCGATAAACACGTCAAACGTACCGCTTACCTTTCCGCCTGCAATTTCATTTAGGCTTTTTCCGCCGCACTCGTAAAACAGTATGCCCGTATGTTCAGGATTAAATTCGCCGATTGCCTCGCTGAACGTAAGCATAGGGCTGATTTTCATAATCTTTCCGCGCCCGCACTGCTTCGAGGCTTCGTAGGCAATTTTTCTGTACCTCTCAAGCTTTTTAGCCGCGCCCTTTTCATCAGGTCTTGACACACATCGCTTAGACAGCACAGGTATAACCTCCGCCGCGCCAAGCTCCGCTGCCTTTTGAACAATAAATTCCATTTTATCCGATTTAGGACAACACTGGAAAAGTCGGAGGTTAATGCTCGCTTCCGCCTCATTTTCGCGGCTGTCAATAACGTCAAGCGTTACTGCGCCCGTCTGCGCAGAAGCTATCCGACACAGATAATCCATACCTCCGCCATCGCACACCACCGCCAGATCTCCCTGCTTCATTCGCAGAACCTGCGCGCAGTGACGTGCCTCCTCGCCGCTCAGAAGAGCTGTTCCGCCTGATATACTGTCCCCAAAAAAACGCGGATAACGCCAGCGTTCAATTTCAGCGTCGGTGATTGTTTTCTCGAATCCCTCATTAAGCTGCATAATTACCCCTTTGACGAGCGGCTTAAAATATCCGAAACATCGCTTATCGTAACAAACGCTTTTTCGTCTGTTTCTCGCACGACCTGCTTCAGCTTAGAAATCTGGAATCGGTTTACCACGAAATAAACGATCGTTTTATTTTCATTTGAGTAGTATCCGCTAGCCTTCATAAGCGTTACCCCGCTCCCGAATTCGGCTGAAAGTCTGCGGCAGATTTCCATCGGCTCGGACGTGATTATCATTGCCGATTTTTCCTTATCAATACCTTCAACGATAAAGTCAACCGCCTTGATCGCGACTGCGTATGATATAACCGAATAAAGCGGGATAATCCACGACTGTTCTACCATACCAATAACTACGTAAAGAATAACGTTATATATCATAACGAACGTACCTACTGTTATTCCAAGGCGTTTTGCGAAAATAACCGAAAGGACCTCGATACCGTCAATCGCGCCGCCGAAACGTATCGTAAGTCCGCTTCCGATACCCGAAATAAGACCGCCGAAAACCGCGCTTAAAAGAATGTCATTCTCGGTAAAGGGCGATGAGCTTACAACCTCTACGGGAAGAACGTATGTTATAACATAGGAAGCGAGGGAGTAAATTCCGACCGCATAAAGCGAATAAACGGTGAACGTAAGACCCTGGCGCTTTAGTCCGAATGCGAAAAATGGTATGTTCAGAATCAACAGAAAAACCGCAAGCGGGAGCTTCGTTACCGAAGCGAGGAACATTGAGGTTCCCGAAAATCCGCTGTCGATAAGGTTCGCAGGCGATAGAAACATAACAACGCCGATAGCGTTGATAATACCCGAAACGGTTAATTTTACAAATGTAATCGGTTTAAGCTTGTTCATCGTTATTTCCTTTCTTTATAGTACACATTATCTGCTTCAGGAAAGAATATTTCCCGTTCTCTTTTTATTCAGCTCGCGGTCGGTGACGCGGAAGCCGCGGTACAGCCGCTCGCCGAATGAATAAAATTCGTCTGAATGGTTCGGGACGAAAAGGTGTGTGACCTCGTGGGCTACCACATACTCTGCGAAACGTTTCGGGAGCTTACAGAGATACAGATTAAGCGTGATAACATTCGACCGCCTGTTACAGCTTCCCCAACAGCTTTTGAGCAGCGCAAGCCGAAGTTTAGGCGGTGCGCCGCGATATCCCGAAAGCGCAAGACAATGCACAAAAGCATTTTCAAGCACCTCACGGCATTCCTTAGCCATATACGTGAGGACAAGCTGTTCGGCACGGGCGGTATTTTCGGGTTCGGAAAGCGTTACCAGAAGCGTATTTCCGCTTATTTCACATTCTTCCCTTCCCTGTCGTATCCGAACCGTATATATTTCACCGAAAATCGTTATCGGCGAACCGTCAGAAAGCTCGGCAGTATGTTCAGAAAGCTCCGCACGGCGGCGCGCTATCCATTCCGTCCGCGACTCGACAAACTCGTCTATTTGCTCACGGGAAACGCCGTAGGGTGCGCTTACAAGAACGTCTCCGTTATCGTCAACCCTAAGCCGAAGGTTTTTCATACCCCGTCTGCGCGTGAGTATGTAATTTTCCATTATTAGTATTTACTATCGGAAATGTCGCGAAATTCCGTCGAATATGCGTCGGGAATCGACTTCGGGACAGGCTCGCCGTACTGCTTTGTTACAGGTTTCTGAGAGGGCGCAGCCGGCTTAGCCGCTGTGGGTGTTACAGGCTTAGCAACAGGTGTTGCAGGCTTAGCGGCACTTACAAACGGCTTTGGAGCAGGTGCCGCTGGCTTAGGGGCGGGAGCGCCTGTTCCGACAGAGGGCTTACCGAGATTATAAATCGAAGCGTTACACTGTTCAGCAGCTGAACCGGCAAGCTGAACAGCGGTAGAAATTTCAGTTATAGAAGTATTTACCGCGCCGATCGAGCCGAGCTGCTGCTCGCAAGTGCCGCAGATCTCGTCAACAAGCCCCGCGATAGCCTTTGTTCCCGTAGAAACTGCGGCAAGAGCTTTTGCTGTGGCGGCAGTTTTCTCCGAACCGCGCTTTACGCTTTCAACGCAGCTTCTGATAAGCTCGTTTGTCTGCTGTACAGCGTCCTGAGAGCGGACAGAAAGGTTCTTAACCTCGGAAGCGACAACCGCGAAGCCTTTTCCCGCTTCGCCTGCACGTGCTGCTTCAACGGAAGAGTTGAGCGCGAGAATATTCGTCTGGAACGCGATATCCTCGATAACCTTTATAATTTTTGCAATTTCGTCAGTGGACTTGCTGATACATTCCATAGCGTCAAGAAGCTCGTTCATATACCCTGTTCCCGCTTCAACGTCGGACGAAGCGGCAGCCGCATAACGGTTCGCCTCGCGGGCATTTCCAGCGTTTTCGGCAACAGTTTCCTGGATTTTCTGGATAGCGTCGGAAAGGTCGGAAAGACCTGCCGACTGGCGCGCTGTCTGTGCGGCAAGCTGAGCGGAAGCGTCTGAAACGGCGCGGAGCCCGTCTTTTGTGTTATCAGCGGTATTTTCGGCGGAAAGTGCGCCCTCGGAAATCTTTTTTGCAAGCTTTATAACAGCCGCGGAAAGCTCGCTTGATTCGGAAAGGCTGTCGGTGCTTACCGAATAGCTTCCTTCGGCGATTTTTGACAACACGTCAGCAACCGCACGTCTTTCGGCGTTATCAGCGCTGTTCTTTTCAGCAAGGCTTGAAATTTCAACAGCAAGGTCGGGAGATTTTACGTCTTTTCCTTCAGCCAATGCTTCAATCGGGACGGAAACAGCGTCGCCTATCCTACCGCCGACGCTTTTTCCCATTGCGCCGCATACGGCAGCTATTACAATTGCGGCAACGACGGCAAGGATCGTTGGGATAGCCGAGTTTGTAACGAGTGCGATAACCGCGAGTACGGCAATAACGATACCGCCGACAAGTCCTGTCGTACTTAACGGGCGAATACCCTCCGCAATAATTTGTCGTAATGTCTTTTTCATGAGATCACGCTTCCTTTCAAGTTTGCTGTCAGGCTTCACCCGCAATTAGTTCCGTCTGCAATCGCACCTCTGGGTGCAAAACGATAATTACGCAGTGATGTCCCGAATAATCTGTCTTATTATACCATATTTTGACGCTTTTGTCTAGTGTTTGTATAAAGATTGCCCAAATATTTTGGAGAGATTAAAAAAGGGGTTGACAAATGAAGAAAAAGTGAATATAATGAAAGAAATAAAAGGGAGTAGCCGACGGTTCCCCCGTCTATGAATGCGTCAGTACGTCGAAATTCGACCGCGTCATATATAAACGGCAAGACTTTTATTGAAATATCTGCATATACTTATACTGCAATATTTCAATAACGGACTTGCCGTTTTTTGTTTTGCAGGAAAGTGAAGCAGCCAGAAAGGAAACATAAAATGACAAACGAAGCTTACAAACAAACGCCCGAAGCTCTTATGTATCAGCTCGGCACGGGCGCAGACGGACTCAGCGGCGAGCAGGTTAAGGAAAACCGCTCAAGATATGGCGAGAACACCATCTCCGAGGGGAAAAAGCAAAGCACACTGGTGATTTTTTTAAGCCAGTTCAAGGATTTTCTGGTTATAATCCTGATAATCGCGGCGCTTGTTTCCGCGCTTACGGGCGAGCTTGACAGCTTTTTCGTAATCATCGCCGTAATTACAATGAACGCCATTCTCGGAACCGTTCAGACAGTTCGCGCGGAAAAATCGCTTGACAGCCTGAAAAAACTCTCTTCCCCGCACGCGAAGGTTTTACGCGGCGGTAAAATCTCGGAAATTGATTCCGCAGAACTGGTAGTTGGCGATATCGTTCTTCTGGAAGCGGGCGACCGCATTGCCGCAGACGGCCGTCTTATGGAAGCGGCTTCGGTTCAGACGAACGAGAGTGCGCTCACGGGCGAAAGTATGAACATTTCAAAGGACGTGGAGGTTATCCCGTTTGAAGTTCAGCTCGGCGACCGGAAAAATATGGTTTATTCGGGAAGCTTCGTAACGGGCGGACGCGGAAAATACGTTGTCACCTCAGTCGGAATGGATACAGAGGTAGGAAAAATCGCCGCGCTCATACAGTCGGCTCAGGAACGCAGAACGCCTTTACAGCGCTCGCTCGACAATTTCGGCAAAAAGCTCTCTGTATGTATTCTTGTCATTTGTGCAGCTGTTTTCGGGTTAAGCCTGTTCAATGTTGTAAGAGAGGGCGGCACGGTCAATTTCGACTCCGCAATGGATTCCTTTATGTTCGCGGTTGCGCTTGCGGTTGCGGCAATTCCCGAAGCGTTAAGTTCAATTGTAACGATCGTTCTGTCGCTCGGAACACAGAAAATGTCCGCGGAAAACGCCGTTATGCGTAAATTACAGGCTGTCGAGGGACTCGGCTCGGTTTCGGTTATCTGCTCGGACAAAACCGGTACGCTTACGCAGAACAAAATGACCGTTCGTAAGGCTGTTCTTGGCAGCACGATCGTGGGCGCGCCTGACATAAAGGCTGACGACCCGCGTTTTGGACAGCTTCTTAACGCTGCCGTTTTATGTAACGACGGCGAATGCGGGGAAGAAAAGGAGATCGGCGACCCGACTGAAACCGCGCTAGTTCGGTTCGCAGCCGATACGGGTGCAGACTGGCGCAAAATCAGACGTGACAACCGCAGAATCAGCGAAGTGCCATTCGACAGCGACCGCAAGCTTATGTCGGTTCTTGTAACGGTTGGCGAAAAGACAATTATGTACACAAAGGGCGCGGCTGACGTTATGGTCGGAAGAATGAACATTTCAGCGCAGGAGCGCCGCGACATTCTCGAAAAGACCGAACAGCTTTCCTCACAGGGGCTGCGTGTACTTTGTTTCGGCTGTAAGGAAACCTCTGCGAAAGTCATAACCGAGGCTGACGAAAACGGACTTAACTACATCGGACTTCTGGCTATGATGGATCCGCCGCGCATTGAGTCGAAAGACGCGGTTGCACAGTGCCGCAGCGCAGGAATAAAACCTGTTATGATAACGGGCGACCATATAGTTACAGCGGCAGCGATTGCAAAAGAAATAGGCATTCTTGAAAATGAGAGCGAGGCGGTTGAAGGAAAAGTCCTCGACCCGCTCACCGACGAACAGCTCACCGAATTTGTCGCGGACAAATCGGTTTACGCGCGAGTTACACCAGAACACAAAATCCGCATTGTCAAGGCGTGGCAGCGGCGCGGCTGCATTGTTGCGATGACAGGCGACGGTGTAAACGACGCACCTGCGCTCAAACAGGCGGACGTCGGCGTTGCCATGGGCATAACCGGAACGGAAGTTTCAAAAGACGCGGCTGCGATGGTGCTTACGGACGACAACTTTGCTACAATAGTAAAGGCGGTAAAAAACGGCAGAAACCTTTACGAGAACATCAAGAAGTCCATACTTTTCCTTCTTTCGGGAAATATGGCGGGTATTGTCACAGTACTTTTCTGCTCAATTTTTGCGCTGCCTGTTCCGTTTGAGCCGATTCACCTGCTCTTTATAAACCTGCTGACGGACTCGCTTCCTGCGATCGCCTTAGGACTTGAACCGCACTCCGACAGTGTTATGCAGCAGAAGCCGCGTCCCGCAAACGAAACGATACTTACGGGAAAATTTCTCGGTCAGATCGCGTGGTCGGGCGTTGTGATCGCGGCGGCTACGATTGCGGCATTCCTTTTCGGGCTGAACACGTCCGTTGAAAACGCTGCCGGCGCGGCAAGCACTATGGCGTTCGCTACTCTCTGTTTATCACGTCTTTTCCACGGCTTCAGCTGTAAATCGGAAGCGCCCGTACTGTTCAGCAAAAAATTCTTCTCGAACAAATGGGGAATACTTGCCTTTGCCGCGGGCTTTGCCCTGCTCAGCGCGGTTCTGTTTATAACTCCGCTTCACGGTTTATTCAGGATCGCCGAGCTTACGCTGTACCAGAACCTTGCAATTTACGCGCTTTCTCTCGGCTCGATGCTGATTATTCAGATGATAAAGGGATTCGTTCACCCTAAGGATTAAGCGGAATCGCGGGAAAGGAAATGTTCAAAAATATAACTTGACTACGGGCGGGTTTTCGCGGATAGAACGAAACCCGTCCGTATTTCAGATTGTAATGTACAATTATTATGCGTTTTGACCGCCGCATTTTCGTCAGTCTGCACAATAACGACGACTGCAATTGTGAAATGTGATAAAAACACGGAAATAAATATGCAAAAAAAGCGGAAGTTTTGAACTTTTTTGGGTGCCTCTAAAATTTGACAAATAGTGCCGCTTGTGATATAATAGCTTTTATACAATTTTTTGAACAGGTATTTTACGGCAGGTTTTGCTGTAAAATAATTGACAGCAGGGTTAGAAAGGGTGATTAAATGAAAAGAAACAAAATCTTTACGATACCAAATATCTTATCGTTTTTTCGGCTTGTGCTGATCCCGGTTTTCGTCTGGGCTTACTGCGGCGCGGAACAGTACGGCTTAACGGCGGCGCTTCTGGTTTTTTCGGGAATAACGGACGTCCTGGACGGCTTCATCGCAAGGCATTTTGATATGATAAGCGATCTTGGAAAGGCACTCGACCCTGTTGCGGATAAGCTTACGCAGCTGGCAATGCTGTTCTGTCTTGTAACGAGATTCCCGCTTATGCTTTTACCGCTTATTGTTCTTCTTGCAAAGGAAATCGCGTCGGGCATCATGGGGCTGGTGGTTATACGCAAGACGGGCGCGGTACACGGCGCGGTATGGCACGGCAAGGTTACGACGGTTTTACTTTATCTGACGATGGTTATACACGTTCTCTGGTACAAAATCCCTGAGCTTGCTTCCGACTGTATGATATTTGCCTGCGTTGGAATGATGGTTTTATCGCTGGTTTTGTACAGCTTGCGGAATGCACGATTGATTCGTTCGGCGAAAACAACGGCTGAACTTCCCGACGAGAGCGCTGTTGCCGAGGAATGAGCAGGGCTGCCCGAAACCAGGGCGGCTGATACGGCTCTCTCGCATACCGATGCCTGCTGACAGGCGTGACGCGCCATGTGTTGACAATATATAAAACCCAAGGGGCTGTTGCAGCATATGCTGTATCAGCCCCTTTTGCTCATGCGTTTCCGCAATATGTTTTCGTTATGAAACGAAGCGCAATGCGCCGAAAATGCACCTTTATCTTGCTTTTTTATCAGTCATCGATCTGAAAAAGCGTTCCAAGCTCTTCGGCTGTTATTTCGCGGCAGGAGCCTGAAGAAAGTGCGGAATCAAGCGCTATCCCGCCCATTCTGACGCGCTTCAGCTTTACGACGCAGTTCCCGACCGCCTTCATCATTCGCTTGACCTGATGATATTTCCCCTCGTGGAGAATAAGCCGTACAACCCGCTCGTCAGAGGTCGGAATGATCACCGCAGGAAGACATTTCTCCCCGCCGTCAATTGTTATACCATCCGCAAAAGCTTTGATATATTCCTCGCGGAAAGGCAAATCAAGAGTAACGACATACTCCTTTTCGACATGGCTTTTCGGCGAGAGCATTTTATGTGCAAGCGCACCGTCGTCCGTAATGAAAACAAAACCTTCCGTGTCCTTATCAAGCCGTCCCGCAGGAAAAAGTCCCTTTCGCCGAAGCTCCTCCGGTATAAGCTCTAATACCGTTTCGCTAAGCTCGTCGCGCGTCGCACAGATAACCCCGCCCGGCTTGTTCAGCATGATATAAATGAATTTCCGGTAGGAAATTTCCTTACCGCAGACGAAAATGCTGTCCGCTTCAGGCGAAATCTGCGCGTCGGCTGATCTGATCACCGCGCCGTTTACCGTAATTTCTCCTTTTTTTACCAGCTGCTTCGCTTCGGAGCGCGTTACGCCCGCCTGTTCTGAAATAAATTTGTCAAGCCTCATTTTTACACCGCCTGTTTTTCTCTTTTCTAAATTATATCATAACTTACCCGAAAAGTAAAGTCCCGAACATATTCACAAGAAAACACATTGCCATTCCCACAACGGTCGGGATAAGGAATGCCGCCGCCGCCCATTTCATACTCCCGCTCTCCTTTTTTATCGTAATCAGAGTCGTTGAACATGGCCAGTGAAAAAGTGAAAATAAAATCACATTTATCGCCGTAATTACCGTCCAGCCGTTCGCGGTAAGAAGCTCGCTTAGCTGTGCAAGGCTCTGCGCTTCCATAAGACTGCCCTCGCACATATATGTCATAATTATAATCGGTATAACAATTTCATTCGCGGGTATTCCAAGAATAAACGCAGTCAGTATCACTCCGTCAAGCCCCAGAAGCCGCCCGAAAGGGTCGAGAAAATCCGTCACGTATCCCAGTATACTCATATCGCCTACCGTAACATTCGCCAGCAGCCATATCAGAACCCCCGTCGGCGCTGCAACCGCTGCCGCCCGCCCTAAAACAAAAAGCGTGCGGTCGAAAACCGAGCGGATTATTACCTTTCCGAACTGCGGCTTGCGGTATGGCGGCAGCTCCAGCGTAAATGAGGACGGGACGCCCTTTAAAACTGTTCCGGACAGAAGCTTTGACACCGCAAACGTCATTGCGATCCCCAGCAATATAAATCCCGTCAGAATAAGAGCGGAAATCACCGAAGAAAACGCCCCCGAAGCTGTTCCGATAAAGAAAACCGCAATAATGTTCAGTATCATCGGAAACCTCCCGTTGCACGGCACGAAGTTATTCGTAAGCATCGCAATAAGCCGTTCGCGCGGCGAATCAATAATGCGGCAGCCTACAACCCCCGCCGCATTGCACCCAAAACCCATCGACATCGTAAGCGCCTGTTTTCCGCACGCGCTGCACTTCTTGAACGGTTTATCAAGGTTGTACGCAACGCGCGGCAGATAGCCCGAATCCTCCAGAAGAGTGAAAAGCGGAAAGAAAATCGCCATCGGCGGCAGCATTACCGAAACCACCCAGGCAAGCACCTTATATGCTCCGTCAACCAGTACACCGTTCACCCATTCGGGCGCGCCGACTGCACCAAGAAACTCAGAGAGCCTGTCGCCAAGCGCAAAAAGAAGCGACGAAAGAAACTGCGAGGGGTAGTTTGCGCCAACGATAGTCAGCCAGAAAATCCCCAATAACAACAGCAGCATAAGCGGATAACCGACCCATTTTCCCGTTAAAAGCCGGTCAATTTTCCTGTCGGCGGCGTTATAGTCGCTTTTACAGCACACTACTGTGCCAAGGCAGACCTCCTCCGCGGCAAGAACCAGTGCGGCGACAGTATTATCCTTGAATTTATCAGCGGTAATGCCGTTTTCGTACAGCATTTTCCGTGCCTGTTCAAGCGCTTTCGCGGCGGCAGGGTCTGTCGTAAAAGAAAAATCCGTGTATTTTTCAATTTCACTAATCAGGCTCTCGTCACCTTCGAGCAATTTCAGGCTTACCCACCTCGGTTTCAATCCCCTGCAATGCTCCGAAACAGCAGGTTCAAGCGTTTCTATCGCTTCTTCAATTCCTTTCGGATAGCGCACCTTCATCGGCTTTGAACAGCTCATTCCACCAGCTGTTTTATCTATCTGCCCGGTAAGCCTTGCGATACTTTTTTTCTTACGCGCGGAAATCCCCACGACCGGAACGCCCAACCGCTCGGAAATCGTGGATAAATCAAGTGAAATCCCCTTGCGCTGCGCTTCGTCCATCAGATTCACGCATACAATAACACGATCGGTTATTTCCATCGTTTGCAGCACAAGATTAAGGTTTCTTTCGAGGCAGGTCGCGTCGCACAAAACCGTTACCGCGTCCGCGCCTCCGAAGCATATAAAGCTGCGCGCAGCTTCCTCCTCGGCGGAGTGAGCCATAAGCGAATATGTACCCGGCAGGTCGATAAGGGTATATTTTTCATGCTCGGTTTCAAAACAGCCCTGCGCACTTGAAACAGTCTTTCCCGCCCAGTTTCCCGTATGCTGATTCATTCCCGTAAGAGCGTTGAATACAGTGCTTTTTCCGACATTCGGGTTGCCCGCCAACGCGATAATACGTGCAGAGGAATGTGCGGCGTCGATACCATGGTCGATCGCTCCGCGTCCCGTTGATTTACTTGTAAGCCCCATTTAATCCCCTCCCGATTTGCAGGAAATATCACATACCGCTATTTTTTTGCAATCCTCCGAGCGGATAGCGATAACCGCGCCGCGTATAAGGAAGGCTTTCGGATCGCCGCAGGGACTTTTCCCCACGCATTCGACAACCGTTCCGCTCACAAGTCCTATATCGAGCAGGCGGCGGCGAATGCTCCCGCAATGGTTCACCTGCTTAATTTTCGCTTTTTGCCCCGGCAGGACGTCGCAAAGCGTTTGTTCATGCTTCATCTGAATCTCCTTTTCAGTACCTCGTTTTTGACAGCTCACTGCTGCCTTTTTTATTATATGCAGAGCGGCAAACAAGGTGAAAATCGCTGTTAGGTTATAAACTTTTCTTTACTTAATTAAGGAATTGCAAAAAGGATTATTAAAGTAAGTTACGCCCTTTTGTACAAAACAAGCTGACTCTATTTATTGTTTTTAAACGAAATTCCATACAAAGTGTTGACATTAGGTAAAAATTATGTATAATGTAAAATATGTTAGGTAAATTGAAATCTGTGGTAACTTAACATACCAATGTACGGTAAAACATTTATATCACGAAAGGACGGCTATTTTATGAATCTCAAAAAAATAACAGCAGGATTTCTCGCAGTAACGGCGGCACTCTCTTTTGCAGGCTGCAGCAACAGCGGCAACGGCGCAAATTCCACTACAACAACAGCTGCAAACGGTGAGGAAATGACAACCGCCACGCCCGAAAGCAATAACGCAGCGGGCGAAAAACTAACGCTCAAAGTGCTTACGCACCGCACCGACAGACTTGAAGACGGGTCGCTTGACGCAATGACGGACGCATTTGAGGAAAAATACAACTGCGAAGTCAAGTATCAGGGCTTCACAAACTATTCGACAGATGTACCGACAATGATGAGCACAAAGGATTACGGCGATGTACTTATGATTCCCGATACAGTTAAGCTTATGGATCTTTCGACATTCTTCGAGCCGCTCGGAAATTATGATGAGCTGAAGGACAAGTATAACTGGGCTGATAAGAAGATGTATAACGGAACGGTTTATGGAATTGCTCACCTCGGAACTGTTGCAGGCGGACTTTGTTACAACAAGAAGGTATGGGCGGACGCAGGAGTAACCAAGCTCCCAAAAACAACAGATGAATTTATCGCAGATCTGCAGCTTATCGCCGACAACACGGACGCTATTCCATACTACACAAACTACGCAAACGCAGACTGGACGCTTACGCAGTGGCCTTCTCTCGTAATTTCCGCGTCGGGCAGCTCAACTTACGAAACCGACATTCTTACCTCCAAAAGAGATCTGTTCGTAGAGGGCGACGCTTATTATGACGTTTATAAGCTTATGTTCGATATTTTCAAGAACCCGGCTCTCCACGAGGAGGATCCGATGACGACCGACTGGGAAGGCTGTAAAGCGGCTATTAACGAAGGTAAGATCGCGACAATGGTAATGGGTTCTTGGGCGGTTTCTCAGTTTAAGGAAGCAGGTCCGAATCATGACGATATCGGGTATATGCCCGCGCCGTTCAGCAAGGACGGAAAGCAGTACGCAGAATCCACCTCAGACTACTGCCTCGGTATAAATGTAAACAGCGCTAAGGACGTAAAGGAACTTGGAAAGAGATATATAGAATGGTTCGTTGAAGAATCAGGTTTCGCTCAGCAGGAAGGCTCGCTTTCCGCTCTTAAGGGTGCGGAAATGCCCGACTATCTTACCGATTTTGCAAATGTAGAAATGTTCCTTACAGAAACTCCGCCTGAGGGACTTGTAGGCGTATGGGACGCTATAAATAACGATTCCGAGGTTGGTACATGGCAGGGTGACGCTGCGAATTTCAAGATCCGTATTGCAGAAGCAGCGTTCGCAGGAGAGGGCGAGGACGCATTCAAAGCTATCCTCGCGGAAGCAAATGAAAAATGGAACGCGACGCGCGACTCTAACGCAGATTTCCTCGCGTATGAAGCTGCTCAGTAATTCGCTTTAGCCAATCTTCATATATTCCTCATGCCGGACTAAAATCCGGACACAGAATAACGGTTCGGTGAATACCTCCCGAACCGTTATTTCTGAAAATTATTTGAAAGGATTGAACCTGATAAATGGCAACTCCTGCTCCTCCGAAAAAGCGTACTTTCTTTGAATGGTTAAGAGGATATACCGGTCAGAAATATATGACGACATTTCTGTTTCTGCTTATCCCGCTTGTGCTGCTTATTCTGTTTACGCTTATCCCGGCGGTAAATATGGGAATATACAGTTTTCAGAAGCGCGACCAGATGGGCGTTACGGTTGAATGGGTCGGCTTTGACAACTATGTGCGCTTATTTACCGACGACAGCTATCTGAAAACCTTCGCTAACAGCCTTTACTACCTTTTAGGCTCTTTTGTACAGCTGGCTATGGCGCTCTTTATTGCAACACTGCTTTGCTCAAAAATTAAATTTGCGAATCTGTTTAAAGGCGTTCTGTTTTTCCCGTATATGATGAACGGCGTAGCGGTCTCACTTATTTTCCGACGGCTGTTCCAGAAAGGCGACGGGATAACAAACACCGAGGGAACGCTGAACAGTATATTCGTTATGCTCGGAATGGAGCCTGTAAAATGGCTCTCTGACCCTAACCTCGTAAATTTCTGCCTTGTTTTCGCGTCAATATGGCGGTATATCGGATTTGACATCATAATGTTTATCGGCGCGATTCAGTCTATTTCACCCGACATATATGAAGCGGCGGATCTTGACGGAGCGAACGCGTGGCAGAGGTTCAGATACATTATTTTCCCAAGTATACGTCCGATAGTTGCGTTACAGCTTATACTTGCGATCAAGGGCGCAGTATCGGTATTTGAAATTCCGTATATTATTACAGGCGGACGAAGCGGAACAAGCACATTTGTCATAAAAACGATAGAAACCGCCTTCCGGTATCATAAGGTCGGGCTTGCGAGCGCGATGGCGATAGTTCTTCTCACGATAATCCTTATAATTACGGCGATTCAGAAGATATTCTTTAAGGAGGAAAAATAAAATGAGCAATAACACCTCCGACTTTAAACTCAGCGATTATAAGTTCCGTGAAACTCCCGCGGCTTTAAAGGTCGTAGTTCAGATTCTTAAATATGCGTTTCTTATAATCTGCTGTCTTATCGTAATTGTGCCGCTTTTAGTTGTACTTATCGGCGCATTTAAAACCCACGAGGAATATATCGGGACAAACGTTTTTCAGCTTCCCGCAGTTCCTCAATTCGACAATTTCGTAACCGCGTTTGTAGACGGAAAGGTCTTACAGGGACTTTTAAATACAGCTATAATACTCGTAGTTTCCTGCGCGGGTACGATCATAACGGGAACTATGACTGCATTCGTTCTTCAGCGTTTCAAAATGTTATTCACCCGCGCGGTTAAGGCAGTTTTCCTTTTTGCGGCGCTCCTCCCGAATATTTCAATGCAGGTAACGGTTTTTCAGATCGTGAATATGCTGGGTCTTTACGATTCGCTCGCCGCGCCGTGCGTACTATATATCGGCACGGATATTGTTTCGATTTATATTTTTATACAGTTTCTCGATAACATCTCCGTTTCGCTTGACGAGAGCGCAATTCTTGACGGCTGCTCATATCCGCGCGTTTACCGGAGCATAATTCTTCCGATGCTGCGACCCGCGATCGCGACTGTTCTTGTAATAAAATTTGTCGGAATTTATAACGACTTCTATACCGCTAATCTTTATATGCCGAGTTCGGAGCTTAATGTTGTTTCAACAGCGTTATACCGCTTTATAGGTCCTTACGGAGCGCGTTGGGAGATTATTTTTGCGGGCATTATAATCTGCATAATTCCGTCGCTTATAATCTTCCTTGTTTTACAAAAATCAATTTACAGCAACCTCGTTACCGGGGCTGTTAAAGAATAGCCAACCCTTCATTCATCTCCAAATAAAGACCCCGCTCATATATGCCTTTTGCATAAGAGCGGGGCCAACACTTTATCCGGTGAGAATAATACCGGCGTTCCAAATATTACCGTCCGGTGTTGAATAAATATAAAAAAGCTCAGGGTATCAGCCATGAACTGCTCCCCTTTTGTTAGACAATGTGGTATAATATAAATATACCGAAATT
>CAZAXM010000002.1:45345-87411 GCA_964489095.1 uncultured Ruminiclostridium sp. | reverse complement strand
CACTTAACATTATACCAGAGTTCTCAATATGAGTCTTTCTTTTTGGCTATTTTATAATTTTCCATTTTTCAGAAATTATCGCTAAGCTATGGAAATTCACCGGAAAATATGTTATAATAAAGTCATCTGAAAAAAGGAAAGGACGTTTTCTATGATAGTTTTAGCAAGCGCTTCCCCAAGAAGACGCGATTTGCTTACCCTCGCCGCACCCGATTTCTGGGTCGTTCCCGCGAAAGGCGAGGAAAACGCAGACGCCTCCCTCCCGCCAAGCGACTACGTCTGCGAACTTGCAAAAAATAAAGCGGAAGAGGTAGCCGTAATGTTTCCCGATGAAACAGTTATCGGCGCGGACACGGTTGTTGTCTTTAACGGCGAAATTTTAGGCAAGCCTAAGGACGAGGAGGACGCACAGCGTATGCTGAACCTCCTTTCGGGCAACACTCACAGCGTTTTCACAGGCGTCGCTATCGTTTCTGACGGTCAGCTTACGACCTTCGCCGAGGAAACAAGGGTAACCTTCTTCCCGCTCAACGACCGCGAAATAGCGCGTTACGTCGCTTCGGGCGAGCCGTTCGATAAGGCGGGAGCCTACGGAATACAGGATAAGGGTGCGCTTCTCGTAAAGGGCATCGAGGGCGATTATTATAACGTTATGGGGCTTCCCGTAGGCAGTCTTTATCAACGCCTTAAAGCTATGAAAATTGTATAATTGCACAAAAACGCGCGGAAATGTTGTGGAAATTTCAGATTCCGGCGCGTTTTTTCAGCATAAAAAAGTTGCATTCCAGGTTAAAATATGTTATAATAGTACATTGATATTATTTTGTGATGTGATAGAGTAAATATGAGAATCATCGGAATAGACCCCGGATATGCAATCGTCGGCTTCGGCGTTCTTGATTATAATAAATCGCGATTTTCTGTCGTGGAATACGGCGCAATTACAACCCCCGCCGAAATGGATTTTAATCAGCGCCTCTGCGAAATCTATAACGACCTTTGTTATATTTTTGACAAGTATAAGCCCGATTTCCTTTCGATCGAACGGCTTTATTTCACAAGCAACCAAAAAACGGCAATCGCTGTCGCTCAGGCGCGCGGCGTAACCCTCCTTGCCGCAAAGCAGCGCGGAATCGAAATCTTTGAGTACACACCGCTTCAGGTCAAGCAGTCGGTTACGGGGTACGGAAAGGCTGTAAAAAAGCAGGTTCAGGATATGACGAAACGTATTCTGGAGCTTGACGAGGTGCCGAAGCCCGACGACACCGCCGACGCGCTCGCAATGGCTATCTGCCACGCACACTGCTACAACTCGCGCCTTACGGGACTGAATTAGGGAGAATAGAGAAAATATGAAAAAACCTGAAACACCGTCAACAATGGCGGTTTCAATTACCGCTTTTGTCTGTAATTTAATTCTGGTCACCATATTCTGCCTGCGGTTTGAGCCGTCCGGCAGCGTATCAGAGCTTGAAATCGGATTTTTCGCTGCGCTGATCGCACTTTTCGTTATTTTACCGATCGCTACAAAAATAAACGCCTATAACATCTATTTCAACCCGCCGCGGGGCTTCAGCGCAAGCTATGCTGTCCGCGAATATCAGCTTAAAGGTTGGATAAAGGGGAAATATCTTTTTCTCGACGCGATCCACTGCCGCGTAAACGGCGATTTTCTGAACGCCGCCTTAAAATACAGCAAATGCCTTAGAACGGCGACAGATAAACGACTTCGACTGGCGTGCTATAAAGATATGATGCGCTATATGTCAAATTATATAATGCTTATTCCGGTTTTAATTGAGGGAACAAAGGAATTTCCAAAAGAAGCGGAACTGGTAAACGCCGTTTCCCGGTATTTTATGTGGTGTCCGACCGCCGACCCGAAGGAGTCGGAGGAGTGGTTCAGCGAGCTTATTCAAAACAATTCTGCCTCAAAGGAAAGCCTTTCACTGGCGCACACCTTTGTCGGGCTGAAAAAAATGTACAGCGGAAAATACGAGGAAGCAATCGAGAGCTTCAAAAACGCTGTCGGTACGAACAATTCCCCGCCCGCCTATCTTGCGCTTGACACTGCCATTTGCTGCGCGGCACTTGGTGAATACGACAAAGCGCGTGAGTATGCGGTTGTCGCCGCCGCGACTGTTGATGACAAAAGCGAAATCGAATACATAAAGGAAAAAATGGATTACATTTTTAAGGCTAAGACAAACGCCATAAATCCCGAAACAGAAAAGCTTGTTGCAGAGCTGGCGCGACGGGATTCGGGGCGTGAAACCCAATCACTCGACAATTACCGCGAAAAAACGGAGGCATAAAAATGATATACAGCGTTCACGGCAAGGTGGTTCATATGGAACAGAACCTTGCGGTTATCGAATGTGCGGGGGTCGGCTACGGCTGCCGCACAACAGCATACACACTTTCTCAGCTTGCAGTCGGCGAGGAAACGACCCTGCTCACCTGTATGAACGTCCGTGAGGACGCGGTCGAGCTTTTCGGCTTCGGCGACAGCGCAGAGCTGAACTGCTTTAAGCTGCTTCTCTCGGTAAACGGAGTAGGACCCAAGGCTGCTCTTTCTATTCTCTCCGACCTTTCGCCGCAGGGCTTCGCGCTTTGCGTTGCGGGCGGCGACAGTAAGGTTCTTACCCGTTCGCAGGGCGTCGGAAAGAAGATCGCCGACCGAATCATACTTGAACTTAAAGATAAACTCGCTAAACAGACAGAAAATATCCCCGCCGAAAGCTATGCGGAATTGTCACAGGTCAGCGCAGCGGCAGGAAACAGCGTTTCGGAAGCGGTTTCCGCGCTTGTCGTTCTCGGCTTTTCAACCGCGCAGGCTCAAAAAGCTCTGGCGGGAGTTTCACCCGACCTGCCCGTTTCCGAAATGGTAAAAGAGGGATTAAAACGGCTGTCAAGCCTATAAACGAAAGGATATAAGCCTTGATTGAAACAAACTCAAAAGCTCCCCGTCACGAGCGGATAATCGAACCCGAATTTTCCCCCGAAGACGTGGATCTGGAATACAGTCTCCGACCGAAAACGCTGAACGAATATATCGGACAGGATAAAGTCAAGGAGAACCTGAAAATTTACATCGAAGCGGCAAAGGCGCGCGGCGAAAGCCTTGATCATGTGCTGCTCTACGGACCTCCGGGACTGGGAAAAACCACCCTCGCGGGTATTATCGCCAACGAAATGGGTGTAAATATAAAAATAACGTCGGGACCCGCAATCGAAAAGCCCGGCGACCTTGCCGCCCTGCTAACAAATTTAAAAGACGGCGACGTGCTTTTCATTGACGAAATCCACCGTCTTTCGCGGCAGGTCGAAGAAGTTCTCTACCCCGCGATGGAGGATTATGTGCTTGATATCATAATCGGAAAAGGTCCGTCCGCGCAGTCGATACGAATAGACCTCCCGCATTTTACGCTTGTCGGCGCAACAACACGTGCGGGACAGCTTACGGGACCCCTGCGCGACCGATTCGGCGTTATCGAACGTCTGGAGCTTTATACGGTTGAACAGCTCTGCGATATTATAATGCGCTCCTCAGTTATTCTCACAATCCCAACACAAAAGGACGGCGCTATTGAGCTGGCGCGCCGTTCCCGCGGAACACCCCGTATCGCGAACAGAATGTTAAAGCGCGTCCGTGACTTTGCTGAGGTAATGGGCGATGGAAAAGTTACGAAGGAGCTTACCGATATCGCGCTTGACAGACTTGAAATCGATAGACTGGGACTTGACAGCCTCGACCGTCGTATGCTGACTATGATAATCCGCGGCTATAACGGCGGGCCTGTCGGACTTGAAACATTAGCCTCTGCGCTCGGCGAGGAGTCGGTAACTCTTGAAGACGTCTGCGAGCCGTTTCTGATGCAGCTCGGATTTCTTGCGAGAACACCGCGCGGACGTGTCGCGACAACTCTCGCTTACCGTCATCTCGGCATTGAAAAAGACGGTCAGCAGACTTTTGAATAGAAATATAGTAACCTTTTGCTTCCCCTGTGAATATATTGTAATTATTTGAAAAGAGGATTTTTTATGGGCAGATTATTTGGAACAGACGGTGCGCGCGGGGTTGCCGTAACGGAGCTTACCTGCGAAACAGCAATGCAGATCGGGCGTGCAGCGGCAATTGTTCTCACAAAGCATAAATCGTCGGGAAAGCGCGCGCGTATCTTAATCGGTAAGGACACCCGCGTTTCCTCCGATATTCTCGAAGCTGCGCTTATCGCAGGAATTATGTCAGTCGGCGCGGACGCTGAGATTCTCGGAATCGTCCCTACCCCCGCAGTCGCCTACCTTGTAAAATACTACGACGCGGACGCGGGCGTAATGATTTCCGCGTCACACAATACGGTCGAATATAACGGGATAAAGCTGTTTTCATCGTCAGGCTTCAAGCTCCCCGACGAGGTTGAAAACGAAATCGAATCGCTTATCCTCGATAATCCCGAACAGATTTCACTTTGCGGCGGAACGGAAGTCGGACGTGTAACATATCGTACCGACGCCGCCGACGATTATGTAAAACACCTTATTTCTACCGGAACAACAGCCGTAAAGCCACTGAAAATACTCGCCGACTGTGCAAACGGAAGTGCTTCCGTAACAGCGCGCGACCTTTTCACACGCCTGAACGTGGATTTCGATATTGTTCACGCCGAGCCTGACGGCTGCAACATCAACGAGAGCTGCGGCTCAACTCATATCGACCTGCTGTGCGAACAGGTGGTAAAGGGCGGGTACGATCTCGGCGTTGCATTTGACGGCGATGCGGACAGATGTCTGGCGGTTGACGAAAAGGGCAATATCGTCTGCGGCGATAAGCTTATTGCAATTTTAGCCAAGCAAATGCGCGACGACGGACAGCTCCACGGAGATACCGCAGTCGTTACCGTAATGAGCAACCTCGGCTTCCATACATATATGAAGAACAACCGCCTGAAAACAGTCTGCACAGCCGTCGGCGACAGGTATGTGCTTGAAGAAATGCTTAAAAGCGGGTATAATATCGGCGGCGAACAGTCGGGACATATTATTTTCCTTGATTACGCGACAACCGGTGACGGACAGCTCACAGCCGTTCAGCTTATCGAGCTTCTCGCGCGGTCAGGTAAGGCCCTTTCTGCCCTTACAGCCGACATTCCCGATTACCCGCAGCTGCTTAAAAATATCCGCATAACCGAGGATAAACGCGGAATGTGGGACAAGAGCGCAGACATTCTCGCGGCAATTGACGAAGCGAAAAAAACACTCGGCGAAAACGGACGTATTCTCGTGCGTGAAAGCGGTACAGAACCGCTTGTCCGCGTTATGATCGAAGGTAAGGACGCCGATGAAATTGAAAAACAGACAAATGCGATATGCGCGGCAGTTGAAGCTGCGCTGTGCTGATAAAGGATTGAAATAAAATGAGAATTTCGGATAAATGGAAGGATTATTCCCTTATTGATACGTCTGCCGGCGAACGGCTTGAACGCTGGGGAAATGTAACGCTTATACGTCCCGACCCGCAGATCATCTGGGAAAACCCAACCCCCGCTAAGGAATGGGAAAACGTTCACGCGAAATATAACCGCTCCGCGTCGGGCGGCGGCTCTTGGGATTACCGCAAGAAATTCCCCGAAAGCTGGACGATAAATTACGGCGACCTCACATTTCTGGTAAAGCCCACCGGCTTCAAACATACCGGTCTGTTCCCCGAACAGGCGGTCAACTGGGATTTCTGCGACAGACTTATACGCGGCGCGGGACGTAAAATAAACGTGCTTAACCTTTTCGCGTACACGGGCGGTGCAACGCTTGCCTGCGCGAACGCAGGCGCGAAAGTATGCCACCTCGACGCGGTAAAGGGAATGGTTGACTGGGGTAAGGAAAACGCGCGGCTTAGCGGACTTTCCGACAAACCGATACGCTGGATAACCGACGACGCAATGAAATTTCTCGGACGTGAAATACGCCGCGGGAACCGCTACGACGGAATCATTCTCGACCCGCCAAGCTACGGACGCGGCACGAACGGTGAAATGTGGAAGCTGGAGGACTGTATCCACGAGCTTATGCTGCGCTGTACGCAGGTTCTTTCCGAAAAGCCGCTGTTTATCCTCCTTAACAGCTACACAACAGGGCTCTCGCCGACTGTTATGGCATATCTGCTTCATATGACGGTCGGACAGAAATATAAAATCAAGGTGAACGCCGAGGAGATCGGACTGCCCGTAAAATCAACGGGGCTTGCAATTCCCTGCGGCAACACGGCGATAGTAACTTTTGAATAATTAAGGCAAAAAAATGAACATTATCGAAGTAAAAAATCTCGAATTTGAATATCAGACCTACGACGATTCCGGCAATGTTACGGGCGCTCATAAGGTGCTGAAAGGTGTAAACCTCGAAGTGCCGAAAGGACAGTTTCTCGCCGTCCTCGGACATAACGGCTGCGGAAAATCCACCCTCGCGAAACATTTCAACGGAATACTTACGGCTACAAGCGGAAAGGTCTATATAAACGGAATTGACGCGGCTGACGAGGATCGGATTTTCGACATTCGTCAGACGGTCGGAATGGTTTTTCAGAACCCCGATAACCAGCTTGTCGCAACGGTTGTCGAGGAGGACGTCGCTTTCGCACCCGAAAACCTCGGCGTACCGCCCGCTGAAATACGTAAGCGCGTTGACGAGGCGCTGAAAACAGTAAGTATGTACGATTACCGCGAACATTCTCCTCACCAGCTTTCCGGCGGACAGAAGCAGCGCGTCGCTATCGCGGGAATACTCGCGATGCAGCCCGAATGTATCGTTCTCGACGAGCCTACCGCAATGCTTGACCCAAAAGGCAGGAAAGAGGTTATGGACACGATCAAGCTCCTCAACAGCCGCGGTGTTACAATCGTGCTTATAACTCATTATATGGAGGAAGCGGCTCAGGCGCAGCGCGTTATCGTAATGGACGATGGAAATATCGAGATGGACGATGTACCAAGAAAAATATTCTCGCAGGTCGAGCGAATGAAGGGATATGCGCTTGATGTACCGCAGGCTACCGAGCTTATGTATCGGCTGAAAAAAAACGGCGTTCCCGTATCAACCGAAGTGCTTGACGAAAATGAAGCCGCCGAAGCCATTTTAGCGCTTGATCCGAAAAGGGGAATTACCCCCGCCGAAAATGCGCCGAAGGCTGTCCCAAAAGGAAAAAAAGAGACGGCAGCCGAAGTTAAAAATCTCGTTTACAAGTACAGCGTGGGTTCGCCGTTTGAGTCAACAGCGGTTGACCACGTGAGCCTTACGATTGAAAAAGGCAGCTTCGTCGGCGTTATCGGACATACAGGCAGCGGCAAATCTACGCTAATCCAGCACCTCAACGGTCTGCTCAAGCCGACCGAGGGCAGCATTTTTATAAACGGCAGGGATATCTGGGAAAAGGGCGCGAATCTACGCGGAGTACGCTTTTTAGCGGGACTTGTTTTCCAGTATTCCGAACATCAGCTTTTTGAAGAAACCGTCTTTAAGGACATCGCCTACGGTCCGAAAAATATGGGACTTCCCGAAGAGGAAATAAAGGCGCGCGTGCTTTCGGCGGCGAAAAGTATGGGACTTTCGGACGAGCTTTTAAACCGTTCGCCGTTCGATCTTTCGGGCGGACAGAAGCGCCGCGTCGCTCTCGCGGGAGTAATCGCAATGCAGCCCGAAATTCTGATTCTTGACGAGCCTGCCGCAGGACTTGACCCTAAGGGGCGCGATAAGGTGCTTGACGAGATTCACGAGTATCATAAAAATTCGGGAACGACTATTCTCCTCGTTTCACATTCGATGGAGGATATTGTAAAATATGCCGACAAGGTGCTGGTTATGAACCACGGACGGCTGTTCTGCTACGAGGACACCGACGAGGTCTTCCGCCGCGCCAGAGAGATAAGACAGGTCGGACTTGATATCCCGCAGATAACGAAGCTAAGCCATCTTCTCGAAAAGGAGAATGTGCTTCTCGGCGAGGATATTTACACGGTAGAACGCGCTTCGGAAAGGCTTTCGGAGCTGCTGTAAAGAAGGATAGAAAATGCTCAAGGATATTACTTTAGGACAATTTTTCCCCGGCGATTCGGTTATTCACCGTATGGACAGCCGGTTTAAGATAATTCTCGAAGTTATATATGTTGTAATGCTTTTTATTGCGTCCAATTTTTATGGACTAGCAATTGCCGGCGTGTTTATGCTTGCGGCTTTTATGATTTCGGGAATAAAGCTGAAAATGATGGCGAAAAGCCTGAAACCGATTCTCCCGATCGTTATTTTTACAGCCGTTTTAAATATTCTTTTCATAAAGGGCGACGGCGAGCCGCTTGTACAGCTCTGGGCGGTAACGATTTACGCCGAGGGACTTGAAACATCTGCGTTTATGATAATACGGATTGTATTTCTAATTGTCGGAATGTCGCTTCTGACCTATACAACATCTCCGATCGTGCTTACCGACGCGATCGAGAGCCTTCTGTCGCCGCTCAAAAAAGTGCATTTCCCCGTTCACGAGCTTGCTATGATGATGACAATTGCGCTTCGGTTTATTCCGACGCTTATCGAGGAAACCGATAAGATAATGATGGCGCAGAAAGCGCGCGGCGCGAACCTCGACAGCGGCGGACTTGTAAAACGCGCAAAGGCTCTCGTCCCTATTCTTATACCGCTCTTTATCAGCGCCTTTAAGCGTGCGAACGAGCTTGCTACCGCGATGGAGTGCCGCTGTTACCGCGGCGGAGAAGGAAGAACAAGACTGCGTAAGCTTAAAGCGACAAGACTGGATTTCTATATGACGGGAATTACCCTTTGTACATTAGGTTTTGTGATTATTAACAATATTGTTTTCGGTTAAGGGAGTTGAAAAATGCGTAATCTGAAGGTTTGTATCGCATATAACGGCGCAGCCTACCACGGTTTTCAGCGTCAGGGAAACGCTGTTACGATTCAGCAGACGATTGAAGAACGGCTGAAAAAGCTGCTTAAAACGCAGGTGACGATAAACGGCTGTTCAAGAACAGATACCGGCGTTCACGCGCGCCAGTTCTGGTTCAGCTTTAAAACCGAGTCGAAAATCCCCTGCGAGGGTTTTGTGCTTGGAATGAACGCGCTGCTCCCCGACGATATAGCAGTTCTTTCCTGCGAGGACGCAGACGAGAATTTCCACGCGCGTTTCAGCGCAAAGGGAAAGGAGTACGTTTATCGTGTAAAAAATACGCCCCAGCGCGATGTTTTTACGGATAAACTTGCGCTATGGTATCACGGCGAACTCGACGAGAAAAAAATGGACAAAGCAGCGAAGCTTTTTATCGGCGAACACGATTTCGCCGCATTCTGTAAAGCCGAAGCGAAGGAACATCTTAAATCCACCGTCCGTGAAATATATGATTTCAGCGTCCGCCGTGAAAACGACGAGGTCATTTTCACAGTAAGCGGAAGCGGCTTTCTGCACAATATGGTACGGATAATGGTCGGAACACTTATATACGTCAGCGAGGGTAAGCGAACCGAGGCGGATATTCTGCGTTCGCTTGAAACAGGCGAACGTGAAGCGGCAGGAAAAACAATCGACCCGCGCGGTCTTTATCTTAACAGAGTCTTTTACTGAAATACACACCAAAAGAAAGGGGGATAAGCCTTGAAGATACCGGACGGAGAACGTCGGCAGCAGCCGACTGTCACAAAAAAAAGCACCACAGCAAAAAGAGTCAATCTTACCGAATATCGTAAGAAAAAAAGAAATACAAAGCGAACACTTAAACTCGTGGCTGCCGGAGCAGTAATCGCCGTTTTCGCGTATGTGTGGGTGAATGCGGATACAATTTTCGAGCCGCTTCGCGGTATCGCGTCACAGATCGAAACTAAAACGTCATCTGACGTCGGCTTCCCGATTTCTCTCCCCGGAAGCGCAGGCTATTCGTTCGAGCGCTTCGGCGGAAACTTCTCGCTTCTTACCGACACTTATCTCTATACGTATGAAACAAGCGGCGCGCAGATATACGCACTCCGCCATGGCTACGGAAATCCCGTTCAGGTTACTTCAAGCCGCCGTATTCTCCTTTACGATAAATCAGCCTACTCATTCGGACTTTATAATAAAACAAGCCTTATTTATGAAAAAAAGCTTGACGATAAGATTCTCTACGGAACAATCGGCGAAAACGATATGGCTGCAATAGTAACCGGCTCATCGCGTTATTCAAATATTCTTTACGTTTACGACAGCGGCGGAAACTGGAAATATACAAGAAAATTTGCGGACGAAAATATCTTCTGTACAGCCTTCCCCGAAAACGGAGATTATATCTACGCAGCGACGATAGGCGTTGACAGCGGCGAGATCGTAACGAATATCTATAAATTCTCGCTGAAAAATACCGACGGCTATGAATGGAAATACTCCTTCCGTACAAACAGCCTCCCGCTCGGAATGCACGCTGACTCAAATACTGTCACGACCGTATGTGATAACCGCGTAATCTCGCTTAAAACTTCCGATGGAGGAGTTATCGGAGAATACGCCTATAACGGAACCCTGCGCGATTTCGTGATTAGCGGAAAGTCAACAGCCATATACTATAATGATATGTCATCAAATAAAAATATGCTGGTTTCCCTTGACGGGAATATGCAGGCGTCTGCGACAGTCCAGCTTTCGTCAAATGCCCAGCAGCTCCTTCTCGACGAGGATTTGTACGTTCTCGACGGAACAAGCATAAACCGCTTTAACCCACAGACGCTCGAAATTTCACAAACGATACCGACCGGCTCAGACTATTCATCATTTGTAAAAATAGATAACGAGCTTTTCCTGCTCGGATACGATGTTGTGGATTATGAAAGGATAAACTAAATGGGAACTGAATTTTTCTGGTTTTATGACATTCTTATAGCGGCAATACTTGTCGGTGTAACGTTTAAAAGTTTCCGAAAGGGCGGCGTTGCGGTTATAATAAGTACCGTTTCAATCGTCGTTTCATTTCTCCTCGCCTACCTCGGAAGCTCGGTAATATCAGACGTGATCTACGAAAACTGTATTGCGGAGCCGCTTACCGATTATATTGATACAACTATCGGAGACGCGCTCGGCGATAACCCGCTTACCGCGCTTGATGAAATTGATATGGGAAAAGCAGTAGTCGGCGGAAAATTCCTGAACACGATCGAACCCGAATTTGACGCTTCCGGTACAGCCGTTCTGAACCTCTCGGATATTGACCTTACCGAAACAGGGCTGGATAAGATCGACCTGACAATTTTCGGGATAGACGAGGATTTCGATTATTCACAGGTAAAAATCGGCTCGGTCGAAATTAAAAGCGACGAGCTTGAAAACCGCAGCCTTAACGACATTGTTTTCGCGCATATTCTCGCTTCAAACGCCCGCTCAGGCAGCATTTATTCTGCGTTTGAAGAGCTCGGCGATAAAATCTCAGAGGTTATCCCGATAGCTCTCGGAGATTATTCGGGACAGCTTTCCTCCGGCGGAAACGACGCTATGTACGAGCTTATACTAAGCGTGACCGACGCGGGAAGCGGCGATCACGCTTCCGCAATCCTGGCAAATATAATCGACCCTATCGTCCGCGCTCCAATAAGAATTATCGTATTTGTGCTGATTTTCGCAGTCGTAATGCTGATATTAAGCCTTATTGCAAATGCTTCTAAGCTTATAAACCATATTCCCGTGGTTGCCTCGGTAAACGAAGCACTCGGAGGACTTCTGGGACTTGTAAAGGCGGCGATAATAGTGCTGCTGGTTTGTATCGGCGTTCAGCTCCTTATTTCGGTTACAGATAACGAGCTTGTATTCCTTAATACCTATACGATAGATAAAACAATTCTTTTTAAACATATTTACAGCTTCCGTTTTATTGATTTTCTATAATGTAAAAGAAAGGCGAACTAATGAGTATGGTAATGTGTTCAAAGTGCAACAAGCGTCCCGCCGTTGTCTTTATGACAGGTCTTAACGGGACAGAAAAATTTGAAAAGGGTTATTGCCTTTCCTGCGCTAAGGAGCTCGGTATCCCGCAGGTTGACAACTATCTTAAACAGATGGGCATTTCCGACGAGGATCTCGAAAACGGACTTAACCTTCTGTTCGGCGATAACGGAAACGAGATCCTCCCCGAAGATATGGAATTACCCGATGACGAGGATTATTCCGACGAGGATAACGACGACTCGGTAGATGGCTTTAAAAGAGGCGGCGCGGGCTTAATCCCGCCCTTTATGGAAAAGTTCTTCTCCGCCCATTCGTCCGATCCCGAAAATGCCCGGAAAGACGAACCCGAAAAAAAGGAACGGAAAAAGAAGGAAAAGGATAGCAAAAAGCGCAAGTTCCTCGATACGTTCTGTACAAATCTCACAGGCCGCGCAAAAAAAGGCGAGCTTGACCGCGTTATCGGACGCGAAAAGGAAATCGAGCGCGTCATCCAGATCCTCTCGCGCCGTTCAAAAAATAACCCCTGTCTTATCGGCGAACCCGGCGTCGGAAAAACCGCGATCGCCGAGGGTATCGCGCAGAAAATCGTTTCGGGAGATGTACCATTTCGGCTTCAGGGTAAGGAGCTTTATCTCCTCGACCTTACCGCTCTTATTGCGGGAACGCAGTTCCGCGGACAGTTTGAAAGCCGCGTGAAATCGCTTATCGAGGAGATCAAAAACGCAGGAAATATTATCCTTTTTATTGACGAGGTGCATAACCTTGTCGGTGCAGGCGACAGCGAGGGAACGATGAATGCGGGAAATATGTTTAAACCCGCCCTCTCCCGCGGCGAATTACAGGTGATCAGCGCGACGACCTTTAACGAATACCGTAAGCATATCGAAAAGGACAGCGCGCTTGAACGCCGCTTCCAGCCCGTTACCGTACTTGAACCGACAATCGACGAAACAGTCGAGCTTCTGCGCGGAATAAAAGGCTATTATGAACAGCACCATAAAATTAAGATCCCCGATTCGCTTCTGCGCCCGTGCGTAACACTCTCCGAACGTTATATAACCGACCGTTTTCTCCCCGATAAGGCAATCGACCTGCTCGACGAGGGTTCAGCCTGCGCTAGTATACGCAGCAGCGTTCTTACCGAGCTTGAACAGCTGACAAGCGCCGCGAAGGAGCTTGAACGCCGCGAAACAGAGCTTATGGAGGAAACCGAGGTCGATTATGAAAAGGTTGCCGAGGTTAAAACCGAGCGTGCAAAGAACAGCGAACGCATAAATGAACTTACGCCGCTTGCGAAAAAGGTTGAGCTTACGTCTGCCGACCTCTCGACGGTTATCGAAATGTGGACCGGTATCCCCGCAAAGAAAATTATGGAAACCGAGTTTAAGAAGATTGCCGTACTCGAAGATACGCTAAAGGAAAAAATTATCGGACAGGACGAAGCCTGCGAAAAGGTTGCCGCCGCGATAAAACGGACGCGAGTTCAGCTGACAACAAAGCGCCGTCCCGCGTCGTTCATTTTCGTCGGACCTACGGGCGTTGGAAAAACGCAGCTCGTAAAGGTGCTTGCCGAGGAACTTTTCAGCGGAGTCGAGCCGCTTATCCGCCTTGATATGTCCGAATATATGGAAAAACACAGCGTTTCAAAAATTATCGGTTCGCCTCCCGGATATGTCGGCTTTGACGACGCAGGTCAGCTTACCGAAAAGGTTCGCCGCCGCCCATATTCGGTTATACTGTTCGACGAAATCGAAAAAGCACACCCCGACGTTATGAACATTCTGCTTCAGATTCTCGACGAGGGAAAGGTGAACGATTCCCACGGCAGAGCTGTAAACTTTGAAAATACCGTTATCTGTATGACCTCAAATGCAGGTTCGTCAGACGGCTCGGCAGGAATGGGCTTCGGCAAAACAGCAGGCGACCTGTCGAAAGAAAAGGCTATGAAGGCTTTACGCGAATTTCTGCGCCCCGAATTTCTCGGCCGCGTTGACGAAATCGTCGTTTTCTCGCCCCTTACCGTTGAGAATTACACAGGCATCGCACGGCTTATGCTTAGCGAAATGACTGAGGCGCTTGCCGAAAACGGAATAAAACTGAACATTTCAGATGACGCTTACAGGTGGATAGCAGAAAAGGCATACGGCGGAAAATACGGCGGACGCGATATACGCCGGGTTATCCGCACGGAGATGGAGGATAAGATCGCAAATCTCATCATAAGCGCGGAAGCTGCACCCACAAAAATTTCCGTAAAAACAAATAAGGCGGGGGCGCTTGTAATAAAATAATGAAAACAGCAATTATAACAGGCGGGAGCGGCGCAATCGGCGCTGCCCTCGCCGCCGAATTTTCAAAGGATTACAGCGTTGTTATCACCTACAACAACAACCGCTCCGCAGCCGAAAAAGCCGCGGAGCAGTTCGGTGTGAACGCCGTGCAGTGCGATGTTTCTCAGCCGAGCGAAATGAAAAAACTGGAGCCGTTTCTTAACGACTGCCGACTTCTGATAAACAACGCCGGAATTTCCCAAATCAAACTTTTTACGGACATTACCGACGAGGACTGGGACAGAATGGTCGGCGTCAATCTTTCGGGAGTTTTTTACACGTCGCGTGCGGTCGCTCCGTCGATGATTCGCCGAAAAAACGGCTGTATTATCAATATTTCGTCCGTGTGGGGAGTTTACGGCGCTTCCTGCGAGGTGCATTACAGCGCGGTCAAGGCGGGCGTGATTGGTATGACGAAGGCTCTTTCAAAGGAGCTTGGGCCGTCCGGAATAAGCGTGAACTGTATTGCGCCGGGTGTTATCGACACGCCGATGAACGCTCATCTTTCAGCGGAGGAAATGAGCGAGCTGGTCGAATGCACACCGCTAGGGCGGCTCGGTTCGCCCGAAGATATTGCACACGCGGCGCGTTTTCTGGAAACCAGCCGTTTTACTACGGGACAGATCCTCGGAGTTGACGGCGGGTTTTGCTGATACCGTAAGGGGGTAAAATATGGAAAAATTTATTCAGCTTCGGCGCGAGCACCCCGAATTTGTCTATAACAGCTACGAGCTGACCGAAAGCGGGGTAACCTACCATTTTTCAATAGACGAGTTCCACTTCTATCCGAAGTGGAGCTGGGACAGCTCGCTTATTCCCGAAAACGTGAATAAGGAAGCGCTTGAACGCATCGTTTTTTCACTTGGAATGGCGGAACTGGTGAGCTACTGGAAGTGTGCCTGCCCGCCGACTGTCCGCGTGCTTTGCGGCGCACTTGACGAACAGCAGATAATATGGTGGAAGAAGCTTTATTTCAACGGGCTTGGAGAGTTTTTTTACAGGAACGGTATCGACGCTGATTTCGACAGCTTTATGACAATTGTTCCCGAAAGCAGCGGGAACAAGCCACTCGCCGATTTCTGCGCCGAACGAAAGGGCGCGCTTATCCCCGTCGGCGGCGGAAAGGACAGCGTTGTAACGCTTGAACTGCTAAGCAAGATGGCGGACGACAACCTCTGCTATATAATCAACCCGCGCGGGGCTACTCTCGGCTGCGCGCACACGGCAGGCTATCCCGATGAAAAAATCGTCGGTCCGCGCAGGACGATCGATAAGACGCTGCTTGAACGAAATGCGGCGGGCTGGCTTAACGGACATACGCCCTTTTCGGCGATTGTCGCTTTTTCATCGTATCTTTTCGCCTTTCTTACGGGAAAAAAGTACATTGCGCTTTCCAATGAGAGCAGCGCGAATGAGGCGAACGTCGGCGGCACCAAAATCAACCATCAGTACAGCAAAAGCACCGAATTTGAACGTGATTTCCGTGAATACTGCCACGATTATCTTTTGCCCTGTCCCGAATATTTCAGTATGCTGCGCCCGTGGAGCGAATGGCAGATCGCGAAGAAATTTGTAACATTCCCGAAATATCTGGACGTTTTTCAGAGCTGTAACGTAGGCTCCAAAACCGACACTTGGTGTGGAAAATGTGCAAAATGTCTTTACGTTTACATTATGCTTGCGGCGTTTCTTGACGACGAACAGCTGATAAAGATTTTCGGCTCGGATATGCTTGACCGACCCGAATTTACCGACCTTTTCAACGGGTTGGTTTTCGCGGATTTCGACAAGCCGTTTGAATGCGTTGGAACGCGCGCGGAAATCAGGCTTGCCCTGTACCGTGCAGCAAAACGCAGGGTAAGGCTCCCGCTGCTGCTCGAAAATTATATCCGTAATCACCCCGAAGAACCTGAAAATCTCGATAGCTTTTTCGATAACGACAATTTTGTACCCAAAGAGCTACTCCCGCTGCTCGGAAAGGACTGATTTTATGCTTAGCAGGCTGAATGAATTTTTTAACGGTAAGCGCGTGCTTATTCTCGGACTTGGAAGAGAGGGGCGTTCAACGCTTGAAATTCTGAAAAATATTCCCTGTGCGATCGGGATTTCCGACCGGAACCTTAACGTTACCGATGATATAAGCGGCTGCGAGCTTTACAGCGGCGAGGGTTATCTCGACTGTCTTGATAAATTTGACATTATAATGAAATCCCCCGGAATTGCGCTTCTCGATATGGTTTCGGACGAAGTGAAAAAGAAAATCACAAGCCAGACCGACCTGCTGCTGCGGTTCTGTACTAACACGATAATCGGAATCACAGGTACAAAAGGCAAGTCAACGGTTTCATCGCTGACCTGCCATTTGCTGAAAAAATGCGGGGTTGACGCAGTGCTTGTCGGTAATATCGGAATCCCGCCGCTTGAACGGATCGAGGAATTTCGTGACGGTACAGTTATCGTCTGCGAAATGTCCTGTCATCAGCTCGAATATGTTCAGGCTTCACCGCAGGTTGGCGTGCTTCTGAACGTTTTTGAGGAACATCTCGACCACTACGTCAGCTTTGAAGCCTACCGCGCCGCGAAGGAGAACATTTACCGTTTTCAGACGGAAAGCGACCTGCTTATAATAAACAAGGAGCTGCTGCCCGAAAATATCTCCGCGGAAGTAATAACCGCGAGCCTCGGCGGGAATGCCGATATCTGCCTTTCGGGAGATGAGCTTTGCATAAACGGCTTGAATATCCCGTTTTCGGATATTCACACCAACCTTATCGGTCGCCACAACCTTTATAATATCGGGATCGCAATGTGCGCGGCGGCTTCGCAGGGCTGTCGGATAAGCGATATGCTTGCGGCGCTTCCCGATTTTTACGGACTGCCGCACAGGCTTGAAGACGTCGGAACATTCGGCGGCGTTCAGTATATCAATGACAGCATAAGCACTTGTCCGAGTACAGCAATTGCAGCGGTCAGATCCTTTGACAAAGTTGACACGATAATTGTCGGCGGAATGGATCGCGGTATCGACTACTCCGAGCTGACCGCCTTCCTGAACGACAGCGATATTGAACATATCATACTTCTTCCCGACAGCGGACGGCGGATTGAGCCTGAACTTAACAAGGAAAAGCGCGACATATACAGCGCGAGCGACCTTGCGGACGCGGTTCGCTACGCTAAATGTGTTACTAAAACGCGCTGCCTGTTATCCCCTGCCGCCGCAAGCTACGGCTTTTACAAGAACTTCGAGGAACGCGGCGAGCACTTCCGCAGGCTTGTAAAAGAATCATTATAACGCAAAACAACCCGTGAAAACTCACGGGTTGAAATTTTTTCCCTGCCAGCTGTCACGCTGCTTCTGAAGCAGGTCTATCGCGCCAAGTACCGAGATCTTATCCATACTCCAGAGCGGCGCAAGCAGCTTATTCTTATCGCCGTCGCCCGTTATCCGCTCAATAACTGTTTCGGGCGGGAGAAGTTCAAGCTGCCGCACGACAATATTGATGTAACGTTCCTTTTCAAGCGGTACATACGCCCCGCACAGAAAATCCTCCGCGAGTCTTGTTCCGCGTATAACGTGGAGCAAGTGTATTTTTACGCCGTCGGGGCAAAGCCTGCCAAGCTCCTGCGCCGTTTCAAGCATCATTTCGTCCGTTTCATCGGGTAAGCCGTTGATAATGTGAACACAGACGCGCAGCCCGAACGACTTCAGCAGTTCATACGACTTCAGGAACTCCGCGTAGTCGTGACAGCGGTTTATTCTCTGCGCGGTTTCATCGTGAACAGTCTGTAAGCCAAGTTCGACAGTTACCGGTACAGGCTGTTCCGAAAGAAGACGGCATTTTTTCTCGTCAATGCAATCCGCACGCGTCGCAACCGAAATTCCGCAGACGCCGAAGCTTACTGCCTGCGAGTAAAGCTCACGAAGCTGCTCAGCGGGGGCGTAGGTGTTGGTGTGAGCCTGAAAATATGCAATAATTCCCGCGTTAGGATTTTTTCTGTAAATCCGCTCTTTTTCCTGTTCAAGCTGCCGCGTAACGCTCCCCGCCGAGGTAAAATAGCCGCTCCCGCCGTCGCAGTACGCGCAGCCGCCCACTCCCCTGCTCCCGTCAATATTCGGGCAGGTAAACCCGCAGTCAAGCACCGCCTTGAACACTTTTTCGCCGTATGTATGACGATTATGATAGCTTAGCGTGTGATAACGCTTGTTATCGTCCGAAAACTCAAAGCTCATACCGCAATCACCTTACCGCTGCCCTGAACGGCGGCAACTTCAAGAAGAAAATCGCGGTTGACCTGTGCGCCGATTTCAGCAAGCGAGCTTATCATTTTTTGATACGCAATTTCGGGCGTGTTATTCTGCTGGCTAAGATGCCCAAGCAAAAGCGAAGTCGTCCCCGAGCTGATAAGCTCCCGCGCAAATGTACCACAGTCGCCGTTTGAAAGATGCCCGCGGTTTGAACGGATCCTTTCCTTTAAAACAGCCGGATATTTCAGATTTCGTATGAGCATCTGCGGGTCGTAGTTGGATTCAAGAAGTACAAAACGACAGCCAAGCAGGTTTTGGCGCACCTCGTGAGTAATATGTCCTAAATCAGTACAGACCGCCGCCTTCGTTTCGCCTGCCATAAACGTATATCCAACGCTCTCCGCGCTGTCATGCGGGGTATGGAACGCGCACACCGAAAAGGAAACCGGAATATCTGAAAGCTCCTCCGTAAGATGCAGGTTCACCGGGAGAGCGACCTTTTCGCCCGAAATAAGCCTTTCCATCGTCCCCTCAGAGGCGTAAACAGGAATATTCGTGTTTTTTGTCAGCTGTAAAAGCCCCTGAATGTGGTCAGTATGTTCGTGGGTAATTACAACAGCCTTGACGCTGTTCAGGTCACGGTTTATTTTCGACAAGCCCTCCCGTAGAGCCTTGAAACTGCACCCGACATCAACGAGAACACCCTCGCCGCCCTGTTCGATATAGGTGCAGTTAGCCTTGCTTGAACTGCACAAAGAAACGATACGCATATTTTTACCTCAAAAAGGGGCTGTTGCAGCGCACCGCAACAGCCCGTTATGTGTTTTGTCAGAGTGCTTCCCGTATAGTGTCGGGAAACGAACGCTTTGTAATATCAGCGCCCATCTTACGCAGCTTAAGATCCATATTCTCGTAGCCTCGTTCGATATGGAAAATATCCTCTATTTCAGTCGTGCCCTGAGTGCTCAGACCCGCAATTATAAGCGCTGCGCCCGCGCGAAGGTCAGCCGCCTTTACCGGCGCACCAGTGAGGTGGTCAACGCCCTCGATAACCGCAACCTTTCCGTCAACCGATATATCCGCGCCCATTCTTCTCAGTTCGTCCGCATATCTGAAACGATTGTCGAAAATGCTCTCGTTTATAATGCTTGTCCCCTTGGCTAAAGTAAGCAGCGCGGCAAGCTGCGGCTGCATATCCGTCGGGAAACCGGGGTGCGGCATTGTCTTAACGGAAATTCTCTCGTAGGAGTCCTGTCCGATAACGCGAACGCTGTCGTCATACTCCATAACGATAACTCCGATTTTGCGGAGCTTTGATGTGATCGGTTCGAGATGCTTCGGAATGACATTCTTTATAATAGCGTCGCCCTTTGTCGCGGCAACGGCAATCATAAACGTTCCCGCCTCGATCTGATCGGGGATAATCGAATACGTCGTACCATGCAGGTGGGGAACGCCCTTGATTTTTATAACATCAGTTCCCGCGCCCATAATATCCGCGCCCATTGAGTTCAGGAAGTTCGCAAGGTCAACGATATGCGGCTCTTTCGCGGCATTTTCGAGGATAGTAAGCCCCTCAGCCTTTACCGCAGCGAGAATTGCGTTTATAGTCGCGCCAACCGAAACCTTATCGAAATAAATCTGCGTGCCGAAAAGGAAATCCGCCTGCATATCAACGCTTCCATGTTCAATAACACACTTCGCTCCGAGCGCACGGAAGCATTTTAAATGCTGATCCATCGGTCGGTCACCGAGATCGCAGCCGCCCGGCATAGGAACGTGGGCATGACGGAATTTACTAAGCATTGTCCCTAAAAAATAGTAAGAACCGCGCATAGAACGCGCAAGCTCATACGGAACAGGAACGTCGCGCACGTTTTTCGGGTCGATACGGATAGTAGAATTATTTATAACAGTTACCTCCGCGCCAAGCTCACGCAAAATACGCAGATCTATCGAAACGTCGTTTATGTTCGGAACATTTTCAAGTGTACAAGGTTCTTCGGCAAGCAAAGCCGCAGGAATGATCGCAACCGCCGCGTTCTTCGCGCCGCTTATTTCGACCTCTCCGGTAAGTCGCTTACCGCCATTTATAATAAATTTTTCCAAAATAATACCTCTTAGCTGTTATTTTTGCCGCCTGTTCCCCACAGCGGCGCGGCAGGTGTCACAGAGGAGCGCACAGCTGCCCGTAAGAAATCCCGATAAAAGCAGGTGAACCACCGACCTTTACCCGAACTTCAATAGCGCAGTACCTTCATATTATATCACATTTTTTCCCGTTTGAAAAGACCTTTTTACGAAAATCTACGTTTTCACCATATATTTTTGTCATTTCAGCGGAAAGTATACCGCCCGAATAATTTTTTTACGAAAACTTTCCGAAAAAAAGCAGGAATTTCTGCGCCGTCAGATTGTCGAAAAAGAGATCGGAAGCGCCGTTCCAGAACCCGGAAACGACTCGTAATCTCTGAAACAGATTTATCGAAAAGCTGTACGACATTACGATAACGGCACAGAAATGGCTGTATTTATGCAGATTTAAAGCAGCAGCGCACAAAAACGATGCACACCTTTCCTGCATATTTTCCGTCATATTGCACACTTGCGTCCTGCTCATTTATACAATCTGACGAAAAGCGACCGCGCATAATCTTTGCGCGTTATCGCCTTAACGGAAATTATTCAGCAGCCATCGTTTCGATACTTACTAAAGTATCGAGCGAATGCTCTGTTTCAGGCGTGGTTGTTTCGGCGGTTGTCGTTTCAACCGTTTCTGCGATGATCTGCGTTGTTGTGGTGGTTTTCTGACCCTTTTTCGTGGTTGTTTCTTCGGTAACTTCGGGTTCGATTCTTATTATCTCAATTTTTTCGATAACAATTTCATCGAGAGGCTTAGAAGCTTTGCCTGTTTCATCGTCGATCGCATTTCCAGTTACAACCTCACACTCGGAAATTGCCTCTAAAACATCAAATCCGTCAATAACCTGTCCAAAAACGGTTTCCTTCCCGTCAAGCTCATAAAGCCCGCCGCGCGTTTCATATTTTTCAAGTACCGCTTCTGGCATATTCTTGAGATTATTCAGGTACTCCTCATACATCTGCTTGTCCTCAGGGAGAAGCCGCGAAACTATCGACTCGTCCGCAAGCTGCGCGGAAAGGCTTTCGATCGCCCCTGTAATATCCTGCGGGGTTTTATTATCGACAATATAAAACTGTCCGAAACTTCCCTTTGAATTTGCCGCAAAGCAAAGTGCGCCGTAAAAATGCCGCACGTTCTCGTTTACTTCTATCGGAACATAGTCCGCGTCGGGAATTTCTCCGTCTGTTCCGTCGCCGTTAAGCGAACCGCCCTGTATCGCAAAATTGTCAATTACACGGTGAATATTTTTCATATCGTAGTAGCCCTGCTCGGAATATGCAATAAAGCGCGCCGCCGATTCCGGAGCAGCTTCCGGGAAAAGCTTCGCCGTAATATCACCGTAATCCATTATGCTTATTACAGCGTAAACGTCGCCTTCCTCAAGCTTTATATCTCCGACATTGCCGACCTGCTTACTCTCCTCGCCACAGCCCGAAAGCGACGCAAGAAGCATCACCCCCGCCGCAAGCACTGCTGTCTTTTTAAACAACCCTTTCATTCGGAAAGCCCCCTTTCGTCCACATGGTATTCTGTAAGCGTAATGCTCTTGATTTTCAGTTCTTCTGTCGGGCGCGCCGTCGTTTCGTCAACGCTTACCGCCGAAATTGCTTCGATAACGTCGAATCCCGAGATTGCCTGCCCGAAAACAGTATAACTCGCGGCGATATGGATAACGCCGCCCTTTTCGATGTACTTGTCGATAACCTCGTCAGGCATTCTGCGGTTTCCTTCGCTGTCAACAAACGAACGAAGCTCCGCGTCCTCCTCTTCCGTTATCTTCTTGTCGTTTACAATAAAGAATCTGCTGTCGCCGTAACCCTTATTCCCATTAAAAGAACAAAGTGCGCCCTTGAATGTCCAGAGGTTGACGGAATACTCGTTCGGGATAAGCTCGCCGTCATTGGTGTAGCCCTGAGTTCCCTCCTCGTTGCAAGCGCCCGTAAGAAAGAGTGCCTGTTCAACTATCCCGTAAATGTCCTTATCGTTATAAAAGCCGTCGTTTACACGGTTGACGAAATTATCGACCGTATTCGGCGCGTATTCGGGATAAAGCACCGCTTCGATCGTTCCCTTTGTCGTTTCAATTACTGCAAGCGGCTGTCCCTCGTAAGGCTCGTTGAACTGAACAAACTCCATCTGACTGAAATCATAGCTTGTAAGCCCGCTGCTCGCTGTGGAGCCTGTTCCGAGAAGCGAACAGCCCGAAAGCGATAAAACGCCTGCCGCCGCGATTGCCGCCGCAATTTTTTTAAGCTTCATAGGTTTTCCTTTCGCAATAATGCCTTGTATTATACCTATTATAATACGTTTTCGGCGTTTCGTCAAGCCTTTCGGATATTAGTTCCCTGCCTTGTTTCCTCAATTATATATCCGAGGGCGGAAATTTTGTCGCGAAGCTCGTCTGCAAGCGCAAAATTCTTTGCTTTTCTCGCCTCAGTACGCTGCGTGGCAAGTGCCTTAACCTCGTCGGGAATATCGTCCTTTGGCTCGTTTCCCGTTTTCTGTGCAGCTTCGATAAGGTTCAGGGAAAGCACCTTGTCAAATTCACGCAGAAGCGCAAGCTTTGTCGCAGCAGTCGCGTCCGCCTTTAAAACATCATACACCGCCGTTATTGCAAGAGATGTGTTAAGGTCGTTATCGAGTGCGGCACGAAAACCGTTCATAAGCCCGTCGTATTTTTCCTGTTCAATTTCACCCTGCTCAGCCTTAAGCAAAGCCGCGACTTTTGTGATAAGCTTGTTGTACGCACCCGCCGCGTTGTCAAGGTTTTCGTATGTGAAAACGAGCGACTTGCGATAATGCGACTGTAAGCAGAAGAAGCGGTAAACAACGGGGTCGTATCCCTTTTCCTCAAGCAGCGAAACGGTCAGGAACTCGCCCTTCGACTTGCTCATTTTTCCGTCATTCGTGTTGAGATGAAGAATATGGAACCAGAAATTGCACCATTCGTGTCCGAGATAAGCCTCGCTCTGCGCGATTTCGTTGGTGTGATGCGGGAATGCGTTGTCGATACCGCCGCAGTGAATGTCAAGATACTCGCCGAGATGCTTCATACTGATGCACGAGCATTCAATGTGCCAGCCGGGATAGCCAACTCCCCACGGACTGTCCCATTTAAGCTCCTGGTCGTCGAACTTGGATTTTGTAAACCACAGTACAAAGTCCGCCTTGTTGCGCTTGTTGGAATCCTCCTCGACGCCCTCGCGCACGCCGACTGCTAAATCTTCCTCCTTGAAATCATTGAAAACATAGTATTTTTCAAGTCTGGAGGTGTCAAAATAAATATTTCCGCCCGCCTCATAAGCATACCCCTTTTCAATCAGAGATGAAATAATGCGGATAAATTCGTCAATACACTGCGTTGCAGGCTCAACAACGTCGGGACGCTTGATATTGAGCTTTTTGCAGTCCTCGAAAAAAGCGTCGGTATAGAATTTTGCAATTTCCATAACCGTTTTATGCTCGCGTTTTGCGCCCTTGAGCATTTTATCATCGCCCGTATCGCCGTCGCTGGTAAGATGTCCGACATCTGTAATGTTCATAACGCGTTTTACATCGTAGCCGATAAAGCGCAGGTATTTTTCGAGGACGTCCTCCATAATATAGCTGCGCAGATTACCGATATGCGCGTAATGATATACGGTCGGACCACAGGTGTACATACTTACCTTACCCTCAAAGCGCGGGATAAATTCTTCCTTTTTTCTTGAAGCCGTATTATAAAGCTGCATTTTAATTACCTTCCTTTTTTATGTCATTTTTAATAACGTCAAGCTGTTTCTGAAGCCGCTCGATTTCACCCTGAAGCTGACAGAACTGCTGCGATACAGGGTCGGGAATGTGGATCTGGTCAAGCTCCCGCGCAACGTTCACTCTTACGCCGTCGCGCTTTACAACCCTCGCGGGAACGCCGACCGCGGTACAGTTCGGCGGCACCTCGCTTAAAACTACCGCATTCGCCGCGATTTTCGCGTTATCGCCGACCTTGAACGGACCGAGAACCCTCGCGCCCGCTCCGACAAGCACGTTGTTTCCGAGAGTGGGGTGGCGCTTTCCGACGTCCTTACCCGTTCCGCCTAAAGTGACGTTCTGATAAATCGTACAGTTGTCGCCGATTATCGTGGTTTCACCGATAACAACGCCGCTTCCGTGGTCGATAAATAAGCCCTTCCCGATAGTCGCGCCGGGGTGGATCTCAATGCCCGTTTTGTGAAGCGCGCGCTGAGAAATCCAGCGTGCCAGAAAGTAGTGCTTTTTCAGGTACAACTTATGCGCGCGGCGGTATGCACGTATCGCCTTAAAGCTCGGATAGAGAAAAAATACCTCTAGATCGCTTTTTACAGCGGGGTCGCGCTCGCGAATGGACTTTATGTCCTCTTTTATTTTTTTGAACATTTTGCCCTCCAAAAAACAAAAACCTCCGCAGAAAACTGCGAAGGCGTAAAAATACACTGTTCCACTTCGATTCCCTGTAAAATACAGGCTCGTAACCCTTAACGCGGGAAACGGACGGGAATACTTTATTCCTCCCGTCGGCTCGGCAAGCGCACTTCACCGCTGCCCGTACCTGCCGCTTTTCACCGACTGCGGCTCTCTGTAAGGCGGTACTGCGGGTACTCTGAATGCCTCAGCGCCTTTTATAACATATTCACATTTTATCATATTCCGAAAGGGTTGTCAAGTGTGAATTGCAATTGAAATAACGCGAAAATCCGCGCTCGGCTAATTTCTGAAATCCTCCCGAACAAACGGCGGCTTTTTCTCGTTTTCGATCAGCGCACCATAAAATTCGGGACGGCGGTAAGCATTGCCGTGAACCTCGCGACTTCTGTACTCACGTATTTTCGCTATCGGGATATCAACCGTGTAAACCCCCGCCTGCACGCCCGCGTCAAGCAGCATCGTATCGCGCGAACCGCACATATCCGGAACATACGCTATCCCGTCGAACGCAGTGGAATGCCCGTTACAGTCGGGCTTTCCCTCCGGATAATTTACCGTAACAATTCCGAGCATATTTTCATAGGCACGCCCGCGAAGCTGGGAAATCCGGTTTATTTCCATAGGACACGCGTTCGGAACAATTATAAGCTCCGCGCCCTGTAACATCAGTATACGTGCGCTTTCGGGAAATTCCCTGTCAAAGCATATCATTGCGCCGACGTTTACCGTTCCCGAATTTGTTTCAAGCGGCGCGGTGAAAAAACCGTCGCCGTGCGTGAGCCGCTTTTCATCGCCGAAATCGCAGGTGTGAACCTTAGCGTATGTGAACAGGCTCCTGCCGAATCGGTCGTAAAGCCGTACCGAATTTCTCGGCAGCGGCTCATAGCTTTCGAGAAAAGAAACTGCTATCGCCATATCAAGCTCCGAAGCCAGATGTCCAAAAAAGGAAACAAACTCCCCGTCCGCAGGAACTGCCAATTCCTTTAGCTCGTCAGGATTTTCAGGTATATTGTAACCACAAGAAAACATTTCGGGAAATACAGCCAGCTCCGCGCCCATTCTTTTCGCCTCGCGGCAGGCATTTTCGCCGATCACGCGGTTTTCCTCCGCATTTTTCCCCGCGTCAATCTGTAAAACGGCAACTCTTAGTGTTTCAACACCCGACATGATCTCATTTCCTTTCAACAAACCGCGCTACTGCTCATTCAGCGCGTCTATAAGCCGTTCAGGCTTCTCAACGAAACAAACATCTTCCGTCCGATAAAGAATAATAGCCCTATCTCCGGCACATAACGCTTTTTCATTCGCAGGAACTGCCGGAAAAACGTAACTCCGCCCGTCCCATTTCACACAGACCTTCCCGTAGCCATCCGAGGGAATATCCTCCATGCAGAACGCTTCACATTCGCTTAGATCCTCGTTTTTTGGAATAGGTCGGCTTCTTATGCGGCGAAGAAGCCTTACCGTAAAAAAGTTTGCGAACATTCCGCACATAACCGCGATTGGGAAAACAACAAAGCCGTTTATAGAAAGAAGCTTAAGTAATATGCCGGCAATTCCGAACGCGGAAAAGAAAACGGTAAGAAGCGTTATATTATGCGGAATAAAATCCTCGATCGGAATAATCTTACCTTTAATATAATGCAGCCGCGTTTCCATTCCGAACGAGCGGATTTTTTCCATATACCGTAAGATCATATCGGCTGTAAAGCCGCAGACCGCAACCACGGAAATACACAGATAAAAAATCATTACTCACTCTTTTTCGACTCTAAAATCTCAAATCTGAGCGTTCCTATTCTATAATTATCAAGACTTTCAACAGTTATACGGAACTGCTCCGTTTCGATCGTTTCGCCCGCTTCGGGAATCCGCCCGAAAAGCTCGAAAATCCATCCGCCGACAGTATTGCTCTCGGTGTCAAGGTTAAAGTCGTTTCCGCGCGCTTCAAAAAAGCGGTTGAAGTCGTTCTGGGACACCTCGCCCGTTGTTTCAAAAACAGTTTCGGATATAAACTTGACAGGCGCAGTAATCTCGTCGTCCTCATCCCAGATTTCTCCTACAAGTTCTTCGAGAATGTCCTCAAGCGTAACTATCCCTTCCGTTCCGCCGTACTGGTCAACAACTACCGCAAGGTGAATCTTGCGCTTCTGCATCTGCCGTAAAACATCGGAAAGCTTCATAAGGTCGGGGATATGCAGCGTTTCCTGTAAAATATCGCGGATATTAAACGTCCCGCCGCGCACCATTCTCTCGAAAAAGTCCTTCTGGGTAATTACGCCGACTATATGGTCAATCGTCTTTTCATATACGGGAAGCCGCGAGTATGACTCCGTGAGAAAGAGGTCTTTGACCTTTTCCGCGTCCGCGTTAATTTCAACAGCTGTTATATTTACGCGGGGCGTTATGATCTCCGAAACAAGCGTTTCGTCAAATACAAGCGCACTTCTTACGAGGTCGCTTTCCTGTTCCTCAAGAACGCCCTCGTCCTCGATTTCGTCAATTATGTGCATAAGCTCCTGTTCGGTCATACTTACTTCCTTGTCCTTACCGCTGAAAAGCTTACCCGCGCCCTTCTGAAGCAGGAGAAAGAATGCCGAAACAGGCGTCATGACCGTGATAAGTATGCTTATGGGAAGGCTTACCGCACAGATAAAGCTTTCCGCGTGTGATTTTGCAATTGTTTTCGGGAGAATTTCGCCGAAGATGAGAACTATAAAGGTTGTCGCAATAGTCGAGATAAGCGAGCCGTTTTCCTTAAAGAGGTCGATGCACATAACTGTTGCGAGAGATGACGTAAGAATATTTACGACATTATTTCCAACAAGAATCGTTGTAAGCGTTTTGTCGAAACGGTTGATTATTTTTAGCGCACGCTCCGCTGCCTTCGAGCCGTTATCTGCCTTACTTTTAAGGCGGATCTTATTTGCGCTGGTAAAGCTGGTTTCGGTCGCGGAGAAGAATGCCGAGAGAGATACAAGAATTACAATAAAAATAATCGTACCTATGTGGTCTTGCATTTTGATAAAATGTCCTTTCAAAATAAAAAATTAAAGGCAAATGCCTTAACGTATATTATTACATATTTTTTGTGATATGTCAAGATGCCATAACAGCTTTAAATCAAGTTTTCGCTCATAAAATCAGCGTATCAAAAATCGCCGCCCCTTTTCGCAGAAACCCCGCTTCCCGTCAACTTGCACAAAAAAATAACCCGTTATAAAAAATCTCAGATTTTCAGGTAGACAAAAAACGCGCGTTGTGTTATAATAATTTTATAATTGTAAAAAGGAGGTCTTTTTATGGCATTTTGTAGGAACTGCGGACGTCAGATTCCCGACGACGCAAGAAACTGTCCCTCTTGCGGAGTGGATGCAGGTATACTCGGCGGTTTTAACAACTTTAACAATACTACCGATTCAACAGCTTATTTCGATCAGCAGGATATAAATAACAATAAGGCTATGGCTATCCTCGCTTATCTTAGCTGGCTTGTTATTATCCCTCTTATCGCCGCACCGCAGTCACGTTTCGCGCGTTTCCATGCTAACCAGGGGCTTGTTCTCGCTATCGTAAGCACGATCTGGGGTGTAGTTTCCGGAGTACTCGGCGTGATCCCGTTTATCGGCTGGATCATTTCACTGCTTATGGGTCTCGGAAGCATTTTCTTCCTCGTACTTATGATCATCGGAATCGTAAACGCAGCCAACGGCGCTGCAAAGGAGCTTCCCGTTATCGGAAAAATCTCGATAATCAAGTAATAAATAATTGCACAATAACATCTTAAGCAGGCGCGTTTTCCGCGCTTGCTTTTTTTCATAAAACCTGACGTATGTACATAGCATTTGACAAATACGAACCGTTATGATATAATAAAAAAGGAGTTACCGTCGGCTAACAGCGTAATCTTCATACGCCGCGAATATCTGACATAAAAAAACGAAAAATGATAATACAGACTTTTCAATGAGGTGTAGAATAAATGAAACAATTTAACGTAACAGGAATGAGCTGCGCGGCTTGTTCCGCCAGGGTCGAAAAAGCGGTTTCAGCAGTCGAGGGGGTAACCGCCTGCTCAGTAAACCTGCTCACAAACTCAATGGGCGTTGAGGGGACAGCTGATTCCGCGACGATTGTCGCAGCTGTAACCGCGGCAGGCTACGGCGCTTCCGAAAAGGGTGCGAAACAGGATAAAGCTGAAAAGGCGCTTGCCGACAACGCGACGCCGCTGCTGAAAAAAAGGCTTATCGCTTCGCTTATATTCCTCGCCGCACTTATGTACATTTCTATGGGACATACGATGTGGGGCTGGTACCTGCCTGCTGCTCTTAGCGGCAACTATATCGGACAAGCTCTTTTACAGCTTATCCTTACCGCTATTATAATGGTAATAAATCAGAAATTCTTTATAAGCGGCTTTAAGGGACTTATCCACGGCGCACCCAATATGGACACTCTTGTTTCACTTGGCGCGGGCGCGGCGTTTGTTTACAGCACGTATGCGCTTTTCGCAATGACTGCCGCTCCCAATCACGCCGCCCATTATATGCACGAGCTTTATTTTGAATCGGCGGGTATGATCTTAACGCTTATAACAGTCGGAAAAACTCTCGAAGCGCGCTCAAAAGGAAAAACAACCGACGCTCTGCGCGGATTGATGGAGCTTGCGCCGGAAACGGCAGTTGTTATAAAAAACGGCGAGGAAATCACAATTCCCGCAGTAGACGTCAGAAAAGGCGACATTTTCGCAGTGCGCCCCGGAGAGAGAATACCTGTTGACGGGATAATTCTGGAAGGCAGCAGCGCGGTAAACGAGTCCGCGCTCACGGGCGAAAGTATCCCTGCCGAAAAAGCAGCCGGCGACAGAGTTTCCGCCGCAACGGTAAACCAAACGGGATTTCTGAAGTGCGAGGCTACGGACGTCGGCGAGGACACCGCACTTTCACGCATAATCAAAATGGTCAGCGACGCCGCCGCAACAAAGGCGCCGATCGCAAAAACTGCCGATAAGATTTCGGGGATTTTCGTTCCTGTCGTTATGGGGATCGCGTTCGTAACCGCCGTTGTGTGGCTGATAAGCGGTCAAAGCTTCGGCTATGCGCTTGCACGCGGAATCTCGGTGCTGGTCATAAGCTGCCCCTGCGCTCTGGGACTTGCTACCCCTGTTGCAATTATGGCGGGAAGCGGCGTTGGCGCGAAAAACGGCATACTGTTCAAAACGGCGGCTTCGCTTGAAGAAACAGGGCGCGTTAAAATTGTCGCGCTGGATAAGACCGGCACGATAACCTGCGGAACTCCGACCGTAACGGATATTATCCCGCTCGGCGGTGTTTCAGAAAACGAGCTTCTTGCGGCAGCATACGCACTTGAAGCGAAAAGCGAACACCCGCTTGCTCTCGCAGTTACCGTAAAAGCGCAGGAGCTTGGCATAAGACCTGCCGAGGTGAGCAGCTTTGAAATAAAGGCGGGAAGCGGTCTTACCGCCGAGCTTGCGGGTAAACGGCTTGCGGGCGGAAATCCGAATTTTATTTCCGGTTTTGTTCATGTTCCCGACGAAGCGAAGCGGCTTGTTGAAAAACTCTCCGAGCAGGGCAAAACCCCGCTGCTTTTCGCCTGCGGCGATGCGCTGTACGGCATTATCGCGGTGGCTGATAAGGTTCGCGAGGACAGCCCCGCTGCGATTTCGGAAATGAAAAAAATGGGACTGCGGGTCGTTATGATAACGGGCGACAATCGGCGCACGGCGGCTGCTATCGGCGCGCAGGCGGGCGTGGACGAGGTTATCGCAGAAGTGCTTCCCGACGGAAAAGAACAGACGGTCCGCGAATTACAGAAGCAAGGTAAAGTCGCAATGGTCGGCGACGGAATAAACGACGCACCCGCGCTCACAAGAGCGGATATAGGAATAGCTGTCGGCGCAGGTACAGATATAGCTATCGACGCGGCGGACGTCGTGCTGATGAAAAGCCGCCTGAGCGATGTTCCCGCCGCTATCCGCCTTAGCCGCGGAACGCTCCGCAATATCCGTGAGAATCTTTTCTGGGCGTTTATCTACAACACGGCAGGTATCCCGCTCGCGGCAGGCGTTTTTATCCCGATTTTCGGCTGGGAACTAAACCCGATGTTCGGCGCGGCGGCGATGAGCCTTTCAAGCTTCTGCGTTGTAACAAATGCGCTAAGGCTTAACCTGCTGAAGCTTTATCCGAAGCCGGACGCAAAAAAATCAACAGCGGAAACAAAAATTTCAATACAAATTCAGGAGGACAAATCAATGAAAAAGACAATGAAGATCGAAGGTATGATGTGCGGACACTGCGAGGCAGCGGTGAAGAAATGCCTCGAAGAAATCAGCGGCGTTGCTTCCGCAGAGGTAAGCCACGAGAACGGCACAGCAATCGTGACCCTCTCAGCAGAGGTCGCGGACGACGTGCTGAAAACCGCAGTTGAAGAAAAGGATTATACGGTTATTTCGATAGACTGATAAATAACCGTATACCCGCTCCCCGCAGTGCTTTACTGCGGGGATTTTTCGCTTCTATTGACTTTTTAAAAGAAATGTTGTATAATTGTATCACCTCTCAGATAGATAGGCATTTCTGCCTGAACGTTGCGGGCAGCAAAAAGGAGAAGAAGTTGAAAAAAAACAAAAAGAAGCAAAAGAAAACCTTACTCGAAAGCTTCGACCCGAACGAGAAGAAAAGCACCTACACAGCGCATGAGTACGGTGTTTTCGGAAATTGCCGCTATCTTCTTGGGAAAATGAACAGGTACAGCCGCGGAAGCGTGGCGCGGCTCATCACGATCGGATTTACGGGCGCGTCAATGGGCTACATCTGGAGCTTTATTGGAAAACTCGTAATCGAAATGATTGAAAAACAGTCCGCAAGCGGCGGCAACGACATAACGCCCCTGCTTATCCTCGTTTCAGTCGTTACGGTTATAACCTTCGCGATTATGTGGCTCAACGCCTGGCTCAACAACAAGCTGTACCTTGACTTCACAAAAACAAGGCTCATGCTATGCCGCGAACGCATTAAAAAGGTGCTGTCGATGGACTACGAAAAGCTTGAAGAGCCCGAAATGCTCGACCGTCACCACCTCGCAAAGCGCGCTACCGACGGCGACTATAACGGCGTTCAGGGGCTTATGTCGCGTATGTCAGAGGGTATCGTCGAGATAGTTTCGTTTCTTGCCGCTCTTGCGATCATTTCAACCCTGAACGTATGGCTCGTTCTTATTTTAATCGTACTTTCGCTCATTCAGTTCCTCTATTTCGACCATATCCGAAAGCTGGATAAAATAATAATGTGGGACGCGATGGCAGGGCATTGGCGCAAACTGGACTACGTTACAAACACGGCGGGCGATTTCACCTACGCAAAGGACATTCGCCTTTACAGCATGAAAAGTTTCCTCGCCAAAAAGCACCACGAGGTAAACGAAATCGAACTGGCGCACTGGAAGGCTTCACGCAACTACTGGATCAAAAATTCATTTTTCAGCCACGGCATTTTTTTCATCGCCTCAGTGGTAATTTATGGCTGGATCATCACCGATTTTCTTAACGGAAATATCACTATTGCAGATTTCACGTTTTATTCGTCAAGCGCGTTCCAGTTCATAAATTCCATGACGGACTTTTTGAAAAGTATTTCGGGAATACGAGAGCAAAGCACTGAAACCAACGATTTCCGCGATTTTATGGACGCGGTAGTATCCGAAACAAACCCGAATCCCACGCCAATTCCCGAAACAGACCGCTATGTTTTCGAGTTCAGAAACGTTTCTTTCCGTTACCGTTCACAGGAAAATTACGCGCTGAAAAAACTCAGCCTTACCCTTGAGGCAGGACAAAAGCTAGCGGTTGTCGGACTTAACGGCGCGGGAAAAACCACGTTTATCAAGCTGCTGCTAAGGCTTTACGATGTTACCGAAGGGGCAATCACCCTTAACGGAATCGACATTCGGGAATTTGACCGTGTTAAATACTACGAGCTGTTCGCACCCGCGTTTCAGGAAACCGAAATTATGGCTTTCCCGATGGACGAAAACGTTTCAATGGAAGAGCCTGATAAAACCGACCACGAACGCGCCGAAAAAATGCTCCGTGCGGCGGGACTGGGCGAAAAAATCGACAACCTCCCGAACGGCTCAAGAACAGAGCTGCTTAAGGTGCTGTACGACGACGGAATCGACCTTTCGGGCGGCGAAAAGCAAAAGCTGGCGCTTGCACGCGCGCTTTACAAAAACGCGCCCGTTGTCGTTCTTGACGAACCTACGGCGGCGCTTGACGCGATCGCCGAGTATAAGCTGTATCAGAGTTTTGACGAAATGATAGGCGACAAAACAGCCGTGTACATCTCCCACCGTCTTTCCTCTACCCGCTTCTGCGACTCTATCGCAATGTTCAAAGAGGGCGAAATGGTTGAATACGGCACTCACGAGGAGCTGCTGGCGAAAAACGGCGCATATGCCGAAATGTTCCGCGTACAGGCGCAGTACTACGTTGAAAACGGAGAGGAGGCGGCTGTAAATGCGTAAAGAAACCACAAAAGCTGAAAAAAAGCAGACCTTCGTTATCCCGACTCTTAAATACTTTTTCCCAAGAGCGTGGAAAACCGACAAGCCGTTCTTCATTATCGGAATATTAAACCTGCTCATCGGCGCGGCAATACCGTTTGCCGAAATTATTTTCCTCCCCGTAATTATTGACGCGCTGCTCGCTCCCGAACGGGATTTAACGTTCATTTTCACCAACGTTGCAGTAATGATCGTTCTGGACATCGGATTAAGGCTTGCGAACTCGGCGCTGAGCTGCCACCTTGAAAAGTACGAGGACGTGTTCTACAACAGGCACAACGAGGAAGTCGCAAGGCACTGTATGGAAATCGACTTCGCGCTCACCGAAAATAAGGACGCGCTCGACCAGATACGAAAGGCGAACGACGGTCTGAGATGGGCGGGACATACCTACCCTATTGCAAAAACATTTTTCGGGCTGATTTCCTCAATTATTCAGGCTCTCGGCGTTATAACGCTGCTTGCGCTGAACGCGCCGTGGCTGCTGCTGATTACCGCGTCTATGCTCACGCTGAGCGCGCTGCTGAACAAAAAGAAAAACGCGGTGGAGGTCGAATGGTTCGGGAAGCTCGCGGGGCTGAACCGAATTTTCGGTTATGTTATTTTCAGGCTGGAGGACTTCCGTTTCGGCAAGGACATACGGCTTTATAACGCTTCCGGAATGATGCTTGAAAAAGCCACGCAGCAGATCAACAGGCTTGTAAAAATGTTCGAGGAAAAAACGTGGAAAACCTATCCCCTCGATATATTGAGTCTGGCGGCAAACGCTCTGCGCGACTTCGGCGCGTATCTGTACCTTGGCGCGCTGGCAATTCTCGGAAAAATATCTATCGGTACGTTTTCGCAGCTTATAAGCGCGTCGGGAACGCTCTACACCGCCGTGAACAACGCGATTTTCGGCTTCCAGAACATCGTGAAGTTTACCAATTACGGTCACGAGCTGGTCAAGTTTATGAACTACCCCGCGTACCTAGAAAAAGGCGACAGGAAAATTGAGCGAATGTCGGGCGAACATACGATTGAGTTTAAGGACGTGAGCTTTACCTACCCGAATACCTCGGTTCAGATTCTGAAGCACGTTTCGATAAAGCTGAAAACGGGCGATAAGCTGTCGGTTGTCGGGCTTAACGGCGCGGGAAAAACCACATTTATAAAGCTTCTCTGCCGTTTATACGACGTTGACGAGGGCGAGATCCTGTTTGACGGAGTGAACATAAAAGACTACAATTACGACGAATATATGAAGCTGTTTTCGGTTGTATTTCAGGATTTCCGACTGCTTGCGTTTACCGTTAAGGACAATATCCTGCTTGGAAAAGAGGACGAGAGCGGGCGCGTTGAAGCTCTGCTGGAGCAGGTCGGACTGAAAAATAAAGTTGACAGTCTGCCTAAGGGCGCTGATACGACGATGTTCCGCGCATTCGATAAGGACGGCGTTGAGCTTTCCGGCGGCGAACAGCAAAAACTGGCGCTGGCGAGAGCACTTTACAAGGACGCGCCGGTGGTGATTCTTGACGAGCCGACAGCCGCGCTTGACCCGATAGCGGAGTATGAGATTTACAGGCAGTTCAACGACATCGTTGGTGGAAAAACGGCAGTGTATATTTCGCACAGACTTTCGAGCTGCAAATTCTGCGATAAGATTGCGGTATTTTCAGGCGGAACGATAGCGGAATACGGCACGCACGACGAGCTTGTAAAGAAAAAAGACGGGATTTATGCGGAAATGTTCCACGCGCAGGCGCAGTATTACGTGTAAATTTAAGAAAAAGTTAAAAATTTTCAAAAAAGGTATTGACAAACGGCACATAACGTGCTATAATAATTAAGCACCTTGAATGAAGGTGCTTATGTCGCGGAGTGGAGCAGGTGGTAGCTCGTCGGGCTCATAACCCGAAGGTCGTAAGTTCGAGTCTTGCCTCCGCAACCAACGTTAAACCCCTTAAACAAGCCGTTTAAGGGGTTTTTAATTTATGTATTGAATAGTGGAAAAGTCCATTTTGTTGGCAATTTGCTGGCAGACGGGGGAATATTTAGAACAGCGGTAATGTGTTTCAGCGCATTGCCGCTTTTTGAAATGCTAAGAATTGCTAAGATTTAGCGGCAATTGCAAGCGAGTGCAATTCAGCTGATTTTTATTTTCGGGGTTAGAATATCATTGATAACCGCCGCAGCTGCTTCATTAGCTCATTTTCAGCAAAAATGCACCTTGCAATCGCTCACACAAAATAATTGCCGCGTCGTCGCAGCAGCACTTTTGCCAATGATGTCCTTTTTGTGCTAGCACAAAATGCATAAAGCGCATATAATGTAAACGATAACATTTCGGCAGCCCGAAGCTGCCTGTACTGAGGTGACGCTATGAAATCAAATTACAGACAAACAATTTTCGCCTGCTTTGTAGGATATATCGTCCAGGCAATCGTGAACAATTTTGTGCCGCTGCTCTTTCTGACATTTCAGGATAGCTACGGAATTTCCTACTCGAAAATAACGCTCCTTATAACAATAAATTTCGCCGTCCAGCTGTCCGTTGACCTGCTCTCGGCATTTTTTATCGACCGTATCGGTTACCGCGCCTCGGCGATAATCGCCCACGCTTTCTCAGTTGTCGGACTTATTTCGCTCGCCATTCTGCCTGATATTCTGCCTGACCCCTTTGTCGGACTTGTTGCGGCAGTAACGCTCTATGCTATCGGCGGCGGTCTTCTTGAAGTTATCGTAAGCCCCGTCATGGAGGCTTGCCCGACCGATAACAAAGAAAAAGCGATGAGCATGCTCCATTCGTTCTACTGCTGGGGATACGTCGGAGTTGTGCTTATTTCCACCCTCTTTTTTGCCGCATTCGGCATCGAAAACTGGCGGGTTATCGCGTTCCTCTGGGCGGTTATTCCTGCTATGAACCTTATCCTTTTTTCGCGTGTTCCGATAAACAGCCTTATCAGCGACGACGAGGCGGAAATGAAACCTGCGGCGCTGTTCAAGAATAAATTTTTCTACATTTTCTTCCTGCTTATGCTCTGCGCGGGTGCATCCGAACAGAGCATAAGCCAGTGGGCTTCGGCATTCGCTGAAGCAGGACTTGGCGTGTCAAAAACAATAGGCGACCTCGCAGGTCCCATGCTTTTCGCCACCCTTATGGGTACAGCCCGCGCGATTTACGGCAAGTTCGGACATAAAATCGACCTTGAAAAATTTATGCTTTTCAGCAGCGTTCTCTGTATCGGCGCATATCTTCTTACCGCACTCTCGCCTAATCCCGTGCTAAGCCTTATCAGCTGCGGGATCTGCGGCTTCTCCGTCGGGATATTCTGGCCGGGAACATTCTCGCTTGCCTGCGCGGGGATACGCGGCGGCGGAACGCTTATGTTCGCCATGTTTGCGCTTGCGGGCGATATAGGCTGCGCGGCGGGACCTGCTATTGTCGGAAATATAGCGGAGCTTTTCGACGGGAATCTGAATCTCGGTATCGTCTGCGGAACAGCCTTCCCCGTGCTTATGACGGGAGGATTGCTTTTATACCGTCTGAGCAGAAAGAAAGCGGAGTAAAACGATTGTGCAAAATGTGCTGAAAGGTGGCAGTTTTGTGCTTGATAAAAAAGATGAAATAAACTAAAATTAAAGCATAACATAGGAAAGGACGATAAAATGAAATACGTAAATCCTGTTATAAAAGGCTTTTACCCCGACCCTAGCGTATGCTTTGCGAACGGGAAATATTATCTTGTAACAAGTTCGTTCCAGTATTTTCCCGGCGTTCCGCTTTTCGAGAGCGACGACCTTGTAAACTGGCGGCAGATAGGACACGTCCTGACACGTAAAAGTCAGGTCATGCTCGAAAAAATCAACAGCTCCGGCGGGGTATTTGCTCCGACGATAAGATACAATAACGGCAGATTCTATATGGTCACCACAAACGATACGACCCACCGAAATTTTTACGTTTACACCGACGATATCTATGGCGAATGGTCGGAGCCGATTGAGGTTGACCAGGGCGGAATTGATCCGTCGCTGTACTTTGAGGACGGACGCACATATTTTATGAGCAACGGCGCTGACGAGCGCGGTATTGCGGGAGTTGTGCAGTGCGAAATCAACATTGAAACAGGCGAAAAACTTTCGCCCAGCACTACGATATGGCAGGGGTCGGGCGGACGTTATCTCGAAAGCCCGCACCTCTACAAAATCGGGAAGTACTACTATCTTATGGCGGCTGAGGGCGGCACGGAATACGGACATATGGTAACCTGCGCACGTGCGGAAAGCGTCTGGGGTCCTTTTACGGGAAATCCCGCAAATCCCGTGCTTACCAACCGCAATAAAGCGCCCTTTATAATTCAGGGCATCGGTCACGGCGACCTCATCTGTGACAAAAACGGCGAATGGCACATTCTTACCCTCGGCTTCCGCCAGATACATATGTGGCAGACGTTCCACCATCTCGGACGTGAGGTCTTTCTTACACCCGTAAGGTTTGGCGGGGACGGCTGGTTCACCGCGGGAAACGACGGCACTACCGATTTTGAATATGAGCTTCGCGGTGATTTTGTGCAGGAGGAAAAGCGCGTCTACACCTTCGAAAACACGGATTTCGGGGTTGACTGGTGCTTTATCCGTCACCCGCATGAGGAAAATTACGAGCTGAACGAAAGCGGCGCGATCCTGCATGGAACAGATATTACGCTTAACGAGGCTGATTCGCCGACCTTTGTCGGTATTCGCCAGCGCGATTTCTGCTTTGACCTCTCCGTGAGTGTAACTGTTGACAGCGGCGAAGGCGGCGTAACGGTCTATATGGACGAGGGACAGCATTACGACCTCGCAATCAGAAAAACTGAATCGGGGTACGAAGCGTTCGTAAGACTCAATATCGGCGGAATTAAACACGAAAACGACGCTGTCGCTATCAGCAGCGAAAAAGCGGAGCTTATGATCCACGCGAACAATTTCGGCTATAAGTTCTGTTTGAGATCCAACGGGGTTGAACACGATCTCGGCTTCGGACTGTCAAAATTTCTTTCAAGCGAGGTCTGCGGCGGCTTTACCGGCGTGATACTCGGACTTTACGCTGTCGGGAACAACCGCGTTGAATTTGACGGTCTTCATATCGGGTACAAGGACGAATAATAACAATGGAAAAGCTTGACTATAAAAAAGAATACAAGAATTTATACCAGCCTAAAACAAAGCCATCGGTTATCACTATTCCCGAAATGGTTTTTATTACAGTTGACGGCGAGGGCGACCCCAACACCTGCGCTGAATACAAACAGGCTATGGAAATACTCTACGGATTGTCATTTTCAATTAAAATGTCGAAAATGAACGGTACACAGCCGGAAGGGTATTTTGAATATGTCGTGCCGCCTCTTGAGGGACTCTGGTCCATGGAAGATACTGCTTTTGACGGACTTAACATTACCGATAAAAACAGGTTCAGATGGGTTTCCATGATACGTCAGCCTGAATTTGTAACAGAAGATGTTTTTGAAGCGGCAAAGGCTGTTCTTAAAAAGAAAAAGCCCGACCTCGATTTAACAAAGGGAAGGCTTATGAAAATGACAGAGGGTCTTTGCGTTCAGATCATGCACAAGGGCGCATACGATGACGAGCCTGAAAGTATCGGAAAAATGAAGGTCTTTATCGCCGAAAACGGATATGCCGAGGATTTTACAAATGGAAGAATGCACCACGAAATCTATCTTTCAGACCCGCGGAGATGCGCTCCCGAAAAGCTGAAAACTGTTATACGACACCCAATCAGAAAAATCTGAACCGGAAATCCACATTATTACAACCTGCCGCGTTACGCACCTCTTGTGCTAGCGCGGTTTTTTGTATGGTATTCACTTATTCACGGGGCGCAATTGTTACAATTCGCCAAAAATAATAAAATCTGTTGAAAAAAATCCCGAAATATGGTATAATTAAACTGATAATTACTGCTTTCGGAGGTACCATAAATGAAAAAAAGGCTCATTTCCGCTGCGCTCGGCGTTACGACATTTATAATGTCACTCCCGCAGCTTTCTTTGCCCGTTTCGGCGAGCTCAACTCCTGCAATTTCCGAAATACGTTCGGTTGGTCTGAATCTCTACGACGACAGCTCGAAAACAGGCGATGAGAGCGTTACCTATATCGCGCTCGACGGCTCGGAAAAAACCGCGCTTAAAAGCTCCGACATAACCGATACGGCAGAGGGCTGGAGCTGGAACGCTTCGACCGCAACCCTCACTTTAAATGACGCGACGATCTGCGACTCGGAATATGCGCTAATTCTCCCCGACGGCGCAACTATATATCTGAACGGCGCAAATACTGTCCGTTCAACAACTATGTCCGCCGCGACAAGCAGCGGTATCTACTCCTCAGGCTCACTCACCATCAAAGGCAGCGGTACGCTCTATGCTGGGGCTGCACAATCGTCCGATCTTTCGGCAGCTATCAATGTCGGCGGTAAACTTACAGTCGGAACAGGCTCGGATTCCCCGCATATCACCGCATACAGCGATCCCTTAAAGGCAGTAAAAAGCTGCGGAATCAGCTGTGGGGAATTTGAAATGAAAAGCGGTCTGCTTACGGCGGTCAGCGGTACCGCGACGCAGACAAGCAGCGGCGTTTATTCCTCAGGAGCTGTAACCGTACACGACGGTCGATTTAACGCCAGCAGTAACCACGCGCCGTCATCTTACGGTGTAAGCGCGAACAGATTCACCGCTGTCGGCGGAACATCTATCATAACAGGCGGCGTTTCAACCTCGGAGAGCGCGGGAATTTCAGCAGCGGCTGTCGAAAATAGCGGCGGAACGCTTATTTCAACAGGCGGCACGGGAACCGCGTCCTATGGAATAAAAAGTGCAGGCATAGCCTTTAACGGCGGACTTACCGTTTCGCGCTCAAAAGCTAAGGCTGTAAGCAGCACCCCAGGCGGAACAGTCGGACTTATCGGCGGCGGAAATAACGAACTTACCGCTGTTTACGGCGATTCCTCAACATATAAGGTGCTGACCTCCGCTCTTAATTTCAGGAACGGCAGCTTCGACAGCAAAACTCTTGAAAAAGACGGCTATACCTTTAGCAATAACACACTTACATTAAATAATCTTATCGTTCTCGCGGGCAGCAGTACGGCGGTTACACTCCCGCAGAATGTTACAGTAAAATTCGAGGGCGTAAGCTATATCCAGTCATCAAGCGGCTCGAAAACTTACGGCATTTTAAGCGAACCGAACACAACATACAGCGGAAGCGGAACCCTTATTTCCGTTGCAGGACCAAGCTCCGGCGAAAGCTATGGGATACTGGACGCGGGAACGCTTACCTGTGAAAGCGGCGAACTTATCGGTATCGGCGGCACAACCTCCGCGAACAGTACAGGTATCGCGGGTGGAAAGTCTGCTGCGCTTAACGGCGGCGAGATCACTTCTGTTTCCGGCGAAGCGTCTTTAAGCCATTCGCTCTATTCGCCTGTTATGACAATTGGCAAAAACGGGTCGGGACCTGATATTCTCACTATGAGTGGAAATAATACATCGTCCGCTATCGGAATTTATATCAACAACGACGGAACACTTAAAACATACGGCGGTAAAATTACATCGGTCGTTCTCCCCTCTTATTCAAGCGGCACGTCGTACAATTACAGTATCTACGCCGAGAACGGATTTGTTTCGGAAAATACAGATGTCACGGCGGCAAGCGGAAAAGCTACAAACTCCATCGGACTTTACTCCGAATACGGCGTTGAAGTAAAAAACAGCACCCTTCTCCTCGCTTCGGGATACGCGGGAACAATGTCCGGCGGAATTTATGCAACGCCTGTTTCACTCAGCGATACAACATCAAACCTTTCTTCGGGCAACTCAGAAAAAATGGGATTCGGGATTTACACGACCTCATCTTTTTCGGCGACAGGCGGAGAAGTTAAAGCCTACGCGTCACCCGAAGGCGCGTCAGCTAACTACATCTACGGAATTATAGCGTTAAACGGTGATATTACGTTTAAGAACATTTCCGCTGCCGTTTACTGCCTCCCGTCACAGCTGTCATTCGCCCTTCGCTGCGGCTCGGCAGCAACCATGACGAACAGCGTTATCCGCTCAACGGGAAATTATTCAGGATTTTTCGCTTCAAATAACATCAATGATATGCAGGTAATATCTCCGAAGGGCGGAAAAGTGAACGGATGTATCCTGACCGCTTCGGGTGCGCAGGCTACCGACGCGCTTATCGCTCCGGCTGCCGACCTCACATATAACCTTAATTACAGCGGCGCAGAAACTATTGAAACAAAAACATATATTAAAGGAACAAGCATAACGACTGCCGCCCCTCCGACCAGAAACGGCTACAA
>CAZAXM010000002.1:0-45245 GCA_964489095.1 uncultured Ruminiclostridium sp. | reverse complement strand
CTTCAAGGGCTGGGCGACCTCGGCAAATGGTTCCGCCGCATATCAAAGCGGTGCGACATTCAAAATAACCGCAAATACAACGCTTTACGCTGTATGGGAAAAACAGACGGCTGTAACTTATACTGTAACATATAATCTGAACGGCGGAAGCGGAACTGCGCCCACCGATTCTAACAAATACGCGAGCGGAACAAGCGTTACTGTTACAAATTCTGTTCCCACACGCAACGGCTACAACTTCAAGGGCTGGGCGACCTCGGCAAATGGTTCCGCCGCATATCAAAGCGGTGCGGCATTCAAAATAACCGCAAATACAACGCTTTACGCTGTATGGGAAAAACAGGTAACTGTATCATACAAACCCGACGGCTTAAAAGCTGTTGCAGGCTGTCACGAAATCAGACTTTCCTGGAACAGCGTTCCCGGTGCGTCAGGCTATATTGTTAAAAGCGCAGACGGAAAGACGCAGTACACACCGAAAGCTATCACAGCCAACTCGTACGCTATCACTGGTTTGAAAAACGGCACGCAGTATCAGTTCAAGGTTTACGCAAGCGTTGATAAGAAGTGGTACGGCTCATCGCGAATCAGCAAAACCCCCACGGGCGCACCGCAGAATGTAAAAGCAGCAGCGGGCAGCAAGCAGATAAAGCTGACCTGGGACAAGGTTGACGGAGCGACGGGATATATCATAAAGAGCGCTGATGGAAAAACGCAGTACACCGCAAAGGCTGTTAAAACAAACTCGTATACCATAACAGGGCTCGCGAACAACACGCAGTACAAGTTTAAGGTTTACGCGTGCAGCGACGGAAAATGGTTCGCGTCGTCTACCGTGACAAAAACCCCGACAGGCGCACCGCAGAATGTAAAAGCAACGGCTGGAAGCAAGCAGATAAAGCTGACCTGGGACAAGGTTGACGGATCAACGGGATATATCATAAAGAGCGCGGACGGAAAAACGCAGTACACCGCAAAGAGCGTTAAAACAAACTCGTACACTGTAACAGGCTTAACGGGCGGAAAGCAGTACAAGTTTAAGGTTTACGCCTGCGTTGACGGAAAATGGTACGCGTCATCTACTGTAACAAGAACCGCGAAGAAATAAGGCAAAAAAGACGGAGCAGCACAGGCTGTTCCGTCTTTTCGTTCAATAAGGGGCTTGCCCCGTCATGTCACAAAAGTTGTGTAACGTGGCAAATGTCCCCCGCCGCCTTAGAGGCAGGGGACATCTTGCCTAAGTTATACTTTTTAACTGTTCGCTTTAGCCGTTAAGACCGTCGATTGCGGATTTAAGCGCAGTTTCGAGAGCCTCAGGCTCGCCGAAGCAGAGGAGGTAATCGTAACCGCCGTAGCTGCCGACAATCGTCTTTTCAGCATTTTCCTGCTGTTCAGGATAGAAAGCGACTTCGTTGATGAGCTTCTCCTTACGGTTGTTAAGGAACTCAAGAGCTGCGTCCTCCTTACCTGCGGCAGGCTTAACGACAGCAACTTCAATAAGGTGAGCGCTCATCATATGCATTACAACGCTATAATCCTCGAAAAGGGAGAGGTCGTAACCTAAAACGTCGTTAAGGATCTGGTCGTCAGTCTGAACTGTTGCCCAGTCCTTGATTGCGTCGCTTTTCAGTACAGCGTCAGTGATTTTCTGGCAGTTCGTCTGAGCCGCTGCGTCAACATCGCCTTCTTCGGGAGCGTCGGTTGTAACCTCGGCTTCGGGAGCGTCCTCAGCGTCGGTAGTGCCGCTGGTAAGCTCGGTTGTGGTTGTAACTGCGGCAGTTGTCGTGGTAGTTGTTGTTTCATCTTTTTCGTTGTTGGAGCAGCCGCTTACTGCGATAATCATAGCTGCTGCGAGAAGTGTTGAAATAATTCTTTTGTTCATAAATATTCTCCTTAATATTTCCTGAATTTTTCGGGAAGTCCGCTATTTCCCTTATAGAACGGAAGCTTATCGAGCGTTATGCAATACGGATTATTGAACGCCCTCGTTAAGAACACTTCGTTCATGTACTTTTGGTTGCAAAAAGGCTGATTTTTTTTGTCAAAAATTGGTTTCCACCCGTCAACTGCGTAAACGAAGCTGCCCCACCACGGAAGCCACCACAGCCAGCTTACCTTTTCACGGACAAGCTCATCCGGCTCAGGTATAAAGCCGCATTCGCTCAAAGCCGCCATTTTTCCGCTTGTATATGACGTAACATCATCAAAGCGCGGCTTCTGGGCGGAGTGGTCGTCGGGAAGCTCACTGTAAATATCCTCGCCGCAGATATCGAAAGTGTTAGGGTGAACAGCCATATCTCTAGCTTGCCCATTCCACACCCATATTATGTTACTAAGCTTATGAAAATTTTCAAAACGGTCGAAAATCATATACCACAGCTTTTTGTAAGCGGCGATACTTTCCTCAGGGTTATCCTCGCGCCTGCCCCACCAGAACCAGGCGCCGTTAGCCTCATGCAGCGGGCGGAAAAGGACAGGGATATTTTCATTTTCAAAGCGGCGGAGTATTTCCGCAGCCTTGTCAATTCTCGAAACGACGAAATCGTACTCCTTTGTTCCTGCAACAACTGCGCGGAGAATGTCAAAGGAGGTTTTATGATCGTAGCTCGTTGTCTTATAGTAGAACGACCACGTACAATCGTCCATATTATCCATATCGTCAGGCGCGTACCAATGCCAGCAGAGTGTAATAATACAGCCTGTATCCTTCGCCCACTTTATTGCGCGGTTGATCTGGTCGTCGCCTTTTTTCTTATCCATATCCATAAGGTCGTAGCCGCGGACGGCGGGAAGCTTGCCTGTAACGTTAAAGTATACGTCGTCCTCAAGCTCTTCTTTCTGGAGATACTGCTGACCCGAAAGGATATGTTTTCCGTAAATGCTTTTCAGGTAGCTGAAAAGCTGTTTTGTTGCTTCATCTGCGTTTTTTGACACAAGCTCGTCCGGGTTTACGGGGCGGCTGTCTAAGTCGCTGAGGAGCTTATCGAAATCCGTTGTATAATTGTTCATCTTTGTTCGTTTAGCCTTTCTTTCATCATATTCCGTGGCAGACCATTTAGCATTTACACGCACTGCCGCATAAAGCGCGTCTGCGAAAAATGCTTCAAAGTTCATAGCTCCGGTTAATGTGTAAAGGATGATGTAAAGCGCTTTAGTTCATATACTCGCCGCTGTATTCGAGAAGCGTTACCGACTCAACGCCGTCAATTTCCTGAAAGCGGGATATGTACGACGTATCATTATTTTTTACCTTTACTTCAATCGTAAGCTCGCTTGAACCGCCTGTTTTCGTCTTGTTTTTAAGACGGTATCTGAGCGCACCGAGAACCGCGTTTACGTTTGATTCAGCACTATCGGAGTAATGTACAATAAGAAGATAATTACGCTTCTGGATCTTGATTGCACTGAAAGCTATATAAATCGCAGCAATAAGAACTGTTCCAAAAACAGCCGCAAAATAAAGCCCCGCGCCGGCAGTTATGCCCGCGGCGATCGCCCAGAAAAGAAATCCGATATCGAGCGGGTCCTTTATCGCCGCGCGGAAACGTACGATCGAAAGCGCGCCGACCATGCCGAGCGAAAGCACAACGTTAGAACTTATCGTCATAATGATAAACCCCGTAATCGCCGTTATCATTACAAGCAGCGTGTTGAAGTTGTCGCTGTATACAACTCCGCGGTAGCAGAAGCGGTAAACCAGATAAATTATAACCCCGCATACAAGTGCAGACAGCATAGCCGCGATCATTCCCGCAGGCGTAAGCACGGTAAAGTTGAGCGCGTCCTTAAAAAGCTGGATCGTTTCGTCAATAATGCCTAATGGTTTCATCTTTTATTATCCTTTCGTTTTACGGTATTTATACCCCATATCTCAGCAGCTTCGCCTTGTCGCTGCACAAAACAAATTTTGAAACGGAGTCGCTGTTAAGCTCGACGCCCGTTAAAAGCTGCTCTATATATGCAGGAAGAAAATTGTCATACTTTACTTCAAGAACGATTTCCCCGCGTTCAAAAACAGGCGTAAACCGGGCTTTTTCGTCAAACATATCAAAAGTGTTCGCGCAGACGGAAAGCGCACTGTCAAAAGTGATCCGAACGTTCCCCGCGTCACACAAATACGGCTCACGCAGGTAGTCAACGATAACAGCCGGCTTCTGATAAACCGTCGAGGCGGAATAGAAAAAGTCTTCTGCCGCCGTCCCGATAAACCGCTCGTCCGCCAGAAAAGCTGTTTTCCCGTTCAGAATGTCAGCGTACTCGCCGCGCGTTATAACCGCGCTTTTCTTATAGCCGACATTGTTTTCCTTGCACTTTTCCTCCAGCCGTATAAAGCTCGTATCAAGGTCATACGAACGTATGCGGAATTTTTTTCGGTACAGCATTCCGTTCGATTTCTCGCGGTAGGCTGTCCCGTAAATATCATCAAAATACAGGCTCGTAATGCGGTATGAGCCGCTTCCCGCGTGGCTGTCAGGCTTCATCACCGCGGCAAGCCTCCGCCGCAGCACCTCATAGTCCCCGCGCGAGATCCAGTATTTAAGCTCGTGGCGGTATTGTCTGTTATACCTCATATTCCGCCCCCTTTGGAAAGCTCCGCGATTATCTCCGCAACAGCCTCCTCAACACTAAGCCCGCTGCATTCGATCCTCAGATCCGCATATTTTTCATAATACGTGCTTCTCTCACGGAAAATGTCGCCGATCGTCATACCTTTTTTTGCGGCAATACCGCGCGTTTTAATGTTCGTGAGCCGCCGCTCAAGCTCCACGCAGCTTACCTCCAGATAAACGCAGATCCCATTCCCTTTAAGATACTCCATTCCCTTAGCGCAGAAAACCGCGCTTCCGCCTGTCGCAATTACCGCGTCGGAGCGCGGCGTTACCGAAAGCAGTGCCTTTTCCTCAAAGTCGCGGAAACGCTCCGTTCCGTATTTGTCAACTAGCGTCTGAAGCTTTTCACTTTGCTGAAGCTGTATGATAAGGTCGGTGTCTATAAAGTCCATACCAAGCGTTTTTGCGAGAATTACGCCGATCGTGCTTTTCCCGCAGCCGGGCATTCCCGTTAAAATAATATTTTCCATTTTTAATACCAAGTGGGGACAAAGCCCTCAAATTCATTGTATTCGCGAACAGTCTTTTCCGCAAAACGCACCGCTTCATCAAGCGCGACGCGCCCGCACGGATACGCGCCGCAAATCTCGCGTATAATGTCCGCCGCAGTGTAAAATGCCATAAGCGCAAAAAAATCTCCCGGTATGCTCCCGCCGAAATATCCGTTTATCTGCCCGCGCGAAAACGGCACACTGCACGAACGTCGGATACACTGGAAATCCATATACGGGTCGCCCCAGCACCAGCGGTCAAAGTCGATAACTCCGTAGTCACCCTGTTTATCAATAACCAGATTTCCCGAACGGAAATCGCCGTGTACAGCCGTTTGCGGACGATTTTTGAGCAGGTCGCGCCGCTCACGGAGAAATGCAAGCGTTTTTTCCGAACCGCGGAACGTGAGCCGAAAACTCTCAAGACGTGCAATAAGCTCATCAAGCCGCTCGCTGAAATAAACGTCCCAAGGGAGAATGTCTTCCGGCGCACGGACGGTATGGATATACTTTAACAGCATTCCCGCTTTTTCGCCATATTTAGCCTGCTCTGGGGTATGGAGGTTAAGAATACGCCTGTCCGCGTCGAAGCCCTCTACCCAGGAATAAATGGTGTACGCAAGCTTGTCCCCGCCGCAGGCGGCTACCTCAATCGGAACGTTCATATTAAGTCCGAGCGCATCATAAATATACTTTGCGAAAACCGCGCTTTCGCGGTGGCGTTTATAATTTGAGATATTGCTTGTCCGTAATATAAGCTGAATGCCGTTATTTCGGATTATATGATACTTATTCTCGCCCGAACGTCCCAGCTCAATCGGCGTTATTTCAAGCCAGTTCGGATAGTCGGCAATATCGTGAAGCTCCTCAAAATCCATCGTTACGCCCCCTTTTTATTCCCGCGAGGTGTCAAAAATTCTATAATTCGCGTTTTTTACCAGTTTAATAAAATGTGCGCTGTCGGTTATTTTTTCATTGGTTTCGATCCCGCAAAGCCGCTCCTGTTCGCCGGAATGATTGTCGCTCCCTGCTGTCGGCATAAGCGAGTAATGCTTAGCATAATACCCCGCGATAACGTTCTGCTCATTTGCGTTATTTGCGTTTATTATTTCAACTCCCGTGCATTTTCGCGGGAAAAGTCTTATTGCCGAAATATAGCTTGCTTCTCTGAACGGGTGGGCGTGGATAATCATTCCGCCCTCGCTTGCGACAAAATCGCAGTAGCTGTTCACGTCCATTTCCAGCACCATCGGGTGCGCTAAAAGCCATTCCTTATCCAGTCCGTAGGTGAGCAGGTCCGCTCCCTTATATGAATACTCCCAGCCGAAAAAAACGTCAAGCCCGTATTCGTCGCCGCAGCGCTTAGCGTTTTCATACCCCAGGCAAAACCGCTCAACGCGCTCGCGCCACGGCAGAGAGGCAGGAACGCAGGTATTCCCGTTAAAAAAGTGGTCGGTTACAAAAACGCCTGTAAATCCACGGCTTTTATAAAATTGCACCTGCTTTTCGGCGCTTGCGCTTGCGCACGCGCTTGTTTCGGCGGTGTGAAAATGTGTTTCGTAGCGGTACATCTTAGTCCTCCTGTTGAATCGGCTCGCCATTTCTTACGGCAACCCGCGGAATACGCGGGCTCACGCGGCAAAGCAGCTCATAGCCGATAGTTCCAAGACTGTCCGCGATATTGTCAACCGTAATTTCAGCTATTTCGTCGGAATAAATCTCGGCAATGTCGCCGACCGCGATATTTTTTCCGGTAACGTCAATGATCGTCTGATCCATACAGATCCTGCCGCAAATCGGGCAGCGCTGACCGTTTACATAAACTGCGCCTTTACCCGAAAGCGCACGGGAATATCCGTCTGCGTAACCTATCGGAACTACCGCAAGACGCATAGGTTTTTCGGAAACGAAGGTTCTCCCGTAGCTTACGGGAACACCCGCGGGAATGTCTTTAAGCTGACAAACTCTTGCGCGCAGCCTCATCACGGGTTTAAGCGCCAGTGGCAGCTCCTCGGCGGTGTTAGGCGTACAACCGTAGGTAATTATCCCGCTTCGCACGATCTCTCCGCTGAAATCACTGTGATAAAGAATACCGCCGCTGTTCTGTGAGTAGACGGGAATACCCGCCTTTTTCGCCTTTTCGGCTATTTTGTGCAGTTTTTCCTGCTGTTCATTTGTATACTTAACATCATCGGGCGCGGTGCTGTCGGCGCAGGAGAAGTGGGTATAAACGCCCTCGACAGAAAGTCCGCTTAATCCGAGAATATCCGAAAGTTCTTCGGGACAGTCTATACCTATACGGGTCATACCTGTATTCGCTTTAATATGCACGCGGATTTTAACGCCGTTTTGTTCTGCGTAATCGGAAAGGCTTTTTGCGAAGCCGGTTTCGCCGACGGTCTGGATAAGATTATTTCGTATCAGCTCGCAGTACTGTTCCTCATCGCAGTAACCGAAAATAAGAATTTCCGCTTCGGGCAGAAGCTCGCGCAGCTCTAAAGCCTCCGCCATGCACGAAACGGCGAAATGCCTTATACCGACGCAGAAAAGCTCCTTTGCGACGATAGCTATGCCGTGACCGTAAGCGTTCGCCTTGACGACCGCCATTATTGTTTTCCCGCGCACAGCTTCGCGAATCGCGTTTATATTTGAATCAAGAGCGTCGAGGCTGATCTCCGCCCAGGCTCTATGTAATAATTTCTTCACTGGAAAGCTCCTAAATGTTCAGACGTTTTTAAGGGAATGGTATTGAAATTTCGCAAAAAATGTGTTACAATAAAAAAAGATATTCCCTATCCTTTTTATTATATACTTTTTACGCGGAAATTTCAACTGTTTTTCGGTTTATTTTTATATTTTCTTTGAAAGGTGTAAAACCCATGAGTGTTAAAAGAAAAAGCAACTGGTATATTTACGTCATCACGCTTATAATCTCCTTCGTGCTGCTCGGTCTTTTTGTGAGCAGTATATGGGATTCTCTTTTCCCCGCGTCCAAGGACGCCGCAACCTATACCGTCGGCGGCGCGGACTACCGACCGAGTGCGGAAATACAGACGACCGTGCTGGTTATGCTGTCCGAAATGAAGGCGGGAACGCCGCAGTACTATATGCTTATGCACTATTACCCGCGCGAAGACTCGATCGTTTTCGCTGCGCTTCCTGAAAATATGCGTGTTGAGTACGAGGGAAATGCGGGAAGTCTTTACGAAATGTACGACAACTTCGGTGCTAAAGCGGTTATGGGCGGTGTTAAAAACACACTTGACATCGAATGCGACAACTACATAAAATTTGACCGCCTTTCGTTCATTGACTTCGTTGACCTGACAGGAACAGTTTATGTGAACATTCCGACCGATATAACCGAACAGGTTGTTGAAACCGTGCTCACAACCGAATTAATTGAAATAGACGGCGAGGAGCAGGAGGTTACAAGACAGCGGCAAGAAACCGTCGATAAAATCATTTTCGCTGCGGGAACGCAGTATCTTGACGGGGAAACGCTGTATAAATATATAACATACCCCTTCGGAAAAGGTATGGATTATACGCTCGCTATTCACGGCTCGGCTGCGATGAATATGCTCAACCGCAATTTCCGTTCGCTTACCTCAACTGAGTTCCAGACGATTGCCGAAAAGCTCCTCGGAAGCACGGATACCGATTTCACCTTCAGCGACTATACCGAATATCAGTCTGTGCTGCTATACACCAGCGAGAACAGCATAAATCCGTGCGAATACTACATTCCCTACGGCGAAACGGACGGCGGATACTTCATAATCGCGCCGAACTCGATTACTACGATGCATGACCGCTTCGGACTTGTCGAGAATGAGTCCGTGGACTAAGCGAAATATTCCGGATAACAAATGCAAACTTCCCTGGCGCGATTGGTGCGGGGAGCAAACTAAAAAGGGCTGTTACAGCGGACGCTGCAACAGCCCTTAATTTGTAAACGACTTACTTCATCATAGAAGCAACTTCGTCAGCGAAGTTTTCTTCCTTCTTCTGGATTCCTTCGCCCTTTTCAAGACGAGCAAATTCAACAACCTTGATGTTCTTGCCAACGGAAGCAATGTACTTAGCAACCGTGATAGAGGGATCCTTAACGTAAGGCTGGTCGAGGAGACAGATTTCTTCTGCGAACTTTCTCATTCTGCCTTCAACGATCTTTTCAAGAACGTTCTGGGGCTTAGGCTTTGCTGCTTCAGCATTTTCCTGCTGAACGAGAGCAAGCTGAACTTCCTTTTCAGCGTCGATTACGGAAGCGGGAACGTCAGTCTGCTGTACAAACTGGGGAGCGCTTGCTGTAATCTGGAGGAGAAGATCCTTAGCGCATGCCTTAACCTCTTCGCTTGCGGGATCGTCAGATTCAAGCTTGATGATAGAACCAATGATCGAGCCGCCGCCGTTGTGAACGTAGGTGTAAAGATCGCCTGTCATTCTTACGAAACGTCTGATCTGGATATTTTCACCGATTGTAGCGATTCTTTCGTTAAGAATATCGCCGATCTTCTCGGATTCGCCTGCGGGAACAACTTCCTTGAGTGCGTCAACATCTGCAACATCATTGTCGATAACAGCCTGAGCAACCATTTCAACAAATTCAACGAATCTGTCAGTCTTAGCAGCAAAGTCGGTTTCAACGTTGATTTCAACAACAACGCCGACCTTCTTAGCTTCGTCAATCTTAGCGTAAACAAGTCCCTCAGCAGCGATTCTGCCGGACTTCTTTGCAACCTTTGCAAGACCCTTTTCACGGAGGTACTTGATAGCGGCGTCAACATCGCCGTTTGTTTCTTCAAGCGCTCTCTTGCAGTCCATCATACCGCAGTTTGTAAGTTCCTTTAACTGCTTTACGTCCTGTGCTGTAATAGCCATTGTAGCTCTTCCTTTCGTGATTTAATTTATAATTATTCAGCCGATTCTTCAGCAGCGGGTTCAGCCTCTTCGCCTGTAACCTCAGCTGTGCCCTGACGAGCAGCGATGATAGCGTCAGCCATAGCGCCTGCGATAAGCTTAACAGCGCGGATAGCGTCATCATTTCCGGGGATAACGTAGTCGATTTCATCGGGGTCGCAGTTTGTGTCAACGATAGCAACAACCGGGATACCGAGCTTCTTAGCTTCAGCAACTGCGATCTTTTCCTTACGGGGGTCAACAACGAATAAAGCACCGGGGAGCTTCTTCATGTTCTTGATACCGCCCATAAACTTTTCAAGCTTTTCAATTTCGAGGTTGAGCTGTGTAACTTCCTTCTTAGGGAGAAGGTCGAAAGTTCCGTCAGCTTCCATAGCTCTGAGCTGTTCAAGACGCTTGATTCTGTTCTGAATGGTCTTGAAGTTGGTCATCATACCGCCGAGCCATCTTGCGTTTACATAGTGAGCGTTAGCGCGTTCAGCTTCTTCCTTAACGGAATCGGCAGCCTGCTTCTTAGTTCCTACGAAAAGAACTTCGCCGCCCTCTGCTGCAACGTTGAAGATGAAGTTATAAGCCTCGTCGAGCTTCTTAACTGTCTTCTGAAGGTCGATAATGTAAATGCCGTTTCTTTCTGTGAAAATGTACGGAGCCATTTTCGGATTCCAGCGTCTTGTCTGATGACCAAAGTGTACACCTGCTTCAAGAAGCTGCTTCATTGATACTACTGCCATAGTAGCGTCCTCCTTAGATTTGGTTATTTTCCTCCGTCGCGCTTACCGTCCCAAGCCGATTACGGCACCGCAGGGGCATATACGCGGCGTGTGGATTGTCATACGCTGACTAAAATATTATATCATATTTTCCTCCATTTTACAACATTTTTCTTTTCGTCTATTTGAACAAATTTTTGAGTCTGTTTCCGAAATTATTTGGCATATTCGGAAAATCGCAGCTGACAAGAATAGCGTCCTCGCCGATTATTTCGATATCGCTCCAGCAAATAGAAATATCGTCGGTGCGTCCGAACAGACCGAAGAAGCGGCTTTTACCGCAGATGACAAGCTTGCATATTTTCGCTGTACATGAATCAAATTCGATATCGTCTGCGTAGCCTATCCTCCGACCGCTCCGGATATTTATTATTTCTTTGCATTTAAGGTCCTCGTATCTGCAAATCATATCGACACCTCGCAATTGCAATTTTCCTTAGTATATGCATTTTTTCTTTTGCAAATGTATAAAACGCCAAAAACGGACAAAGCTAAATGCACGGCAACGCCGAATAAATTAAATTGGAGTATGAAATGAAAGTTAAAATCAACAGCGGATGTATTTCCTGCGAAACCTGTGTATCAATCTGCCCCGACGTGTTTGAGATCGGCGACGGGGGATTCGCCTGCGTAAAATGCGAAAAAGTCCCTGCCGAACACGAAATAGCCGTCCTCGACGCAGTTGAGGCTTGTCCCGTAAACGTTATAGAGTCGGATTAAGCAGCATTTGTACCGCAAAAGTTCTCGTTTTATCGTAATTTGGCACGGTTTTTTATCAGATTAAAATATTTTTTTAAACATTTTTCACTAACTTTCTTCAAATGGCTTGAAATCGCGGCTTAATTATGTTATAATACCTTCGTTGATTCAAAAACCTGCATTTATGCAGCGGAAAGGAAGGAACTCTATGACATACGAAAAGATTTTCGCAGATCTGAAAAAAACTATCACGAAGGCAGACGCGTCCGCTTTAGAGGGCAGCTTTGCTTTCCAGTGCTGCATCGAAGGCGAAGGTGCAGGTACATTTTATATTGCTTTTGCCGATGGTAAATTAAGCGTTGAGCCTTACGACTACGCCGACAATACCGCTACCTTTAAGGCAACTGCTGAAACCTACAAGAGCATTCTCGCAGGTAAAACAGAGGTTGCTGACGCGCTCGCTTCGGGCGACCTCGTAGTTGAGGGAAATGACGCCGGCTGCGCTAACATTCTTGCTTTCTTCGCAGGCAAGAAGCCCGCAAAAAAGACCGCTGAAAAGCCCGCAGCTAAGAAGCCCGCTGAAAAGGCTAAGTCCGCTAAGGCTGAAACAAAGGCTGCTCCTAAGGCTGCCGCTAAGACTGAAGCTCCCAAGGCTGCTGCTAAAGTCGAAGCACCCAAGGCTGCTGCTAAGGTTGAAGCTCCTAAGGCTGCTGCTAAGGTTGAAGCTCCTAAGACCGGTAAGAAGCGCGGAAGAAAGTAAGCTTTTATACGTGAACAAATACGGCGTGTGCATTTTTCGCACACGCCGTTTATTTTATCACATTTTTTCCGAAATAACCATCAGCTGAATATCGTTATCCGACGACGGTTTTCCGCTGAAATCCACGTAGGTTTCAAGTACAGTCATTCCCCCCGCTGAAAATCCCGCTGATTTCGTCAAGATTGTACAGCCGTATGGGTAACCGAGCTGACCATAAATCATCGTTTTCGTTTCATTATCCCATTCAAAATTTGAGAGGGTAAGGCATTTTCACCCGCGTCCCAGAGCTTACAGGGAAAATGCGTAACGTCATGCCGCGCCTTGCCAGTTCAAGCGAATGACACCGAAGCCGCAGGCTAAACCGAGTATTCTCTAACCGCCTTTAATCTGCATTTTTTCGATAAGAAAATCGACCTGACGTTTCGTGTCCTCAGCCCACGATTGATTCTGAATATCGAGCGTCCAGATTATCTTATACCAGTCCTTTTCCATCGGTTTCAATGTTTTTCTCACTTTTTATATTACACTGTCAGTTTTTCAAGCTCCTGCGCCATATGCTTTATATCTTTAACCATTGTGCCGAGATTTGCGATCCCATCGCTGTTTTCCTTGATAGCTGCGGCAACGTGCTGAACCGCGTTACAGTTGTTTTCTATATTGTTGCTGACATTTACAAGCTGTGCGGAAACGCTCTCGCCGCTCGCAAAAACATTTCCGATAACCTCGTTCATACTTCCGATATTGTCGGAAACAGTGCCGTTGGAAGCGCTGACCTGTTCGGCGGAAATTTTTATCTGCTCCATACCCTCCATACCCTGACGAGTAAGGGCAGAGTTTTTCTCCATCGCTTCAACTGCACCCTGGATATTCTGTGCGACAAGTCCGATAATTTCGTCAATTTCCGTTGCCGACCTCGCCGTCTTTTCCGCTAAAACTTTAATTTCCGAAGCGACAACCGCAAAGCCTGCGCCCGCCTCGCCCGCGTGAGAAGCCTCGATAGAAGCGTTGATTGCGAGAATGTTCGTCTGCGTCGCAATGTCTGTTATAATTTTTGTTATTTCAACAATTCTGCGCGACTGCTCCGAAAGACGTTCGATAATCTCCTTACTTTCGTCCGTTCCCTTGCATATTTCGTCCATTTCCGAGTACGCGACCGTGATTTTCCTGTCATTTTCAGAGGTAATGTTATTCGCGTTTTCAATCAGACCCGAAATCCGACCGCTCATATCAGCAAGGGTTTTAAGGCTTTCGGATATCTGCGACATATTCGCCTCGACAGCCCTGATATGATTAAAATTCGCGTCGGAATCGCGCATTACATTTGACGTTTCCATAGAAACGCTAAGATTTGATTCGGTTGAAGCGGCTGAAATTTTATCAAGCTCGGTAACTGTACTTAAAAGCCTGTGCGACATTTCAAGCGACTTTTCGCGCATCTCGCGCTGCTTCTCCGCACCCATAAGGTTTCCGAGCATTTTAGTTGTCCGCTTACAGAGCAGTGAAAAAATAAAGGAAAGACATATAAGTATAATAGCGCGCGGAAGTATTCCGTAAAGAACGAGCCGCTTCATATCGTAAAGATTTTTGTCAATATTCAATCCCATACCGTTTGCGATAAGCTGTCCGAGCGAAACACTGATCGTTGTTGTGATCATGGTGAACGTGTTAAGCTGGCTTGAAAAGAAGAGACTTGCAATTGCAAACGGATATATGTAGAGGAGAACCGAATGGAATGAGAGGGTTACTGTTGCGATAAGCGTAAATACTATCGCGCACGTTACGGAAACATATTTGACCCAGTCGCCTTCTTTTTTAAGAATAATTACAATCAGCGTCGGCACGAACAAAACCACGCAGCTTAGCAGGAACGATACGATCATAGTCCCCATATCAAGAACGAAAATGCCCAGGATATTAAGGACAAGCACAACCACAAATGCGCCCATCGTTATAAGCATCGCCTTAGCCGCCGCCTTATTCGCGCTCCGTTCGTTTTCCTTTAACAGTTCCATCGTTTTAATTTCCTTTCCCTTTTTGTGTTACAAATGTTTCCTATATTTTTTATTATACCACATAATCCGCCTGTTGTCAACATTCCGGCATAGTTCAACCACATATTACGAATAAAAAAAGCAGCTGTTCCGCGCGGAACAACTGCCGTTTCTAGATGCCCTCTTATGTGTTTTTGTCAACCGTGTGGAACTGCTTGAGATTTCCCTTTTTGTTGCTGCGTTCAGCAAGAACCGCTTCAACATCAGCCCAGTCAAGTCCGCGCTCAACGCACATAACCATAACGTGATAAATAAGGTCGGCAATCTCGTTTTTAAGCTCGTCGTTGTCGGCATTTTTCGCGGCAATAACCATTTCGGTGCATTCCTCGCCGCATTTTTTCAGAATTTTATCAATTCCCTTTTCAAAAAGATAGCAGGTATAACTGCCCTCCTGCTTTTCCGATTTGCGCTCGACAACCGTGTCGTAAAGATCCTTTAATACGTTTTCCATTTTTAAAAATCCTTTCCGTTAATTCGTGTAAAGAAACACGTTCTGTTTCCTGTGTGACAGGCTGCACCCGTCTGAATAACCCTTATTAAAAGCGTGTCATCGTCGCAGTCGCTGTACATCTCGGTGATTTTCTGCATATGCCCCGACGTCGCACCCTTGTTCCAAAGCTCCTGTCTTGAACGGCTCCAGAACCAGGTATACCCCGTTTCAAGCGTCTTTTTCAGGCTTTCGCGGTTCATATACGCAAGCATAAGCACCTCGCCGTTTTCCGCGTCCTGTACGATAGCGGGAATTAAATCCGCTTTTTTGAAATACTTTTCAATATCTTCCATCATCTGACCTCAATCCCCTCTCGCGTAAGATACTCCTTGACCTCGCCGACCGTAAGCTCTCCGAAATGAAACATTGAAGCTGCTAACGCCGCACTCGCCTTCGTGTTTTTGAACACGTCCGAAAAATCAGTGATACAGCCGCAGCCGCCACTTGCGATTACGGGAATTTTTACCCGCTCACATACGAAATTCAGCATTTCAATGTCAAAACCTGCCTTCGTTCCGTCAGCGTCCATCGAGTTAAGGCAGATCTCACCCGCACCGCGCTTTTCAAGCTCCGCGACCCAGTCGCCAAGCTCGCGACCCGTGTCGATTCGCCCACCGTTAATAAAAACGTGATACGCGCCGTCAACGCGCTTCGCGTCGATCCCGACAACCACGCACTGGCTGCCGAAAATCTCCGCCGCGTCACTTATCAGCTTCGGATTTTTCACCGCCTGTGAGTTCACGGAAACCTTGTCCGCACCTGCGCGCAGCGTGTCGCGGAAATCGTCGATCGTCGCTATTCCCCCGCCAACGCAAAGCGGCACGAACACCTGCGCGGCAGTTTCGCTTACCACGTTGAGCATAAGCCCGCGCCCCTCGTGAGAAGCGGTTATATCATAAAAAACCAGCTCGTCCGCACCCTGCTTGTTGTACCTTTTTGCAAGCTCCACAGGGTCGCCGACGTCCTTTATCCCCTTAAAATTTACGCCCTTAACGACCTTACCGTTGCGCACGTCAAGGCAGGGAATTATTCTTTTTGCAAGCATACGCGCTCCTTTCTTTATCAGCCGCCTATCGGATCGCTCTTTTCCACCGATCCCGCCGTGCCGTTTTCATCAAAAATAATGTAATAATACTCGTCAAGATTGGAACTCATAACGCCGAAAAAGCCGTTGTCCTTTCCGACGATATACCCAAACCGCCGCTCTGTTTCACTGTCAGGCTCGCCATAATAAGAAGCTATTTCGCTTTTCGTTTTCCCCTGCACCCAAAGGTCAACAAAAGGAAAGCAAGTCGGAAAAAGAACGCTGTACGAACCCACAAGCAGTATTTCCGCCGCAAGAACCGCCGAACAGGTTATCGCAAGCTTTTTCCTCTTCCTGACAGCTCCGAAAACCGCCAGCGCCGCAGGCACAAGAAAAACCGCCGCGCACAGAAACAGTGCAGCGATAACGATAAAATCAAGCATTCCGATTATTTGCCCTCCGCTATCGCCTGTTTAAGGTCAAGCGTTCCGCTGTAAATGCTCTTTCCGCATATCGTCCCGTAAAGTCCGAGCTTTTTGCAGGTTATAATATCGTCAATCGTATGAACGCCGCCGCTCGCAATAATGTTCGCCTCGCACGCGCGGTTTATCTCGTCAAGCTGATGCGCGTTTACGCCCGACAGCGTACCGTCCTTTGAAATATCCGTGAAGATAATGTATTTGACTCCCGCGTCGGACATTGCCTTTGCAAGGTCGGTAAAGTACACATCGGACGTTTCAAGCCAGCCCTCGGTTGCGACATAGCCGTTCTTCGCGTCAATGCCGACCGCGATATGCTCGCCATATTCTTTTACTGCGTCCTTTACAAGCTGCGGATTTTTCACCGCCGCAGAACCGATTATAACGCGCTCTACCCCCTTTGAAAGGTACATTTCAACTGTATCAAGCGAACGGATACCGCCGCCGACTTCGACCTTTAAGCGTGTATTTTTGGCAACGTCAAGGAAAATATCCCTGTTCTGCTGGGTTGCGTCCTTCGCGCCGTCAAGGTCAACCATATGTATCCATTCAGCGCCCGCCGCTTCAAACGACCGCGCCGTATCCATATAGTTCTCTGCGACCTTTTGCACCGTGCCGTAATCGCCCTTGAAAAGCCGAACGCAGTTCCCGTCCTTTATATCAATTGCAGGTAAAATAATCATAGCCGCTCCTTATATTTTCGCAAAAATACGCAGTATTTCAAGCCCCGCTTCACCGCTCTTTTCGGGGTGGAACTGACAGCCGTACACATTTCCGCTGAACACCACCGCGGGAACATTTCCGCCGTAATCGGTGTACGCCGCGACATTAATGCTGCTGCATTTCGCCGCATAGGAATGAACAAAATAAACATACGGCTCGTCAAGTCCGTCTAAAAGCGGGCATTTTTCATTGTAGATCAGCTTGTTCCAGCCTATCTGCGGCACAAGCAGGTTTTCAGGAGTCATCAGCTCGACTGTGCCCGAAATAAAGCCAAGACCGTCCGTTTCGCCGAATTCGTGGCTTTTTTCAAACAACATCTGCATTCCAAGGCAAATTCCCATCAGCGGTTTCTGCTTTACCTGCTCGCGAAGCTCCTTTATAAGCCCGCTCGCCTCCAGCATTTTCATTGCGTCGGGAAACGCGCCTACCCCCGGTAAAATAAGGCGGTCAGCCCTGCGAATATCCGAAACCTCGCTCGTTACCGTGTTCTGTATTCCGAGGTAATTCAGCGCGTTCTGGACACTGAACAGATTCCCCGCGCCGTAATCTATAATTGCAATTTTCATCTGATTCCTCCGGTTTATAACACGCCCTTTGACGACAATGCGCCGCCGCCTGTAACAGTTACCGCCTGTTTCAGCGCGTGTGCGAGCGCTTTAAAAAGTGCCTCGGTGATGTGGTGGTCGTTTTTTCCATACTCCTCGCGCAGATGCAGCGTTATCCCCGCGTTAAACGCGAAAGCGCGCATAAATTCCTCAGTCAGACACGCGTCGTAATCGCCTATTTTTTCATTTGTGAACTGCGCGTTGAACACCAGAAACGGGCGTGCGCTTATATCAAGCGCGCAGAAGCCTAACGCCTCGTCCATCGGAATAAACGCCGAGCCGTAGCGGGCGATCCCGCCCTTGTCGCCAAGTGCACGGGCGAAAGCCTGTCCAAGACAAATCCCCACGTCCTCAACGGTATGGTGACCGTCCACGTTCAGGTCGCCCTTACAGCTTACCGTTAAATCGAAGCCGCCGTGAACGGCAAGCGCAGTCAGCATATGGTCAAAAAAACCGATACCCGTGTCAATCTCGTGAACACCCGAACCGTCAACGCCAAGCGCGATCCTGATATCCGTTTCCTTTGTTTTTCTTTCAATTACAGCCGTTCTCATAGCAACTCCTTTACGCGCGGAAATCCGCAATTGCGGCAGCAACAGCGCGGTTTTCCTCCGCCGTTCCGCAGGTTATTCTCAGATATCCGTTCATGCACCGAACGGCGATCGAACAGGTAAGCAGATATTCGTAAATCTCTTTACTCTTTTCACTTTTTATGTACACAAAGTTCGTGACAGGCTCGTAGATTTTCTCGAAATACGTGCAGTTCAGCCCCGAAAGAGCCTCGTAAAGCCCGCGCACGGACGATTTTATCGCCGCAATGTTTTTTTGGAGCTGTTCGCGGTCGGAAAGCACCTCCGCCGCGATAAGCTGTGTGACCGTATTTACATTGTAGGGGGACTTCGCCGCACGGAGCGCAGATGTTTTAGCTTTATCCGTAACCGCAAGGCCAAGCCGTATCCCCGCCATCGCCAGAGCCTTTGAGCAGGTTCTCAGCACAATCAGATTGTCATACTTTTCAACGTCCGCGAGAAAACTTTCGTCCTCGTCCCAGAAATCCATATATGCCTCGTCAAGTACGACAAGCGCACTTACATTCTCAATCAGACGCCTTACGTCCGCCTTTCTGAGTCCGAGAGAAGTCGGGTTGCAGGGGTTGGAAAAAATGATACAGCGCACGTTGTTTTCGTTTGCACACGCAATAGCCTTATCAACGTCGATCGTCAGGTCGGCTTCCTTTTCCATTACAAGGACCTCAAGTTCGTAAAGGTAGGAATAGAAACTGTACATTGAAAAATCGCGCGAAAAGCAAAGCACTTTTTCGCCTTTCTTCAGGAAACAGCCCGTAAGTATGCTGATAAGCTCGTCGCTCCCGTTTCCCGCAGTAACCGTATCGGGAGAAATTCCGTAAAAACCCGCGAACGCTTCGACTGCACACCGGGCGTAGGGGTCGGGATAGCGGTTAAGCGCAGCTTTCTCCACCGCACGCGCTATTGTTTCGGGAGATGTTCTGAAAAAACTTTCGTTCGCGTCAAGCCGGATTTTATATTCGCCCGAAATCGGCTCATAGGGGACAAGCTCCCGCAGTTTTTCTGTAAGCTGGTACATTATTTTCTTAAATCCTCGATTCTGACCTTTATCGAATTTGCGTGCGCGGTAAGACGTTCGCGTTCCGCAACAAGAATTACATCGTCCGCAGCATCGTTAAGCGCGTCGGGCGTGTAGTAGATATAGCTTGATTTTTTTACAAAGCTGTCAACCGAAAGCGGCGAGAAGAAGCGCGCTGTTCCGCTTGTGGGAAGAACGTGGTTCGGACCCGCATAGTAATCGCCGAGGGGTTCGGGCGAATACTGTCCGAGAAACAGAGAGCCGACGTTATCAAGCTTTCCGATATATTCAAGCGGATTTTCCGCGACAACCTCAAGATGCTCCGGAGCAAGGCTGTCAGCCAGCTCACAAGCCTCCGCCATAGTTTTTGTGACAATGATTTTCCCGTAGTTTTCAAGTGAGTAGCGGATGATCTCCTCACGCGACATCAGCTTTACCTGACGCTCAAGCTCGGCGGTCGTTTCCTTGGCAACGCGCTCGCTTGTAGTAATCAGGATCGCACTCGCGAGCTTATCATGTTCAGCCTGTGACATAAGATCTGCGGCAAGGTACTTCGGGTTCGCGCTGTCGTCAGCAACAATCAGTATTTCGCTGGGTCCCGCGATCATATCAATATCAACCGTTCCGTAGAGGAGCTTTTTAGCTGTCGCAACAAAAATATTTCCGGGGCCTACGATTTTTGACACTTTCGGAATCTCCTCAGTGCCGTAAGCGAGTGCCGCTACCGCCTGCGCGCCGCCGCACATAAACACCTTATCGACCCCGCAGAGAGCGGCTGCTACAAGAATATCCTTGTTCGGCGTGCCATCTTTAAGCGGAGGAGTTACCATTATTATTTCACCGACCCCTGCAATTTTCGCAGGAATCGCATTCATCAGCACAGATGACGGATACGCCGCCGTGCCGCCGGGAACATAAAGACCGACCTTATCCAGACCTCTTACGCGTCTGCCGAGAACAACTCCGCGTTCGTCAGTCATCATATAACCGTTCTGCTTCTGCTTTTCGTGGAATTTCGTGATGTTTTCCACACAGTTGAGCATAGCGTTGACAAAATCGGGATCCGCCTCTGTAAGAGCGTCCTGTATCATTTCATCGGGAACGCGGTAGCACTTTGTTTCCGCACAGTCGAACTTAGCCGTGTAGGCTTTGACCGCCTTATCGCCGTTCTCCTTTACGTCCGCGATAATTTCCTTTACAGTTTTTTCAACGTCGGCGTTAATGGCGCTGCTTCTGCGTTCAACCTCTTTCAGAAAAGCCTTTTCGCTTCCGTCCGCGTAAATCGTTTCAATCATTTTTTAGTTCCTTTCAGTCGAGAGCATTTACCATTTTTTCTGTAAGCTCGTCGATCTCGTTCTTTTTGAGCTTCATACTTACCGTATTTACAATAAGCCTTGCGGAAATCGGCGCAACATCCTCGAAAACGACAAGCCCGTTTTCTTTAAGCGTAGTTCCCGTTTCGACAATATCAACAATTCCGTCCGCGATCCCAAGCAGCGGAGCAAGCTCAACCGATCCTTCTATTTTCACAATATCAACGTCCATTTTCTTACGCTCAAAAAATGCGCGCGTTACAGCGGGGTATTTCGTCGCAACCGTTTTCACCCCATAGCCGCCGTAAAAACCGTCGCCCTTGCGTACTGCAAGCGCAAAACGACATCTGCCGAAGCCGAGGTCGGCAACCTCGAAATATTTTCCGCCGTGCTCCATTATCGTGTCCTTTCCGACAACTCCAAGGTCGCACGCGCCATGTTCAACGTAAGTGATAACATCAGCGGCTTTTGCGAGAACAACCTCGATATTCTGTCCCGGAACAGGCAGAATCAGCTTTCTGCCCTTTTCGCGAAGCTGGGTAACGTCAAACCCGATTTTTTCAAACAGACCAACCGTGTCCTTTTCAAGTCTGCCCTTTGTAAGTGCAATTCTAAGCGTTTTCTTTTCGTTCATGTCACTCGTCCTTTCCGTCGGAGAGGCTCAGAACCGTGACATCTCCGCCCGACACAATATCAAGCCGCGCTATCCCGCGATTTTCCGTGTAACTCCTCGCCTCGTCAAGCGTCTTGAAGTTAGCGTGGTCAACCGTAAAGCCCTCCGAAATAAGCGCGCTGCAATGCAGCATTCCTTCTACAAGGCTGTTTTCCTCCGCGAAAACCACAACGTCGGGAAGCTTTGTAAGACGTGATTTAGCATTGTTCATAATGATTCGCGCGGCAGCGTTTACGTTTACGGCAAAGCCCGTCGCAGGCATATCCACGCCGAAATCCGAGATAAGCTTATCGTAACGTCCGCCCGTAAGAACAGGCATACCGTATCCCGCCGCATAGCCCTTGAACACAACGCCCGTATAGTAATCCTCGTTGCGGCTTACCATTCCGAGGTCAACCGTAACACGGTCGCCCGCGCCGAGAGCGCAAAGATTGTCGTAAAGCTCACGGAGTCTTTTAAGTACAAAACGTGTGTTCTCATCGGGGAGAATACGCTCCGCCGCGTCGAACACCTCTCTTCCGCCGAACAGCTTCGGAAGCTCGGCAAGTGCCGCCGCGTATGGACTTCCGCAATGAACCGAAAGACGTTCGGAAAGCTCGGAATAATTCTTATTCTGAACAAGCACGCGTATCTCGTCAAGCTGCTCCTCGTCAAGCCCCAACTGTGACGAAAGGATCGCGAAAAACGCACTGTCGCCTATTTCAAAACGGTAATCCTCCGCGCCGAAAGCAGACATTACATCAATTGCAATCGAGAGTGCTTCGAGATCGCTTCTGCGGACATCGCCGCCGATAATTTCAATTCCGCTCTGGAAAAACTCATCATCGCGCCCGCTGTTCTTCGGATTTACACGGTAAATCGTCTGGCTGTAAAACAGCTTTAGCGGGAAAACCTCCTCGCGCAGCCGCGTTCCAACAAGCCGCGCTATCGGCATTGTCGAATCGGGGCGCATTACCAACAGCCTCCCCTTCGCGTCGGTCAGCTTATACATTTCCTCCTGCGAAAAATAGCGGGATTTCGAACTGAAAACATCGTAAAATTCAAGTCCCGGTGTAACAGCCTCGGTGTAGCCGCGGCTTAAGAATATGCTGCGGAGCTTCGCTTCAGCCGACCTTAATGCAACACACTCATCAAAGAGCAGGTCGCGCGTTCCCTCAGGAGTAAGTAAATCATATCTTTTCATTTATGTACCTTTCTTTATCCGCTTTATTGTGTTAATACATTATTATGGTGATATGATACCATAATATATCATACTTGTCAAGCAGCTTTGATATTTTTGTACCATTCAACAACTTTTTTCAACATTGCCGCGTCAATTTGTCACATATCAAAGAACGAGATCTGCGCAGATTTCGGCAGGTCGCCAAAGACGCCCATTTCATCAAGCCTGTCCATAGTCGAGCCGTTAAGCCCAGACTGGCTCCGCAGGTCCTCAACGCTTATGTAATCGTGCTTCTGAATTGCGTCATAGAGCGCGTTTGCGGCGTTTTCACCACAGCCCTCGACCGAAAGGAACGGAAGCCGCAGGTCGCCGTTTTCGATTATGTATTTCGTTGCGTGAGATTTTTCAAAATGAACAGGAAGGAACTTTATACCGCGGCAGAGCATTTCGTGAACAAGCAAAAATGCTTCATAGGTAGATTTTTCCTTCGGTGTTGCGTCGGGATTAGCCTGGATCTGCTGCATACGCGCCTTGACCGCGTCGCGTCCCTGGAGCGCGATTTTTATTTCGATATTTTCCGTGTGCTTTGTGAGAATAGCCGCGTAGAACTCGGACGGGTGATAGATCTTGTACCAGCCTAGCTTTACCGCGCCCGTAACGTAAGCGGCAGCGTGTGCCTTCGGGAACATATACTTGATTTTTTTACAGCTCTCAACGTACCATTCGGGAACATTGTTGTCCTTGAACGCCTGATAGATTTCGTCCGTGAACAGCTTGGTCGCATTACCCTTTCGCGTGATTTCCATTATTTTAAATGCAAGGCTCGGTTCAAGCCCCTTATGAAGCAGATAAACCATAATATTGTCACGCGTACCGATAACCTCACTGATGGTACAGGTTCCGTTTGCGATAAGCTCCTGTGCATTTCCCAGCCATACGTCCGTACCGTGCGACAGACCCGAAATCTGGAGCAGGTCGGAGAAATTCTTCGGCTTCGATTCGAGAAGCATTCCTATAACAAAGTTTGTTCCGAATTCGGGCAGACCGTAGGTGCCGACCTTAATTCCCGTTTCAGCTTCGGTAATTCCGAGCGCTTCGGGCGAGGTGAAGAGACTGTAAACTTTTTCATCGGAAGTCGAAACGTCCGCTATTTTTATCCCCGTCATATCCTCAAGGTGCTTATAAAGCGTAGGAACATCGTGTCCCAGTTCGTCAAGCTTCAATATGGTGTCGTGAAGCGCATGGAAGTCGAAGTGCGTGGTGATTATATCCTTCGTCGCGTCATCGGCGGGGCGCTGAACGGCGGAAAAATCGTAAATGTCGTAGTCGTTCGGAACAACGACCATTCCTCCGGGGTGCTGCGAGGTGGTTCGCTTAACGCCCGTACAGCCAAGCGAAAGCCGTTTCAGCTCCGCACTGTTTACCGACAGACCGCGCTCCTGCAAATACTTCCGGACAAAGCCTTCGGCGGTTTTTTCCTGAACGGCGGAAATTGTACCCGCCTTGAAAACGTGGTCTGAACCGAACAGATCCTCCGTGTATTTATGCACCTTTGACTGTACTTCGCCCGAAAAGTTAAGGTCGATATCGGGCGCCTTATCGCCCTTAAATCCGAGGAACGTTTCAAACGGAATATCGTGACCGTCGCGGAACATTTCCTCTCCGCATTTAGGACAATTCTTCGCGGGAAGGTCAAATCCCGAACCAACCGAACCGTCCTCGATAAATTCGTTGTAACGGCATTTTTTGCAGCGGTAGTGCGGTGGCAGCGGATTAACCTCGGAAATACCCGACATTATCGCAACGAACGACGAGCCTACCGAACCACGCGATCCAACAAGATAACCGTTCTTCTCGGAGAAAGCAACCAGCTTCTGAGCGATCATATAAAGAACCGAGAATCCGTATTTGATGATCGACTGAAGCTCGCGCTCAAGACGATTTTTTACAACATCGGGAATAACACCCTCGTAGCCGTACCAATCCATCGCTCTGTCCCAGCAAAGCTGTTGAAGCTCCTCTTCCGCACCGTCAAGGTGCGGGGTAAACGTCCCCTTAGGAATCGGGCGTATCCGCTCAACCATATCCGCGATTTTATTTGTATTTTCAACAACGACCTCGTAAGCCTTTTCCGCACCGAGATAGGAAAATTCCTCAAGCATCTCGTCCGTCGTGCGAAGGTAAAGCGGCGGCTGATTAGAAGCGTCCTGATAGCCCTGACCCGCCTGTAAGATCTCACGGAAAATGCTGTCCTCCGCGCGCATAAAATGAACGTCGCAGGTCGCTACAACGGGTATGCCGAGCTTATCGCCAAGCTCAACGATACGGCGGTTTATCGCCTGTAATTCAAGTTCGGATTTGACCGTTCCGTTTCGCAGCATAAACGCGTTGTTTCCGATAGGCTGGATTTCGAGATAATCATAGAATTTCGCGATCTCCTCGATTTTTTCCTCGGATTTTCCCTCGACAATTGCGCGGTACAGCTCACCCGCCTCGCACGCGCTTCCGAGAATAAGACCCTCACGGTAATTTTTCAGCTCCGACATAGGGATACGCGGCTTTTTGTAGTAATAGCTAAGGTTCGACATACCGATCAGGCGATAGAGATTTTTCAGACCCGTGTTGTTTTTTACAAGAATAATCTGATGGAAGCTGGGCATTTTCTTTACGTCCATATTTCCCGCGGCAAGGTTAAGGTCGCCCAGCTTTTCAATAGTGCGCCCCTTCCGGCTTTCGTTGACAAGACTTATAAAAACAGCCGCCAGCATTTTCGCGTCGTCAATTGCACGGTGGTGATTGAAGCCGCCAAGCTTGAAATGTGCAGCCATCGCGTCGAGCGTATAGCTTTTTTTATTCGGGATTATCGCGCGGCAAAGCGCAAGCGTGTCGATGCTGTCCGCCTTATAGGGAATGCGGCAGCGTGTACAGCCCGCGCGGATAAACGACATATCGAACTTTGCGTTATGCGCGACAAGCGGAGCGTTTCCGCAGAACTCAACGAAACGGTGCAGCGCCTCGCGCTCAAGCGGTGCGTCGGCAACCATACCGTCGTCAATTCCCGTAAGCTCGGTGATATTCGCGGGAATAGGCTTTTCGGGATTGACGAACGTCTGAAATTCCTCGACAACTTCAAGGTTTTTCAGCTTTACAGCGCCGATTTCGGTGATCCGTTCCTCTCCCGCGTTCAACCCTGTTGTTTCAAGGTCGAAAATAATTATTTCGTCATTTATCGGGCGTGAGGTACAGCCCTCGATGAGCGAGCTTTCGTCGTTTACGAAATACGCCTCCATACCGTAGATAACCTTGAACTTCGTTTCCTTATCGTTCTTCATTATCTTATCCCATGCACCCATTACTTCGGGGTACGCCTGAACATTTCCGTGGTCGGTTATCGCAACGGCGAGGTGCCCCCACTTGTACGCCTGATTTATAAGGTCGGAAGGCGGAGTAACCGCGTCCATATCCGACATATTGCTATGCATATGCAGCTCGACGCGCTTGACCTCGGCGGTATCGACTTTAGCGATCGTCTTTACGAGCATTGCCGATTTCGGCTCTATAAGAAGCGCCTTTTCAAAGTTGTCGTACTTCGCATTTCCATTGACGAGAACAGTTGCGCCTACCTTAAAGAACGAATAGCTTGAAAGTTTTTCGGTTTTTGTAAATATTTTAAGTATCTGCGAGGAGGTGCGGTCGGTAAAGCTCACCATTATGATAGTGAATTGCCCGTCCTTGATGGATTTTTCCGTGCGGTCGAAAATTTCGCCCCAGAGCGTTACGTTTTCCATATCCCCGTAAAGCTCCGCCATTGACATGGGCGGATCGTTTATCGCCTTACCCATCACAAGGTCTGCTTCGTCGCGGAAGCTGCTGTGTGTAAACATAAGCTTAACCGTAACAGGCGGCTCGTGTATCTGGGGGTCGCGGGAATAAGCCTTTCTCTGCGGCTTGTCCTGCGAAGCAAAGGCATTCTGCGACGGAGAAGCGGACGGTGCGGGAGCAGGCGGAGGAACAGGCAGCGCAGCTATCTCGCGCGCCAGATTTTCGTTGTATTCATCAAGGTCAAATTCGGTCTTTCCTGTGAACACGACCTCTTTGTCAACGCCAAAAAATCCCTTAGTGAACTTTCTTATTTTCGCAGGTATCCCGTCGTCGGTAAGAAGTTTTCCGCCGCCGTCCTTCAGCTCGATTTCAACCGTCGCGTCGCCGATATGTATTTCCGCGTCATCAAAATAGCCATTCACATTTTCTCCCGAACAGCGCAGAAATTCGATAACATCGCGCACCGCTTCCTCGCCGTATTCGGAAGCCGCATACTTCGGATAAATGTCAACGCGCACCGCGCCTATCGCGTCACGTATTTTCGCGCCCGTTTTGTTCAATGCCGCATACGGTACGCGCCGCGGCAGGCTGAGCTGAAAAATCAGCGACCTTGCCGCTTTTTTATGCAGGATCGAAAGCACCTCGCCGACTGCGACTGTGCTGTCGAACTCAACCTCTTTAAGCAAATCCTTTAAAAGCGCCGCCAACTTTTTACCTCCTAAAACTTTTCTACTTCCTTCATAAGCTCCGCGACAATTTCGTTTTCAGGTACCTTCCGTAAGACCTCGCCCTTGCGGAAAATAAGCCCCTCGCCTTTTCCGCCCGCTACTCCGAGGTCAGCCTCCCGCGCTTCTCCCGGACCGTTCACCGCGCAGCCCATAACCGCGATTTTAATATTCTTATTAACACCTCGCACCGCTTCTTCAACCTCGTTCGCAAGACCAATAAGGTCAATCTGCGTTCTTCCGCAGGTCGGACACGAAACAATGTTCACGCCACCGGAAAGACCTATCGCCTTTAACAAATCGTGCGCCGCGTAAATTTCACGCACGGGGTCGGCGGTAAGCGAAACACGGATAGTATCGCCGATTCCGTCGCAAAGCAGCGAGCCGATGCCCGCTGCGGATTTTATTATTCCCATTCGCTCCGTGCCTGCCTCGGTTACGCCAAGGTGAAGCGGATAGTCGCATTGTTCGGCAAGAAGCCGGTACGCGGCGATCGTTGTCTTAACGTCGGAAGCCTTGACGGAAATAACAATATCGTAAAAATCGAATTTTTCAAGCAGCCGAACGTGGTACATTGCACTTTCGACAAACACTTCCGGAACAGGCGCGCCGTATTTAGCGAGCGTTTTTTTCTCCAGCGAACCCGAATTTATCCCGATTCTTATCGGAATATTCCCCGCGCGGCAGGCTCTTACGACTTCCTTTACATTATCGTCGCTCCCGATATTTCCGGGGTTTATACGGATTTTATCAACACCTGCCGCTGCCGCCTCAACAGCGATTTTATAGTCAAAATGAATGTCCGCAACAAGCGGTATGCTTACCTTTTCCTTTATTGCAGGAATAAGCCGGACATCCGGGCAGTGTGGAATAGCCGCTCGGACAATTTCGCAGCCCGCCTGTTCAAGCTCAATCGCCTGCTTAACGCTTCCCTCAACGTCCTGCGCCGGGCGGTTAAGCATAGACTGAATATATATTTTACCATCGCCGAGAGTTATCCCGCCGACCTTGACCTGCTTTTTCATTTTATCCTCCTGTAAAAAGACGTGAAATATCGTTAAACGTTACTATAAGCATAAGCAGCATCAGCGCGGCAAAACCAATAAAATGCACCATTCCCTCTTTTTCTGCGGGAATAGGCTTGCGCCTGATCGCCTCGATCAGAAGGAAAAGAAAACGTGCGCCGTCGAGCGCGGGAATAGGCAGAAGATTGAAAATACCAATGTTGATCGTGATAAACGCAACCAGTGTTAAAAATGCGTTAAGGCTCATCGTCCTGTACGCCGTACTCATTGTCGTTACAACTCCGATAGGTCCCGAAAGGTCGTTCACGCCGTAGGTTCCCGTAACAAGGTCAACCAGCGTGAGCCAGATAAGCCGCCCCTCGGTAAGAGAAGTGCGGAATCCCGCCGAAAGTACGCTGCCGACAGTTTTCTGCTGCGGAAGGACCGCGAAATCAATGACGATTCCCGCCGACTGCGTTTCGGTCTGCTTCACAACCGCAAACGGTACGTCCGTAAGCTCGACGCGCTCGCCGCCGCGCACAACTGTCATATCAAAATAAACCCGATCCGTCTGCTCGTCCGCTTTCGCCGCAGTGTTCTGAAGAAAATACGAAATATCCATCGTAGTCCAGACGGCTTTTCCGTTCATTCCGACAATTTCATCGCCAAGCATAAGCTTTTCGGCTGAAACGCTGTTCTCCGCGAACTGCGAAACGGTCGTTGTAGCGATATTTCCGCCGACCGCGACGCTGACAATGCACACGATCAGTCCGAGAATAAGGTTCATTACCGCGCCCGCGACAATTACAATCATTCTCTGCCACACGGGTTTGTTGCGGAAGGCGTTAGGGTCGTCGCTTTCAATGTCCTCGCCGAGCTGAACAGCGCCGCCGATAGGAAGAAGCCTGAATGACCAGAGCGTTTTCTTTCCGCGGATTTTAAACAGCCGCGGTCCCATTCCGATTGAAAACTCGTCTACGGTCATACCGAAAATCCGCGCCGCCGTGAAGTGTCCAAGCTCATGAATAAGAATTATTGCAAAAAATACCAGAAGCGTTATAACAATATCCATACCTTGCCTTTCTCAGATACAGCTTTTTACAAATTCTTCAGTGCGCGCTGCCGTCTGCGCTATTATTTCGAGATTGATTTCTTTCTTTTTCGGAACATTTTCAAGCGCTTCGCCGACAAGCTCGCCGATTCTGTAAAAAGGGATTTTGTCCGCGAGAAAAGCCGCGACAGCTGCTTCGTTCGCGCAGTTGAGTATACACGGCGCGTTTCCGCCCTCGCTTATTGCCTTTTTTGCAAGCGCAAGGCAGACAAATGTTTCCTCGTCCGCTTTTCCGAACGTTAGCGTGCCGATGTCGATAAGCGAAAGCCGCTTCGTTCCTGTCGGGAAACGCTTCGGATAAGTAAGCGCGAACTGGATCGGAATTTTCATATCGGGAACGCCAAGCTGCGCGATCACCGCGCCGTCCTCGTACTCAACAGCCGAATGGATAACGCTCTGGCGATGAACGACAACCTCAACCTGTTCGGGCGAAACGTCGAAAAGCCGAACCGCTTCAATCAGCTCAAGACCTTTATTCATCAGCGTTGCGCTGTCGATTGTGATTTTCCTGCCCATGCTCCAGTTCGGGTGCTTTAATGCCTGTTCCTTTGTAACAGCTCGCAGCTGCCCGGCGGTATACCCGTAAAAAGGTCCTCCCGAAGCGGTAAGGATTATCTTTTCAATTTTATTGCCGTCGTTGCCCATCAATGACTGAAAAATTGCGGAATGCTCGCTGTCGATCGGAAGAACAGGAACATTTTTCGCCTTAGCCGCCGCGTTGACAAGTTCGCCGCCGACAACCAGCGTTTCTTTATTCGCAAGACCTATTGCGTTGCCCGCCTCAATCGCCGCAAGAGTCGGGTCAAGCCCGTCCATTCCCACAATAGCATTTACCGTCATATCACATTTATCTGCGGCAAGCTCGCAAAGTCCGTCTTTTCCGCAGATCACCTTTACAGATGTATCGGAAAGCCGCTGCTTTAAATCCGGATAGGCTTTTTCAGACACAATGCACACCGTTTTCGGTATAAATTCCCGCGCCTGCTGTTCGAGCAAAACAACGCTATTATAAGCGGAAAGACCCTTTACCGAAAATCCGTGCAGCCGCGCGGTTTCGAGGGTCTGAGTTCCTATTGAGCCTGTTGAGCCTAAAACTGTAATATTCTTCATATAACAAACAATGCCGAGCGCACCCGGCATTTTTACCTCCAATCATTACATCAGCGCCGTAATCGGGCAGAAAAGCTGGAAAACAAGATACACGAACGGCGAAACGACAATTACGCTGTCGAATCTGTCCATTATGCCGCCATGTCCCGGAAGAATGTTTCCGAAATCCTTAACCCCGCACTGCCGCTTCAGAAGCGAAGCGGAAAGGTCGCCGATAACTCCGAGCGGAGAACTCAGAAGTCCCGTTATAAGGAGAACAGGAATATTTACGCTGAAATTATGCGTGCCTGTAAAAAGAAAATCCCAGAGTTCATAGCCATATCCGAGCAGCACCGCGAAAATTCCCGTGCATACAACTCCGCCGACAAAACCCTCCCACGTTTTTTTCGGGCTTATTTCCGGGCAAAGCTTATGCTTACCGAAAAATGTTCCGACAAAATAAGCGCCGCCGTCCGAGATCCATGTTACAACAAGAGTATATACGATAAAGAAAACGCCGTGTTCGGGATAGCGGAACATAAAGAAGGCGAGCGTAGAGATCGCGAGAGGGATACAAACCGTAACGAATGAAACAAGTCCTATTTCCTCGAACTTTACCTCATTATGGTTTACAAGCATCGCACAAAGCATAATCACAAGGAAGATAAACGCCATAATAACCGCGCTTCCCCTAACCTCGTCATAACAGAACAGAAGCGGAAGAATAAACGCAAAAACTATCGCGGTCACGCTTACCGCCTTATGCGAAAGATACTTCGCCGCGCTAAGTATTTCGTAAACGGCAATCACAGATAAAAGCGCGCACACTCCTGCCAGAAGGTGCGGGTTGTTAAGCCAGAGTATAAACACACCGATCGGGATTCCGATTGCGGCGGTAATCAGTCGTTTTACCATATCAGTTTCCTTTAAGTTTAAACTCCGCCGTAACGGCGGTTTCTCTTTGCATACTCGGAAAGGGCTTGATCAAGCTCCTTTTCGCCGAAATCAGGCCAGAGAACGTCCATAAACACGAACTCCGCGTATGCCGCCTGCCATATAAGAAAATTGGAAAGCCGCTGTTCCCCGCTTGGCCTTATTACAAGGTCAACGGGCGGCAGCTCGCCTGTATAAAGCCGCTGTTCAACCGTTTTTTCGGTTATTTCGTCGGGAGAAAGCCCCTCGGCTGCGATTTTATGCATAGCGTGGACAATATCGTCGCGCCCGCCGTAATTTATCGCAATACAGCACACGATACCCTCGTGATTTTCCGAAACTCTCGTTACTTTTTCAATTTTTTGCTTCAACTCGTCGGAAAGCGGAGCGGGATCGCCGAGGAAAACGAATTTTGCGTTTTCCCTGGTCATTTCCATCGCGTCGTCGAGGTACTGGTTAAACAGCCTCATTATCGCGTTCACTTCCGCTTCGGGGCGCTTCCAGTTTTCCGTTGAAAATGCATAGAAGGTAACGATTTTTATTCCGCGCTGCCTGCACGCTTCAACACATTTCCGGAAAGCCTTTGCCCCCTGAACGTGTCCCGCCGTTCGGGGAAGTCCGCGTTTTTTCGCCCAGCGTCCGTTCCCGTCCATAATTATACCGATATGAACGGGGAGCTTTTTTTCCTCAGCCATTATACGGTCATTATTTCCTTTTCCTTATCCGCGCAGATCTTATCGATCTTCTCGCAGAACTTATCGGTAACGTTCTGAACTTTCTTTTCGCAGTCCTTAACGTCGTCCTCGGTAATTTCATTGTTCTTCTTCATAGCCTTGAACTTATCCATAGTGTCACGGCGGATATTACGGATAGTAACCTTAGCTTCCTCGCCGTACTTCTTGATCTGCTTGCAAAGCTCTTTTCTGCGCTCCTCGGTAAGCTGTGGGAAAACAAGGCGGAGAGCCTTTCCGTCATTTGTCGGAGTGATACCGATGTCGCTTGCGATAATAGCCTTTTCGATCGCCTTGATGGAGCTTGCGTCCCAGGGCTGGATAACGAGTATTCTCGCTTCAGCAACAGAAACTGCCGCCATAGCGTTAATCTGGGTCGGAACGCCGTAATAGTCTACCTGAACCTTGTCGAGGATAGCGGGATTAGCTCTGCCTGCGCGGATAGCCGCAAATTCGTTGCCGAGTGCGTTAATGCACTTGTCCATTTTTTCTTCGGTCAGTTTAAGTGTTTCCTTCATGGTGTTTCGTCCTTTCTTAAATCAGCTTTGATTGCTTACGAGAGTACCTACCTTTTCGCCCATAACCGCGTCGAAAATGTTATCGGGACGGTGAAGGTCGAAAACGATAAGGGGAATATTGTTGTCTATGCACATTGCCGCTGCGGTTCCGTCAAGAACGCGCAGACCGTTTACAAGAATGTCCTTATGACGAAGCGTTTCATACTTTACCGCGTCGTCAAATTTAAGCGGGTCCTTATCGTAAACGCCGTCAACCATTGTTGCCTTAAGTACGATTTCAGCGTTTATTTCCGCAGCGCGGAGTGCGGCAGCGGAATCGGTTGAGAAGAACGGGCTTCCCGTACCGCAGCCGAAAATAACGATACGTCCCTTTTCAAAATGACGAAGCGCTCTTTCACGTATATACGGCTCGCTGATCGCATTCATAGCGATCGCAGTCTGAACTCTTACCTCGCAGCCGAGATTTTTCAGCGCATCGCCGACAGCAAGCGCGTTCATGGTTGTCGCAAGCATACCGATGTGGTCGGCGGTAACTCTGTCCATATTTTCACTGGAGCGACCTCTCCAGAAATTTCCGCCGCCTACGACAATGCCTATCTGAACGCCTGCGTCGTAGCAGCGCTTAACGCTTTGGCAGATGCTGTTTATCGTCGGGAGGTCAAGTCCCGTTTTCTTTTCGCCCGCGAGGGCTTCACCGCTGAGCTTCAGCAGTATTCTTTTATACTTCGGTTCCATACAGCTTTCCCTTTCTTAAAGCACGCGAATCCTTCCGAGCGCGTTTATTTTAGCATACTTTTCAGCAAATTCTGCTTCGTTAAATTCGTCTGTTACAAATGCAATTTCTCCGTCGGGAGCGTTTTCACGCGAAAGAATGCGAATATCGCCGAACACAGCCTTAGCCTCGTCCGCGGTGCAGTTAGAGCGCACATAGAAACGCGACGAGAGCGCCTCAAGCGGCTGAACAAAATCCTGCTCGCTGTCCTCCCAGTACATAGTGCGTGACGAACCGCTTGCCTTTACCGCTTCGACAATATCGGAAACAACCGCGCTCGCCGTCGGGAGCTTTCCCGCGCCCTTTCCGTAGAAAACAACGTCGCCCGTAGCGTCGCCCTTCACGAGGATAGCGTTGAACACGTCGTTTACGCCGGCAAGCTGGCTTTCGCCGTCAATAACAACGGGACAGGTAATAACGCTTACCTTTCCGTCCTTTTCGCACGCTCTTCCGACCAGCTTGATAACCGCACCCATGCTCTCGCAGTATCTTACGTCGGCGAGAGAAACCTCGGTAATACCCTCGGTGTGGATATTAGCGGGGTAAACGTGTCTGCCAAAGGCAAGTGACGCTAAAATACATATTTTACGGCAGGTGTCAAGGCCTTCAACGTCCGCCGCAGGATTTCTTTCCGCGTAACCAAGCTCCTGAGCGATTTTAAGAGCCTCGTCGAAGTCCATACCTTCCTTTATCATTTTAGTAAGGATAAAGTTTGTCGTACCGTTAAGGATACCCGTAATTTCGTCTATTTTATTTGCCGTAAGACAAAGGCTGAGCGGGCGGATGATCGGGATACCGCCGCCCACACTTGCTTCAAAAAAGAAGCTTACGTTTTTCTCGTGCGCTATTTTAAGCAGCTCCGCGCCCTTTTCCGCGACAAGCTCCTTGTTTGACGTAACAACGCTCTTTCCCGCTTCAAGCGCAGCCTTAACATAAGGGTATGCGAATTTAAGTCCGCCCATAACCTCGACAACAACGCTTATTTCGGGGTCGTTCACTACATCGTCAAAACTTTTGGTGAACTTGTCCGCATAAGGACTGTCGGGGAAATCGCGGATATCGAGGATATACTTGATATCCATTTCTTCCTTTGCCTTTTTTTCAAGTGCTTCTCGGTTCTTATAGAACACCTCTACTGTTCCGGAGCCGACTGTTCCGAAACCCATTACTGCAATTTTCTTCATAAGGTTGCCTTTCTTTTTGTCTTATGGGAATTATCCCGATATATACTGCCTTATTATAGCACATTTTAAAAAAAGTTACAAGCCTTTTTCGGCAATTTAATTATCGCTCGTGCAATTTTTTTCAAGCATTTTTTTGAGATATTGTCCCGTGTAGGATTTTTTACATCTGCATATTTCTTCCGGCGTTCCCTTTGCAACGACCGTTCCGCCGCCGTTTCCGCCCTCCGGCCCTAAATCAATGATATAATCCGCCGTTTTTATAACGTCAAGGTTGTGCTCGATCACAAGCACAGTGTTTCCGCCCTCGGCAAGCTTCTGCAAAACCTCGATAAGCTTGTGAACGTCGGCGGTGTGAAGTCCCGTGGTCGGTTCGTCAAGGATATAAACGGTTTTCCCCGTGGGTCTTTTTGAAAGCTCCGCTGCCAGCTTTACACGCTGCGCCTCGCCGCCCGAAAGGGTTGTCGCGGGCTGACCGATTTTAACGTAGCCGAGTCCGACATCGTAAAGCGTCTGAAGCCGACGCGCGATCTTCGGAATGTTCTCGAAAAATTTCAAGCCCTCCTCAACCGTCATCTCCAGAACATCATAAATGCTCTTGCCCTTATACTTTACCTCAAGCGTTTCACGGTTGTATCGCCGCCCCTTGCAGACGTCGCACGGCACGAAAATGTCGGGTAAAAAGTGCATTTCTATTTTAATGATACCGTCGCCCTCGCAAGCCTCGCAGCGACCGCCCTTGGTGTTGAACGAAAAGCGCCCTGTTCCGTAGCCGCGCATTTTCGCGTCATTCGTCGAAGCGAAAAGGTCGCGTATATCCGTAAAAAGTCCCGTGTAGGTCGCAGGGTTGGAACGCGGTGTTCTGCCTATCGGCGCCTGGTCGATAGCGATAATTTTATCGAGCTGTTCAACGCCCTCGATCGAGTCGAATTTCCCCGCCTTTGTTTTCGCACGATTAAGCGCAGCGGCAAGGTATTTGTACAAGATCTCGTTCACAAGCGAGCTTTTTCCGCTTCCCGAAACGCCCGTCACACAGGTAAAAAGTCCGAGCGGAATCGAAACGTTGATTTTTTTCAGATTATTTTCACGTGCTCCCTTTACGGTCAGCCAGCGTCCATCGGGCTTTCTCCGTTCTTTCGGAACAGGTATCTGCTTTTTCCCGCTAAGATACTGTCCGGTAACAGATTTTTCGCATTTCATTATCTCTTCGGCAGTTCCCGCGCAGACAATTTCTCCGCCGTGAACGCCCGCGCCGGGTCCGATATCAACGATATAATCCGCCGCGCGCATCGTATCCTCGTCATGCTCAACGACAATTACCGTGTTCCCCATATCGCGCAGCCGACAGAGCGTTCCGATAAGCTTGTCGTTGTCGCGCTGGTGCAGACCGATACTCGGCTCGTCAAGAATGTAAAGTACGCCCATAAGCGAGCTGCCGATTTGCGTTGCAAGACGGATACGCTGACTTTCGCCGCCCGAAAGAGTTCCCGCCGAACGCGAAAGTGTGAGATATTCCAGTCCTACGCTTTTCAAAAAGTTAAGACGTTCGCGGATTTCCTTTAATATGCGCTCTCCGATAAGCCTGTCGCGCTCCGAAAGCTCCATTTTTTCGATAAATTCAAGCGCTTCGACAATGCTCATTTTACAGAAATCGCTTATGTTTATCCCGCATACCGTAACCGCAAGCGATTCCTTTTTAAGGCGCTCGCCGTGACAGTCGGTGCAGACCGAATCTGACATATAGTTGTTTTCAATATCATCGCGCGAGTAGCCGCTTGAAGAATCCTTGTAACGGCGTTCAAGATTGTTTATAACACCCTCGAAGCTTGAATTACGGTAGCCGCCGCCGAACGAGTCGATAACGTCGATCCGTATTTTCTCCCCGTTTGTCCCGTACAGGAACAGGTCAAGCTGCTCCTTAGGCAAATCCTTTACCGGAACGTCCAGCGAAACGCCGTAGTGTCTGGAGATCGCGTTGTAATACATCATCGCAACCGAACTTTCCTCAAGAGAGTTCCACCCGTTCGCTTTTATCGCTCCCTGACGTATCGTAAGCGACGGATCGGGAATCACCAGCGCGGGGTCAACGTGCTTGAGCGTACCCAGCCCCGTACAGCTCGGACACGCGCCGAACGGATTGTTGAACGAAAACATTCGCGGCACAAGCTCCTCAACGCTTATACTATGTTCGGGGCAGGCGTAGCTCTGTGAAAAATGAAGCTCCTCTCCGCCTATAACGTCGATGTAGATAAGCCCGTCGGTAAGCGCACCCGCCGTTTCAAGGCTGTCCGTAAGGCGCGAGTCCATCTCAGCTTTTACAACAAGTCGGTCAACAACGACCTCGATATTGTGCTTCTTGTTCTTTTCAGGCTTGATTTTTTCGGACAGGTCGTACATTATCCCGTCAACGCGCACACGCACAAAGCCCTGCTTGCGTATACCGTCAAGCTCCTTCTGATATTCGCCCTTGCGCCCGCGCGCGATCGGCGCAAGAACCTGAATTTTCGTGCCTTCGGGCAGGTCCTTTACGCGGTCAACAATCTGGTCGATAGTCTGCTGCTTTATTTCCCTGCCGCAGACGGGGCAGTGCGGAACGCCTATTCTAGCGTAAAGTAAGCGAAGATAATCGTATATTTCAGTTACCGTTCCGACTGTCGAACGCGGGTTTTTAGAGGTAGTTTTCTGGTCGATCGAAATTGCGGGAGAAAGCCCCTCGATGCTCTCAACGTTCGGCTTTTCCATCTGTCCGAGAAACATTCGCGCATACGACGAAAGGCTCTCCATATACCGCCGCTGTCCGTCCGCGTAAATTGTATCGAACGCAAGGGAGGATTTTCCCGAACCCGAAAGTCCCGTCATAACAATAAGCTTGTCACGCGGGATCGTAAGGTCGATATTTTTGAGATTGTGTTCTTTAGCGCCTTTTATTACTATTTTATCGCTTGCCATTTTTTGCTCCAATTTCTTTCAGTTCTGCAATCTTGTCGCGGAAGTACGCCGCCTGTTCAAAATCAAGCACACGTGCCGCCTCGCGCATCAAAGCGGTATACTTTTCCGCTAACTTGTCCAATTCCGCCTTTGAAAGTTTCTTCGACTTTTCCTTTTTTGATTTTCCCTCGTCTGTCGGGGCGGAAATGTCGATAACGTCGCGGATTTCCTTGATTATTGTTTTTGGAACAATTCCATGCTCCTCGTTATATTTCATCTGGATCTCACGGCGGCGGTTTGTTTCAAAAATCGCGCGCTCCATACTTCCCGTAACGGAGTCCGCGTACATAACGACCTGTCCGTTTGCATTTCGTGCCGCTCTGCCTATTGTCTGGATAAGCGCGGATTCGCTTCTTAAAAAGCCCTCCTTATCCGCGTCAAGAATTGCCACAAGCGACACTTCCGGCAGGTCAAGACCCTCGCGGAGCAGGTTTATTCCGACCAGCACGTCAAATTCACCCAGCCGCAAATCGCGTATTGTTTCCATTCGCTCAACCGTTTCGACATCGTGGTGCATATACCGCACCTTAATATCAAGCCGTTCGAGATACTTCGTCAGATCCTCCGCCATCTTTTTGGTGAGGGTTGTCACAAGAACGCGCTCATTACGGCTTGTACGCAGGTTTATTTCACTCACCAGATCCTCGATCTGCCCCTCGGTAGGCTTAACGATTATTTCGGGATCGACAAGTCCTGTCGGACGGATGATTTGTTCGGCAGAAGAAGTAGCGTGTTCCTTTTCAAACGGTCCGGGGGTTGCCGAAACATAGACCGCCTGATTTATTTTCGAGTAAAATTCGTCAAAGTTAAGCGGGCGGTTATCGTAAGCGGAAGGTAAGCGGAAGCCGTAGTCAACCAGATTATTCTTGCGTGCCGCGTCCCCACCGAACATTCCGCGGACTTGCGGCAGAGTAACGTGGCTCTCGTCCACAAGCAGCAGAAAATCCTTCGGGAAGTGGTCGATTAGCGTAACGGGAGTGCTTCCCGGCTCACGCCCGCTTAAAACGCGGGAATAGTTCTCTATTCCCTTACACATACCGATTTCACGCAGCATCTCCATATCATACCGTGTTCTCTCGGCGATGCGCTGCGCTTCTATAAGCTTATGCTCAGCCGTGAAAAACTCAACGCGCTCTTCCATTTCCTTTTCAATTTGTTCAATCGCCTTTTCCTTTTTTTCACGTCCGACAATATAATGCGAAGCGGGAAAAATCGCCGCGTGGACAAGCTCGCGCTTTGCGTTTCCCGTAACAGCCTCAAACTCCGAGATCCTGTCTATTTCATCTCCGAAAAATTCCACGCGGATCGCAGCTTCAGCTGTCGCGCCCGCAGGGAAAATCTCTACCGTATCGCCGCGCACGCGGAACTTGTTTCGTATAAAATTAACGTCGTTGCGCTCGTACTGCATTTCGGTAAGCCGTGCCAGAACCTCGTCCCGCGCTATCTCCATTCCTTTTCTGAGCGAAAGCGTGTTCGCGCGGTATTCTTCGGAGCTTCCTAAGCTGTAAATGCAGGAAACGCTTGATACGATTATGACATCGCGCCTTTCCGCAAGAGAAAATGTTGCGGAATGGCGCAGGCGGTCGATTTCGTCATTTATAGCGCTGTCCTTTTCGATATACGCGTCGGTTGACGGGATATACGCTTCGGGCTGGTAATAATCGTAGTACGAAACGAAGTATTCAACCGCGTTATCGGGAAAAAACTCGCGGAACTCGCTGCAAAGCTGCGCGGCGAGGGTTTTGTTGTGTGCAAGAACAAGCGTCGGGCGGTTGACGCGCTCAATAATATTCGCCATTGTAAAGGTTTTTCCCGACCCTGTTACGCCGAGAAGTATCTGTTCCTTTTCTCCGCGGAGAATGCCCTCCGTAAGCTTTTCAATTGCCTGCGGCTGGTCGCCTGTCGGTTTATAGGGAGATTTTAAAACGAATTTGTCCATTTTCTGTTCCTCTCCGATCGCTCTTACTTCTTTTCCGTGTTTTTCTTTTTAGCATTTGTTCTGATCAACGCAAATGCGTTATTTTTATCATACGTTCCGTTTTCTATCGCCTCGCGCACCTCGTCCCATATTCCCGGAGCGTGCATAGACGCGCGCAAGGACATACTACCCGTCCTTCCGACAATAACATGGTCGATCATTGTAATCTCAAACTCTTTCAGGAGCTTAACGATCTTTTTCGTAATAGCGAGGTCATCTCTCGACGGGAGCGCCATACCTTTCGGGTGATTATGTGCAAGAATAACCCGGTTACAGCCGTTTCGTATCACGAAGTCCGCTACCCGCCGCGCGCTGAGTTCAACCTTTCCGATCGTCCCTTCTAAAATAACGTGCTCCTGAACCATACAAAGCTTATCGTCAAGCACCATAGCCCGGATCTGTTCCTCATTCATTCCGAGATAAACGCCCTCGTAATACCGTAAAAGTACGTCTACGTCGCTGATAAGCAGGGAGTGTTCGTTGTTGAAGCTCTGCGAACGCAGATATCTTCCGGCAAGCTGCTGGCAAAAGCGTATAAGCAGAGCCGCGTTTTCGCCAACTCCCTTAACGTCCCTTAAATCGTAATAATTCGCTTCGAGAACTCCGCATACCGAACCAAAACGATCGATAAGCCTGTGCGCTATCGGGTTCGTGTCCCCGTTCGGGATCGCGTAAAAAAGTAAGGCTTCTATTACCTGTATATCGTTGAGCGGTTCAAGTCCGTTTTTAAGAACAGTCGCCTTAACACGCTGCCTGTGACCCGAATGAATGTTCTTTTCCTCGCTTATAACCGTTCACCCCTTTTTTCAGTCGGTATATACTGCGCCCTTACTTGAGCTTCCGACAATTTTCGCGTAGCGTTTAAGATAGCCGTCAAGCTGCTTGGGCGGGAGAATGCCTTTCGCCTTACGCTTCTCGATTTCCTCCTCCGGAACGAGCAGCTCCATACTTCTGTTCGGAATATCAATGTGTATTTTATCGCCGTTTTCCACAAATGCGATAAGACCGCCATCTGCCGCTTCAGGCGCAACGTGTCCGACCGCCGCCCCGCGGGAAGCTCCGCTGAAACGTCCGTCCGTAATAAGCGCAACGCTTCCGTCAAGACCCTTTCCGACAATTGCCGCTGTCGGAGCAAGCATTTCGGGCATTCCCGGTCCGCCCTTCGGACCTTCATAACGGATAACGACAACATCTCCCGCAATTATAGTACCGCCGAGAATTGCGTCACAAGCCTCCTGTTCGCCGTTGAACACCTTCGCAGTTCCCGTGAAATCCATCATTTCGGGCTTTACCGCGCCCTGTTTTACAACCGCGCCTTCCGGAGCTAAATTGCCCTTTAAAACAGCGATGCCGCCGTCCGCGCGTATAGGCGATTCTACCGTATGGATAACCGTTCCGTCTGCGGGAGAAGCGTTTCTTACGCGCTCGCCCTGAGTACCGCTTACAGTTGTTACGTCAAGGTCAACAATTCCCTTTTTCGACAGCTCGCGCAGAACCGCCTGAATACCGCCGACCTCGTTCAGATCCTCGATAAACACGCTGCTTGCGGGGTTAAGCTTCGATAGCTGCGGAACGCGTCTGCTAACCTCGTCTATATCGTCGATCGTAACGTCAACGCCCGCCTCATGCGCGATAGCAAGTAGATGAAGTACAGTATTCGACGAAGCGCCGATAGCCATATCCGTTGCAAGAGCGTTGAGCATATTACGGCGGGTGATGATATCAAGAGGACGGATATTTTCCTTTACAAGTTCAACCGCACGTTCTCCCGTTTCCTTAGCAAGTCTGCGGCGCGCAGAATTTACCGCGGGCTCTGTTCCGTTGAACGGCAGAGCAAGTCCGATCGCCTCGGTAAGGCAGTTCATAGAGTTGGCGGTATACATTCCCGAACAGGAACCGCAGGTCGGACAGGCTCTGTTCTCGTATTCAAGGATTTCCTTGTCGCCGATTTCTCCGTCAGTGTACTTTCCGATTGCCTCGTAAATTTCCGAGTAGCCGAGCCGCTTTCCGCCGACAACGCCCGCCTTCATAGGACCGCCGCTGACAAAAATTGACGGTAAGTTCATTCTCGCCGCAGCCATTATCATTCCGGGAACGATTTTATCGCAATTGGGAATAAAAACAGCGCCGTCAAGCGGGTGAGCGGTAAGCATGACCTCGATGCTATCCGCAATAAGTTCTCTCGAAGCAAGGGAATATCTCATTCCCTTATGATTCATAGCCAGACCGTCACAAACGCCGATCGTGAAAAACTCGAACGGTACGCCGCCCGCATTTCTTATGCCGTCCTTGACTGCCTGAGAAATTTCGTGGAGGTGCATATGACCGGGAACGTAATCGCTTGCCGCACATACGACCGCAATGAACGGCTTCTTCATTTCGCTGTCGGTAAGTCCGAGGGCTTTAAGCAGCGCACGATGAGGTGTTCGGCTTACGCCCTCCTTTATTAAATCACTTCTCATTTTATCTATCCTTTCTCAATTGCTGATTACTTATTTCCGAAAACGCTTTTGAAAAGGCTCGGCTCATAAAGCCGACCAAGCATCGCCGCGCCGATTATTCCCGCGTCGTTGCCCAGCTTACAAAGGCAGATTTCCGTGTTCTTTTGGCTGTTTTTAGAGTAAATCTGCTTCGCGACCTGCTTTTTCAGCGGAATGAGGAGATTGTCGCCCTCGTTGCACACGCCGCCGCCGATACAGAGAATATCAGGCTGGAACACGTTGATCGTGTTGGCGATTCCGCAGGCAAGATGCTTGATATAGCGGTTCACGACCTCGATTCCCGTGTCGTCAAGCAGCTTTGCGGCATTAAAAGCCGTTCTCGCGCTTATGCGGCCGTCCGCCTCGACAAGCTGACGTATTTTGCTTTCGGGGTGCTTTTCCGCAGCCTCGCGGGTCATTCGTACAAGTCCTGTCGCGGAGGAATATGCTTCAAAGCAGCCCTTTCTTCCGCAGGTGCATTCGTAACCGTCTACATTTATAACAGTATGCCCGATCTCCCCGCCCGCAAAGTTTGAGCCGCTAAAAATTTTTCCGTTTATGATTATACCTGCGCCGACGCCTGTTCCAAGGGTTATTATAACCGCGTTTTTTGCGCCTCTTGCCGCTCCCGCAAGATATTCGCCGTAGCCCGCCGCATTCGCGTCATTATCAAGAAAAGCCTTTCGCCCAAGCGCCGCTTCCACATCGGACAGCAGCGGCACATTGTCCCAGTGAAGATTATTGGAGTATTCGACAATTCCCGTTTCGGTATTGCAAGTGCCCGGACAGCCGATTCCGACCCAGCGAAGCTCCTCAACCTCCACCGAGGCATTTTCTGCCGCTTCATGAACGCTCTGGATAATATCGGGCAGTATTCCGCTGTAACCCTTACTTACGTCCGTTTTGATTTTGGCGCGTCCCACAATTTCGTAATTATCATCAACAATTCCCGTTGAAATATTCGTTCCGCCTATGTCAATTCCCGCGTAGTACTTCATATTTACCCCCTTCCGCAATTGTCAAAAAAATCAAACAATATCCGTCAGAATAATCTCGCCGCTTCCCGAAACAGTATATCTTCCATAGCCCGCGGGGACGAATGCGCTTTCGCCCTTTTTCAGAGTAAGCCCGCCAACGGTAAATTCACCGTCGAGAATGAGCAGCGAATTGAACGAACCTTCCGCCGCTTCAAGCTCTGCCTTTTCGGTAACATCGAGCCTTTTTACGTTAAAATATTCGCTTGTCGCGAGGAGAGTTTCGGTATAGCCGTCCTTTTTGACAGGCTCTCCCATGGGTTTTGTGGGACGGGTAGGCGGGATAAGCTTCGTAACCTCGCAGGCCTTTTCAACGTGGAGCTGGCGCGGCTTTCCGTCCGCTCCGACTCTGCCGTAATCGTAAATACGATAGGTCGTGTTGGAATTCTGCTGGATTTCCGCAATAAGGATACCCTTACCGATTGCGTGGAGAGTTCCCGCCTCGATAAAGAACACGTCGCCCTTATGAACGGGAACATTGTTCGTCACTTCAAGGAGTGTGTTATCGGCAATGCGCTTTGCGAACTCCTCACGGGAGATTTCGTGCTTGAATCCGTAGAGAAGCTCTGCGCCTTCCTCACAGTCCACAATATACCACATTTCTGTTTTTCCGTATTCGCCCTCAACGCGCATAGCGTATTCGTTGTCGGGGTGAACCTGAACAGAAAGATTGTCCTTAGCGTCAATCAACTTGATCAAAATAGGAAAGTATTCAAAGCGCGCGCAGTTTGTTCCAAGCACGCTCTTTCCGTTTTTGTTTATGTACTCGGAAAGTGTCTTACCGGCAAATTCACCTTTTTCGATAACACTTTCGCCGTCCTTGTGACAAGACAGTTCCCAGCTCTCGGCGAGCTTATCCTTGTCGGATTTCTTACCATATTCATCTCTGAGTCTTGTACCGCCCCAGAGGTAGTCTTTACAGGGCGCGATCAGCTTCATAATATACATATTAACGCTTCCTTTCAGAAATATTTATTCATAATATATTATAGCACAAAAAGCAGGAATTGTAAAGGCTTACATTCCGCAAAAAATGCTGATGCACAAAACAATAATAGCTGCTTTGTAAAAAAGAAAAGAGCCGATGGTCTGCGAAATCTCGCGTCATCGGCTCTTTAGCGGCTGTTTTTTAGATTTTCTGTTTCATTTTCGTTCACGGCTTCTGCCGCCGCAGGTCGGGTATAGGCACCATACTGTTCCGCTCATAAGCACCTGTTTTAAACAATATAGCCGGTAATACAATCATACCGGTGAACATAAACCTCACCATTCACGGCAATGCGTTCATTGTCGGGAAGAATTTCCATCCGTTTTTTCTTATAGCGGTCTTTTCCCAAATCGTCATGGTTAAACCTTCTCCAGAGAACAGTCCTGCCGTTCTTGTCGAGGTACTGTTCACTAACAACACCGCCATTGTAAGTTCCTATGTCCATAATGCAAATTGTATCGTAAGATCTACCACCGATTTGAACCTCATATCTTCCGACGATATCAAGTAAAAACGGCTTGTCGGGTGCAGTAATTTCACTGTTGTTACAGATAATATCGCCCTTTACAGACAAATTAACTTCATTTCCGCAGTTTTTTTCACCAAAGCCCCAGTTCGGAATAAACTCATTACCGTCAAGGAATGTATAGCAATGCTGATTATCCACGCCTTGAAATGGGATTTATCTGAAAGAATATCAAATTTCTGAAAAGCGGTCAGAAAAGATTCCTGCAAAATATCATCCGCGTCAGCCTTTGATGACAGCTTAAACCGCACGAAACACTCGACAGCGTTTTTGCAATCGCTCAGCATTATTTCAAATTCGGTCATATCATCACCTCCTTGTGTTTGCTAAAAGCGCTTTCACTAATATAGGCGCAGCTGAAGGCGAAAGGTTCAGATTTTAAAAATTTTCATTGCAGCCTAATCTCCCCGCCAACTCCGGTAGTTCCAATGCCACCAATATATCTCTTTGGTTTTTGTTAGCGAATTTATGATTTGCGGTTTAACATTTTTTATTCAATTCGTTATGCTGCATCGGATAGTGTTTTTGTCAATAAACTAATTGCTAGGAGATAAATATAATTTCGCCTCAAGTGAAGCACTTAAAGCGAAATCAAGCGTGACGAACGCAACAACTAAACAATACAAAAATGCACTGATTTAACCGGTTTATCCATTCTTAAATATTAAATCAGCCCCGCCTTATGGCAGGACTGCAGCTTGTTGAAAAACCTGTTTTGGAGAGTATAGTGTCGTTTTGCAAGATTATCGACCTGATAGATCGGTGCAATTTGCAGCAAAAAATGGGATTCCAAAGGGAATAATTCCCTTTGGCAGGGGTTTGGGGACGGCGTCCCCAATTTCTTTTTCTTTTCATCTTTTTCGACGGTCTGGAGGACTGCCGATTGAACGGCAGTCCTCAGCCTGTCCAAAACCCCCTAATCCGAGTACGGATTAGGGGTTAAAAAATATAATCAAGCAAAAACAGGCTGAAAAATCATAAAAT
>CAZAXM010000001.1:0-95153 GCA_964489095.1 uncultured Ruminiclostridium sp. | reverse complement strand
ATTTATTCCAAAGGGTGCCGATATCGCCAAATTCTCTCAGGAGAGAATTAATATGGTTGAGCATTGGATAAATAATTATCCGAGGAGAATCTTCGACGGATTGTCATCTAATATGGTAAAAATAAACTTGTTTGTCACTTGATTATTGTGGACACTTTATATTGCAATTTATAACAAATCCACGATAAATATTGACGAAAACGAAAAAAAGTGATATAATACATAATGTATAATTATGCATACATTGTGGAGGCGGCATGAAAAATAACGGCGCAAAAATTACATCATTATTGCTGTGTGCAGCGCTTTTACTTTGCGGCTGCCGCGAAACACGCCTGCCCGAACAGTCGGTTGCTAACGGCAGCTTTGGCGGTATAGCTTTTGACACAAAAAGTAACACCGCGCCTGCTGCTGTTCCTATTCCCGATATAATATGCACGACCTCAAAGACGGAAGAAGCTGCGTCGGAAGAATTTTCCTCTGAAACCGCACTTGAAACAACGACAGCCTCTGCGACAATTGCTTCAACAGAAAAAACGACAGCAGCAACGACCTCAGCTGTCACTTCCAAAACAGAAGCTGCTGCTGTAACAACGACCGGCACGACTGTTACTACGACTACCACTGCGACTGTCGCAACAACTACCACGGCACAGAAAACGACCACTACGACTGCCGCAACAACCACAGCCGCTGTTAAAACAGAAATCACAACCACGGAAACTGTCGCAGGCAGCTATGAAAAAAACAGCTATTCTGCTGTCAATTACGAGGAAATGAAGGGCGTCTGGATTTCCTATCTGGAATTTTCTACACTCCTGAAGGGTAAAAGCGAAAATGAATTCCGGAGCGCAGTTAAAAACATCTACGCCAACTGCTCAAATCTCGGTCTTAACACCGTTTTTGTACATGCGCGCGCTTTCGGCGACTCATTTTATAAATCCTCGATTTTTCCATTTACAAAATACATTTCGGGCGAATACGGAAGCGGCGTTTCATACGATCCGTTTGAAATCCTGGTCGATGAAGCGCACAAGCAGGGGCTTTCGATACACGCCTGGATAAACCCGCTTCGTCTTTGCACAACCGCCGATATGAATAGTTTAACCGGCAGCTATCCGATAAAGGAATGGTATAACGATTCCGCTAAAAATGGTACATATATAGTCAACGTAAACGGAACTCTCTACTTAAATCCTGCCTATGACGAAACGATCGGACTGGTTGGCGATGGAGTACGCGAGATTGTTTCTGGGTATGATGTTGACGGAATACACATCGACGACTACTTCTACCCGACGACCGAAGCTTATTTCGACAGCAAGGCTTTTTCCGCTTCCGGCAGCTCTTCCCTTTCGGATTTCCGTATTTCAAACTGCAACAAGCTGGTTAAGGAAATCTACAATGCTGTTCACGAATGTTCGTCAACAGCCGTTTTCGGAACAAGCACGCAAGGCAGTATGAGCAATAATATAAATCAGCTGTATGCGGACGCGGAGGCATGGTGCAAGGGCGGATATGTTGATTATTTCGCGCCGCAGATTTACTATGGCTTTGAAAATTCAGCCCAACCGTTCAGGACGTGCACAGAACAGTGGAACAACCTGGTTGACGGAACAAACGTAAAACTCGCTGTCGGTCTTGCGGTTTATAAGGTTGGAGTTGAGGATAAATGGGCAGGAACAGGCGTTTATGAATGGACAAATACCGATACAATGCTGAAAAGGCAAATTGAATTTGCAAGAACCTGTAAAAATTACGGCGGCTTTGCGCTTTACAGCTATAATTACCTGTTCACGAGCGGGTATGTGACAAGTACGATACAGCGCGAAACCGATAACATAAAAAAACTTCTCACCGAATAAAGAAAGGGTTAAAAATGGACGTTAAAAAGAGCCTGACGGCGTTAATATGCTCTGCGGCGTTTCTTATAAACACCGCACCAATACAGATTTTCGCCGAAAGCGAGCCTAATAATGAGGAGCAGGCGGCGATAAGCGAAACAGAGGAATATGTTGAGCCGGAACGCTCATATATGTTCACACTGCCTGAAAATATGCGTGCTTCGATTATAACCCCCGGCGTTGACTTCTGCACTTCCGAGGATAACACGGAAGAAGCGCTTACCGCTGAGCTGGAAGATATTTTTACAAACCTTTCCCAGATCGGGCTGAACACCGTTATTATCAACACCGTTTACGAGGATTGTTCATATTACAGTACAGATATGAACAGCGAAGTGCCTGATCCTACGGGAATAGCTGTTCAAACAGCATACAACTTCGGAATCTCGCCGTATGTTGTGTTGGATCTAAGCCATATTGCCGCCCAAAACGGGGGGAATGCGCAAATTGATACGCTTGTATCACAAGCTCACCGTTTCGCGCTGAAATATCCTTGCGACGGTATTATTCTTGATGATTATTATATGCGCAGGAACGCCGAATCCTTCGGCGGGTATATGAACAACGGTTCGGGCGAGGGGTATACAAACTGGCTTTACGACACCGCTGAACAGCTTTTCAGCGCCGCCGCTGACGTTATCCACCTTACCAACAACTCGATTGCTGTCGGATTTATGATAAACGATATGTGGGCAAATTCTTCCGTAAACGAGCTTGGAAGCGACACTGCCGATACTGTTCAGGCGTATTACGACGGCTATTCCGACACGAAAAGCTTTATTGAAAAGAGTTATACCGACTTCGCGCTGATTCGTGCTTATGGCTCCCTGACCGATACCGCACTGCCCTTTGAAAGCGTTACCGGCTGGTGGGGCAGCCTTACAGCTGAATATAACACGCCGCTTTACATTGTTCATCATAACGAAAAAATAGGAACAGACGCTGCGGGGTGGGGCGCGGAGGATCAGCTTCTTAAACAGCTTACCATTTCAAAAAAAATCGACAGCTACAACGGAAGCGTTTTCAATTCGTATGAACGCCTGATGCAGAATCCGCTTGGAACGACCTCAACGCTTACCTCTTATTTCAATGAACAGATTAACGAGGAATCGCTTTTTTCGGATCTTAAAATGGTTTCCCCCGCTAAGTTCACTTTTACAACAAGCGAGCCGAGCGTAACATTTATGGGAAGCTTCGACAGTAACTTCCCCGTTTACTTTAACAACTCTCCGATTCAGCTGAATGACGCAGGTAATTTCTACTTTACACGTGACCTTAAAGTTGGCGTAAACACTTTTACAATTACGCACAAGTCCAAAACCTATACGTATAAAATCGAGCGGAAAATTGTGGTTATGCAGACCATAACAAAGGCTATTTCGGAAGGAAAGACGCTCCAGGTTGACGGCGGAACGAAAATCAACCTTTCCGTTACTGCATATAAGGGTTCGGAGATTTACGGCGTTGTAAACGGTACAAAGGTAAAGATGACCGAACAGGAAGGTAAGACTGACGACGAGGACTACAACTCGGCGTATGTTCGCTACACAGGAAGCTATACTGTACCCGACGGGGTAATCGGAAAGGAACAGGATCTAGGAACAATCAAGATCTGCGGCGAAAACAGCGGCTATACCATGGAGGTTATCGGAGCGCGCGTCATTATCAACGCGGAGCCTGAACCTGTAATTGAAAAAAAGGCTGAAATGGCGGATTCAAGCGACGTAGGGTCAGGTGAAATAATCGGTACGCTTGAATCAATTTACAAAAGCACCGATACTGTCAAATATGTTAAGGTGAATTCTGATTACACAATTGTTTACGACGGAAAAACCGCCGACGATATCCCCTCGCCTGTTTTCTCGCAGCTTCCTGCGGGAACGATTGAACCGTACAAAACAACTTCGGGAAACTACTATCTTACAACCTCCGGAAAGCGAATTGCGGCTTCCGCTTCAACGCTTGTTGATGGTACGGGAATCGAGAAAAATGCGCTTGTTGTCAAATCGATCGGAACAGCAAACGGCGATAGCTACATAAAAATAAAAACCGACCATAAAACAGGCTTTAAAATGCAGCTAGTCGGAAATAATTATTACACCGACTGGGAGGGCGATTATTATTTACATTCCTTCACGGCAACCCACCTTTATATTACATTTGAAAACATCACAAGTGTTACAAAACTCCCCTCCTTCGAGAATAATCTCGTGTTCAAATCCGGCAAATGGGATACGGTAACCGAGGGTAACGGCACGAAATTCAGACTTATTCTTGAACTTCGTCAGGCGGGCGTTTATTCGGGACAGGCTGCTACCTACACGTCGGACGGCGACCTGCTTCTATCCTTCCCTGTTCCGACAAATACGCTGAGCGGTATGACCATTGTAGTTGACCCCGGACACGGCTACGGAAAAACGGCGACAACTCTTGACCCCGGCGCTGTCGGAGAGGTTATTGAACAGGAGGTTGTGCTTGCGATATCGAAAGAACTTACCTCTCAGCTTAAGGCTGCGGGTGCTAATGTCGTTCGGCTAAAAACGGAAAGCGAATTTTTGCTTACACGCGAACGTCCGAACTATGCACGTTCATACGGGTGCGACCTGTATATTTCGGTTCACGCGAATAAATCGCTGGTTGACGGCTCGGCAAGAGGCGTTGAGGTGTACTACTTTACATCTTATTCACAGCCGCTCGCAGCGAAAATCTCGGAAAGCATCGCTTCATATTACTCGAATTACGCCTACTCGGACGGTGCGTACCGCGACCGAGGTGCAAAATACAGCTATTTTCAGGTTACGCTTCAGCAGGATTTCCCCTCTGTACTTGTTGAAACGGGATTTGTAAATGAAATAAACGACGCTATGGCTCTGGCGTCGCCTGTTCACCAGAAAGGCATTGCCTCGGCAATAGTCACGGGAATCAAGAACTACCTTTCACGAAGCAGTATTTCATACGCGACAAGCGGTTCAAGCAGCGCGGAATTTACGGAGAGTGAAAATAACGAAGAACCGGATATTCAGCCTGAGGAAGAACCGGAGATTGACGACGCTATGTCTGATAATGAACAGGAAGCTGATGACATTGAGGAAGATGACGAGGAGGAATACGAGGACGACGAGGAGGAAGAATACGAAGATGAAGAGTATAATCCTGAAGAGTCGGAACCGGACGATAATGTTCAGGACGGCGAGCCGGAAGAAGAACCTGAACCCGACGCTGACGATACCTGGAGCAGCGGAGGTATCCCCGCCATATAACAGGTGAAATAAAGAAAAAAACGAAAATGTAAAAAAAAAGCGAAAATGACTTGCAATTATGTGTTTTTTCTGTTATAATGATTAAGGTCTTTTGTTAGATGTGTTTTCTGACAAGTTTTGTGAAAGAAGAAAGGAATGGTATTGCAATGCCGGCAAGTATTGTAGTTGGTACACAATGGGGCGATGAAGGAAAGGGTAAAATCATCGACATCATCGCTTCGAGAGCAGACGTTGTTGTTCGTTCACAGGGCGGAAACAACGCAGGTCATACCGTTGTAAATGACGGAAACACCTATAAGCTTCATCTTATTCCCTCGGGAATCCTTTATAAGGACACCCTCTGCCTGATCGGTGCGGGAGTTGTTCTCGACCCCAAGGATTTTATAGGAGAGCTTGATTCGCTCGGCGAGCGCGGAGTTACCTTTGATAACCTTAAAATCGACCCGAGAGCGCACGTTATTATGCCGTGGCATATAACCCTCGACGGTCTTTCCGAACAGTTCCGCGGCAACAGCGATATCGGTACTACAAAAAGAGGTATCGGTCCGACTTATATGGATAAGTACGAGCGCTGTGGTATAAGAGTTTACGATCTTATCCACCCCGAAGTTTTTGCTGAAAAGGCGCGTGCAACGGGAAAACTGAAAAATAAAATCATCACCGAGGTTTACGGCGGCGAAGCACACGATATAGAAGCAATCATTAAGGAGTATACCGAGTACGGAAAGCACCTTGCTAAGTATGTTGACGACGTTTCGGTTATCGTTTATAACGCTGCAAAAGCAGGCAAGCAGATTATGTTCGAGGGCGCACAGGCTACACTTCTCGATATCGACTTCGGAACCTATCCCTATGTAACATCTTCTCACCCTCTCTCTGCGGGCGTTTGCGTTGGAACAGGTGTAGGACCTATGATCATTAACGATATCATCGGCGTTGCAAAGGCATACACAACCAGAGTAGGAAAGGGTCCCTTCCCTACCGAACTCGAGGACGAAACAGGCGATCTTATCCGCAACAGAGGCGGTGAATTTGGTACGACAACCGGTCGTCCGAGAAGAACAGGATGGTTTGACGCTGTTATAGTGCGCCATTCGGTACGTGTAAACGGACTTTCAAAGCTCGCTATAAACAAGCTTGACACGCTCAGCGGAATAGGCAAGCTGAAAATCTGCGTTGCTTATAAGAGACCTGACGGAACAATTATAAAGGACTTCCCGCCTACGCTTGAAGAGCTTGCCGGATGTGAACCTGTTTACGAAGAATTTGATGGCTTTGACGAGGATATTTCGGGCTGCAAGAGCTTTGACGAGCTTCCCGATGTTTGCAAGAACTACATTCTGAAGCTTGAAGAGCTTTGTGAATGCAAAATTGCGATGGTCGGAATCGGTCCCGACAGAAGTCAGATTCTCGAACGATAAGAATATCAGAACAAAACGGGACTATGGCTTTTCATAGTCCCGTTATTTTTTGAAAGGAGCTTTAAATGCTCAACATTCTGTTTATAGGCGATGTTGTCGGTCAGACAAGTGCAAATTATCTTGTTTCAAGGCTACCGAAGCTGAAAAATGAATACAAAATTGATATGACAATCGTAAACGGCGAAAACTCAGCGAACGGAAATGGTATCACCCCATTTTCTGCAAATATACTGCGTTCGGGCGGAGTAGACGTTATCACAACGGGCAACCACTGCTTCCGCCGCCGCGAAATGAACGATATGTACGAAGAATGCAGCGAAATAATCCGCCCCGCTAACCTCGGCGACGTTTACGGAAAGGGCGTTTGCATTTTCGATATGGGAAGAACAAGCGTCGCGGTAATAAACCTGATGGGTATGTCATATATGGAACACTCCGACAACCCGTTCCACTGCGTTGACAAGCTGCTTGAAGGCATCGAAACGCCGAATATTATTGTCGATTTCCACGCTGAGGCTACCTCGGAGAAAAAAGCAATGGGCTTCTATCTCGAAAACCGCGTTTCCGCCGTAATCGGTACGCATACTCACGTTCAGACTGCCGACGAGGAAATTCTCGGAGGTCACACGGGATATATAACCGACGCGGGAATGACGGGCGTTCGCCGCTCGATCCTTGGAATAGACAAGGACATTATCATTGCGCGCCTGACCAACTACTATCCGCAGAAACACACCTACCCCGAAGGTGAAATTATGATTAACGGGGTGGTTGTTTCGATAAATGAAAAAACAGGCTACTGTACATCTATACAGCGTATTTCTGAAACGGAGGGAAAATAATGGAGATTATAAAGGTTTCATCAAGAAGCGTTCCGAAGTCCGTCGCAGGCGCTATCGCGGCTGTCGTTCGCGAAAACGGTACGGCTGACATTCAGGCTGTCGGCGCGGGCGCGGTAAATCAAGCTGTAAAGGCAATCGCTATCGCGCACGTTTACTTCAAAGAGGAAAATTCGGAGCTGATTTGCATTCCGTCTTTTTCGGAGCTTAAAATTAACGGAGATGAAAAAATAGGTATGAATTTCCTCGTAAGACTTTCCTGAGCCATCACCGCACTGTGCTTGTATGACAGCATTTGTGCGGTGATGTTCTGATTTGTAAAACTTTTTTCGTAAAGACTATTGACAAGGTGGAAAAACTATGCTATACTAGAGTAAATTAAATTTACGGAAAGGACTGAAACTATGTCACTGGTTGTTGAACACTTATCAAAATCCTTTAATGGTCACCAAGCGGTAAAAGACTTGTCATTTCAGTTTACCGAGCCGGGCGTTTTCGCTTTTCTCGGAACAAACGGAGCAGGAAAAAGCACATCTATCCGAATGATTCTCAATATGCTGAAAAAGGACAGCGGAACCGTTTTGTGGAAAGGAAAATCCCTTGACGTTCTGGAGGAAAAGATCGGATATCTCGCAGAGGAGCGCGGTCTTTACCCGAAATATAACGTTGAGGAGCAAATGTACTACTTTGCGTCGCTCAAGGGTATGAAAAAAGCGCAGGCTGCCCCCGCAATCGACTATCTGTTCGATCGCCTCAATATCAACGAATACCGCAAGAAGAAGGCTGAACAGCTTTCAAAGGGTAATCAGCAGAAGGTTCAGCTCGCCGCTGCGCTTGTATGCAGCCCCGAACTGATTATTCTTGATGAGCCGCTGAGCGGTCTTGACCCCGTAAACGCTGATCTGTTCAAAAGCATTATCCGCGAGGAACGCGACAAGGGCAAGTACATCATTATGTCGTGCCACCAAATGGAAACCATCGAGGAATTCTGTGAGGATCTTGTTCTTCTCCACCGCGGCGAAACGGTTATGCAGGGAAATCTTAACGAAATAAAAAAGAGCTACGGACGGGTAAATCTCACTGTCAAGGCAGACAGCGACTTTCTTCCGATTGCAGAAGAAATCGGACTTACTGTTGTAGAGAACACCCCGAACGGAACCAATTTCAAGGTAAGCGGCGACGAGCAGGCGCAGGAATTTCTGCGCAGAATGCTTGAACAGAAAATAAACGTCGTAAAATTCGACCTGCGCGAGCCTTCACTGCATGAACTGTTCGTTGAAAAGTGTGGACCTGCCGCACAGGAGGGAGAGAAAACAAATGAAAACTAAGGGCTGGAAAAATATATTCGCCTTTACATTCGCTCAGCAGATAAAGACGAAATCCTTTATAATAAGTACGGTTATCATCGCGATTATTGTTGCTCTTATCGTTGCAACCGCAAATATCCTTCCCGTTTTTCTGCTGGAGGACGAAATCGGACAGATCGAGAGCATCGCAAACGGCGAATCTGCTGACTTTTCCGTTTCAAAGCTTTATATTGACGATGAAACGGGTCTGAACGCTAACTTCGCTATCAGCGCCGTTACATACGGCTTTACTATTGAAAAAATCACCGCCGAGGACTTCGACGCAAAGCTTACGGAGCTTGAAACGACCACCGAAAACGCAATGCTTGCCCGCGCTTTTTCAAAGGACGGGCTTCTGGCGCTTGAAGCGTACTACGCGGGAGAAAATTCAACCGTCAATTCAAACGACTGCACAATGATTCTCTCGACCCTTTCCACACAGCTTCAGATGCAGTACCTCGATTCCCTCAACATTTCCACCGACCAGATGACAACAGTTATGGGCGGAGTTTCCACAAGCCTTCTCAAAGCGGGTAAGGAAGCAACGAGCGTCGGCGAAGATGTTATAAATATGATAGTACCGATGATTTCGTCGATAGTTTTGTTCATATTTATTTTTGCTTACAGCCAGCTTGTTGCACAGGCTATCGCAATTGAAAAATCGTCGAGAGTTATGGAATACCTCCTTACATCGGTAAGTCCCCTTTCGATTATTATAGGAAAGGTACTTGCAATCTGCCTCGTTTCGCTTATGCAGTTCCTCATTCTGATTTGCTCGGGCGTTCTTGGCTTCTTTATTTCCTCGCCGTTCGGAATTTTCTCGAAAATTGACGGTCTGCTTGAAGCGGCTGCCGGTTCAACCACCGGAACAGATGTCCAGCAAATTCTCACCGATATTCAGAACGCGTTCTCTTCGTTCAGCATTGACACCATAGTTGTTATGATACTCACATTTGTGCTTGGTTTCCTTTTCTATGCGCTTATCGCGGGACTTGCGGGCGCAAGCATCAGCAAAATGGAGGATCTCTCCGCCGCAATTCAGCCTATGAGCTTTATCGGTGTGCTTGGCTTCTACCTTGCGTATCTGCCGCAGATCGGCGCTGTTGACGGCGAAACAAATGCATTTATGATTATCGCGAGATACCTCCCTGTTTCATCGCCGTTCTGCCTGCCCTCCGCATATATGCTCGGACAGATGAGCCTCGGAGAAGCGTGCCTTTCCCTGTTGGTTCTTCTGGCAAGCGTTATTGTTCTCTGTGTGATAGTTGCAAAGGTTTACGAACACATTGTGCTTCACACCGGCGATCGTCTTAAGTTTAGCGATATGCTGAAAATAGCAAAAACAAAGTAAAAAACTAAACCTTATCGTTTCGGTACTCTGTTGGAGTTTTTCCTGTTCGTGCGCGGAATTGCCGCATAAAATGCTCAGGATTTTCACACCCGCAGAGTACCGAAATTTCTTTTATAGAAAGCTGTGTACTGCGCAGGTAGTATTTTGCTGTACAAATTCTTGCGGTAATAACGTCCTCGTAACAGCTTACACCGAACTGCGATTTATAGACAGCCTGAAAATACGATGGACTTAATCCAACCCTTCGCGCAAGAGAGCTTACCGACACAGCCACGTTCGTATTAGCATATATTTCCGCACGAAGCCTACGCAGTTCAAGGCTATGAGGATTATCCGAAGCGCTGTTCTCATACAGACTTGAATTTTCACTTATGCGTATTAAAAGAAGTCGTAACAGCGCGTCAATACATACCTCAGAAACTGCGCTGCCCGATAAGCGTTCCGAATATATTTCGTTCATCACATTCTCACAAGCCGGGCAGTTTTTCAGCTGAATAGGTTTATTAAACGGAAGCCGTACAGAATGGTAAAAAGAATCAGCTTCATCAGCGTCAAAATGAAGCCAGTGGTTTACATACGGTTCACCGCAGGCACCATACGATTGTTCAGTTCCCTTACTATAAAGAACAGCTGTATCAGCAGGTACGCTTTCATCTGTTCCGGAAAGCGTTATAATGGCGGGTGTTTTAAAAATAAGGAGTAGATTATCACCTGAGCCGTTTTTTCTGTTAATTCTGAAATCCGGAGAATGGCAAAAGCCAAGTCCAATGTCGTGAAGCTTCATTTCTTTCACCTCAAAAAAGTATTATATATCAGTACAAAGATATTATACGTCATTGTGCTGCGGCTGTCAATAGTATAAAATAAAATAAAGGATTTACCGCTCAATCAGCATCGGCGCTTTTGCATCATCAAGGCGGCTTGCGTCAGAATTACAAGGGCGGTAACTGCCTGTAAAAAAATTCCTCGCGTTAAAACGGCAATAACCACGCGGTGAAATCAACAAGAAAGGAATGGTAAGCTTATGAAGTCTATCAAGCTTATGCTTAACGCAGCTGACAAAAAATCGCATATTAACCCCGAAATCTACGGGCATTTTTCCGAACATCTCGGACGCTGTATTTATAACGGCATTTTCGTCGGAGAGGACTCACCTATTCCGAACAAGAACGGCGTTCGCACAGATATTATTGAGGCTTTTCGTCAGATTAATATGCCTGTTCTTCGCTGGCCGGGCGGCTGTTTCGCAGACGAATACCACTGGAAAGACGGAATCGGCGAAAAATCTGCGCGAAAAAAAATGATTAACACAAACTGGGGCGGGATAACAGAGGATAATTCTTTCGGAACGCATGAGTTTTTTAACCTTTGCGAGGAAATAGGCTGCGAACCATACCTTGCGGGAAATCTCGGCAGCGGAACTGTTCAGGAGCTTTCCGAATGGATAGAATATATCACGTTTGACGGAGTTTCTCCTATGGCAGACCTAAGAAAAAAGAACGGGCGCGATAAGCCATGGAAACTGAAATATCTCGGAATCGGCAATGAAAACTGGGGCTGCGGCGGGAATATGCGACCCGAATACTACGCCGATGAATATCGCCGCTATCAGAGCTTCTGCAAGGACTTCAACGGTAACGAGCTGTTCAAAATCGCCTGCGGACCAAATTCCGACGACTATAACTGGACAGATGAGCTTCTTAAAAGCGTTAAGCCCTGGCACACCAAAGCTATCTCGCTGCATTATTACACCGTTCCAAGCGGCGACTGGAGCAAAAAAGGCAGCGCGACCGATTTTACATCTGACGAATATTACGAAACAATTTCTAAAACTCTCTATATAGAAGAACTTATAAAACGCCACGCAGCTGTTATGGAAAAGCATGACAAAAACCACGAAATCGGGCTTGTTGTTGACGAATGGGGCTGCTGGTACGACGTTGAGGAGGGTACAAATCCCGGCTTTTTATATCAGCAGAATACCATGCGGGACGCCATTGTCGCTGCATGCAACCTAAATATTTTCAACGCGCATTCCGACCGCGTTATTATGGCGAATCTTGCACAGGCGGTAAATGTCTTACAGGCGCTTATTCTGACAGATGGCGAAAAGATGGTCAAAACACCGACGTATCACGTTTTCGACCTGTTTAAGGGGCATCAGAACGGCGACCTCATCTATTCTCACCTTGAAAATGAACAGGCGGGCGAAAACACGAAAATACCAATGGTAAGCTGCTCCGCTTCATTAAATAATGGTCAGATAACCGTTACTCTTGCCAACTGCTCTCTCTCGGACGAGGCAAATATAAACTGCGAAATAAACGGATTTATCCCGAAATCAGCTTCCGCTGATATTCTTACGGGAAATGTCACAGACAAAAACGATTTTGACACACCAGACAAGCTTACGATCAAGCCAATCGATGTATCGCTTTCCGAGAACGGCTTTAGCGCAGCACTCCCGCCCTGCTCTGTTGTAAAGGTCACGCTGTCGTGAGCAAGCCGTTCTGCCGCAAGTGCCTGCTTGAAGAATACGACCCGGACGGCGCCCTTAAAACGATAAGGGAGATAATCGAAGCTATGCCGTCGGACAGCCGCACAGATGAAGCGGAATATCTGCGCAGACTTTCCGCTTGTAAAGAATGTGAACAGTTAAACGGCGGCGTATGCGGAATGTGCGGCTGCTACGTTGAACTTCGTGCCGCGAAAAAGCAGCAAAGCTGCCCGCACACAATAAAAAAGAGATGGTAGGTACACAATGATTTTCACAGTCGTAGTTTCAAATCGCACGTTTTTTCTCTAACTTCCTGATATAACAAAACCTCCTATGGCTTTTATACCATAGGAGGTCTTTTTGTCATGTAGATTTTACCGTTTCACATTAGTATATCCGGCTCAATCCAACCTTTAATTGATTTTACTTCTTAGGTGTCTTAGATACAACGTTAGAAGCGTACCATGTTCCGTCAACGTAAGCGTAAACCTTGAACTTGTACTGAGTGCCGCCTTTAAGGTTCTTGATTGTGTAAGAAGTATCCTTAATGGTCTTAGCTGTGTACTTAGTCTTACCGTCTGCGCTCTTGATGATGTAGCCTGTTGCACCGTTTACTTCGTTCCAGGAAAGTGTAACCTGCTTGCTTCCTGCAACTGCCTTAACGCCTGTGGGCTTTCCGGTAGGAGTTACAGCTGCGGAGGTAGCTGCGTACCAAATGCCATCTGTGTAAGCATATACCTTGAACTTGTAGCTTGTGCCGTTTGTAAGACCTGTTACAGTGTAAGAAGTGTCCTTGATGGACTTAGCTGTGTACTTGATCTTACCGTCAGCGCTCTTAATGATGTAGCCTGTTGCGCCCTTTACAGCATTCCAAGAAATAGTAGCCTGCTTGCTTGCTGCTGAAACCTTGATGTTTGTAGGTGTTCCGACAGGAGTCTTGCTCTTAGTGGAAGAAGCGTACCACTTGCCATCTGTGTAAGCATATACCTTGAAGCTGTACTGTGTGCCGTTTGTAAGACCTGTTACAGTGTAAGAAGTATCCTTGATAGACTTAGCTGTGTACTTGATCTTACCATCAGCGCTCTTAATGATGTAGCCTGTTGCGCCTGCAACCTTATCCCATGTAAGAGTGATTTCCTGGCTGCCTGATGTAGCCTTTACATTCTTAGGTGTTCCGACAGGAGTCTTGCTCCTTGCGGAAGAAGCGTACCACTTGCCGTCTGTGTAAGCGTATACCTTGAAGCTGTACTGTGTGCCGTTTGTAAGACCTGTTACAGTGTAAGTAGTATCCTTGATAGACTTAGCTGTGTACTTAGTCTTTCCGTCAGCGCTCTTGATGATGTAGCCTGTTGCGCCTTCAACTGCGTCCCATGTAAGAGTTACAGACTGGCTAGCGTTGCAAGCTGCCTTTACATTCTTAGGTGTTCCGACAGGAGTCTTATGAACTGCGTCAGAAGAGATCCATTCGCCGTCAACGTAAGCGTAAACCTTAAATCCGTACTGTGTGCCGTTTGTAAGACCTGTTACGGTATAAGCGTTGTCCTTAATAGACTTAGCTGTATACTTGGTCTTTCCGTCTGCGCTCTTAACGATATAGCCTGTTGCATCTTCAACCTTATTCCATGTAAGGGTTACTGTACGGCTGGAGTTGCAAACCGCCTTTAAGTTTTCAATTGCTACCTTAACCTCAGCCTTAACTGCCTTAGAAGTAGCGATTATATTGTCATTTTTATCGGTTACAACAACGCGATATGTGTATGTACCCTTCTTAAGGTTCTTGATAGTTGTTGAACGATCGTCCTTTACTGCGTCGTCTGATGCGCTGCTAGCAGTCACTTCGTCAACCTTTACCCATACGCCGTCATCGTTAAGTGTTTCAACAGTATACTTAGCTGCGTAAGGAACCTTATCCCACTTTACGGTTACAGACTTCCTGCCGCTTGCTGCAGTTGCAGTAACGGGGAGGGTGATAATACCTTCGTCATCGTAAGAAACGAGAACATTTCCGTCCTTATCCTTAATAACAACGCCTTCAACAGAGATCAAGCCGTATGCGCTTCCCCAATACTGAACAACAACGTCAGCGTAATCAGGAGCGTCGATAATAGCAAAGCCTTCGCCAACTGTTGCCTTACCCTGGTATGTGTAAGCGCCGACCTTATTGAATGTTACAGCCTTATTAGCAGCGGTAAAGCCCTTATCAGCGTCATTTACGCCCCAGTATTCCTTAGAATTCCAGCCATACGTTTCGTTATCGCTGGAGTTGCCGCTCGAAAGAACAATCGCACCGCCGATCTGACCATTAAAGCGCTCATCGAGAGCCTTTAATGTAACCTCGATGGAGTCAACCTTACTTGTATCGAAATCTTCGATATCGTTAAGTCTTACCTTCCATTCGCCTGAGTTGGAGTTTAAAATATAATCGGACTTAACAACAACAAGACCATTATCAATCCACTTAGCCTGTTCAGCTTCAACAATTTCAGTAATAGAAGTAGGTTTATCGTAAACGCCTTCTACTGAATAATTATCGTTGTTATCGAGAGCTACAACGCTGCCGCCGTTGACTTTCTTGCCGGTAACCTTTCCGTCGGTTAAAACGTATTTAATCTCATCATCGCCCTTAAAAGCGGTAACATATAAAACTCCGGCGTCAGAACTGATTTGAACAACATCAGCAACCTTCTTACCGGTTGTAAGATCCTTAACGGTATTAGAAAGCATGGAGAACTTATCTGCTGCGGATATACCATATCCGGAAGTAGTTTTCGTTATGCCGTCAGATACTTCGCAGGTATATTCGCGTCCTAAAACAACGTTGCCGTCTTTCAGAACCCCGTCTGTAATCTTATGACCAACTTCCTGGCTTGTGCCGATAGAGATGTAATAGTCATGATTCCTAGTTACTGTAGTAACATTACCGGTTTCTTCATTCGTCTCATTCTTTACGGTATTAACAAACTTACCCGTGGTTGCGCCCTTAGGTGTGTAAACATCGTAGTTGTATTCAAGGCTTGCACCAAGCGCTTCGGGTCTTGCCTTTACCATTTCAACATTTCCGTCCTTGTCGAGCGAAACCTCGAAACGAACATCGCCCTTAACAACGTCATCTGTTACCGCTTCTATCTTCCAGTTTTTGGCAACAAGATAGCTCGTGCCATCTTCAACGAATAAGAAGCCTCTGTAACCAGCTGTTTCCTTAGTGAAATCGACATAGGTACCTTCAATCTCGTCTTCGTTTTCATCATAGAATTTGCCGTCCAATTCAGATAAACCGAGTTATTTCCAGGCACTACCGGTTATCGTAAACGGAGCAGATGATAGTGCAATGCTAAGCGCAAGACCCGCACTGCAAAGTTTAAAAACCTTCTTGCTCATAGTTATACGGGGTGGTATAATAGAAACAGTTGGAACCGAAATGTGGTTTTCGGTCAACGAGTAGTAGCCGCTTTCGCTTGGCGGCTGAAAAAATGGAGGAATAACATTTGTCAATTCTTTTTCGGGATTTTTTTGGAAATAATAACATTAAAATTGTTCTTATGCATAAAAAAAAAAAAAATACCGATTTACTAGTGATTTTTGCCACATTATTATTACATCAAGAATTCGTTTAATATTGCATATACTTTTTATTATAACATTTTCCGCAGCATTTTTGGTGTGCAAATCTGCATTATTTTTAAGGCAAAAACGCAGAATTGTCCCGAAACCCGTTGACAAGCTGTTCATAAGATGATATAATAAATGTATATTAAAGGCTGTGAAAAGAAACAGTACCCGATCAAAGCGGCACAGAGAGCGGACGGCTGGTGGAAGTCCCCGCGTGGAGATCGGCGAACCCGTCTTTGAGCTGCGGCGCGCAACGGTTTACCCTACTATGTGCCGTCGGTTGCTCCCGTTAAAGAGCATTGAGTGCGGAGTATTCCGAACTCAGGTGGTAACACGGACTATTAGGGGAAATCCCCTTTGTTCGCCCTGAGATTTTTCAGGGCGATTTTTTATTTGCACAAAAAGAAAGGAAAGGTAGATATTATGAAACTTGACAAGCTTGTCGGCGACCGCTTTAAGGAGCGCCCTTCCGACTGTCAGATTGACAGCCACGCAATTATGCTCAGAGGCGGCTATATGAAATACGTCGCGAATGGTATTTTCTCATCTTATATGCCTCTGCGCCGTATCACAAAGAAAATCGAAGCGATTATCCGTGACGAAATGGACAAAATCGACGGTCAGGAAGTTCAGTTCCCCGTTGTTATGCCCGCTTCGCTCTGGCAGGAATCCGGAAGATATGAAAGCATCGGCAGCGAACTGCTGCGCTTCTCCGACAGAAATAAAGCTCCCCACGTTCTCGGTATGACTCACGAGGAAGCGGCGGTTCAGCTCGTTCGTGAATACGGACAGGGCTACACGAAATATCCCTTTATGATCTATCAGATCCAGACAAAGTTCCGTGATGAAGCGCGTCCGCGCGGCGGTCTTATCCGCGTCCGCGAATTTACTATGAAGGACGCTTATTCTTTCCACACATCGCAGGAAGATCTCGAAAGCTACTACGACCTTTGTCACAAAGCTTATGAAAACATTTTCGCAAGAGCGGGCGTTCCCGAAGTTATTTCCGTAAAGTCGGATTCGGGAATGATGGGCGGAAGTATTTCGCACGAATTTATGCTTCTCACACCTATTGGCGAAGATACGATCGCTATCTGTCCCGAATGCGGTTACCGTGCCAATATGGAAGCCGCGGAAAGCATTATCAAGAACGAACGCGATGATGTTTCCGAACCGCTCACCGAGGTTTACACGCCGGATATCCACACGATCGAGGAAATCTGTGATTTTCTTAAAACACCTGTTGAAAAGAGCTGTAAGGCGGTTGTTTACCAGAAAAACGAGGACGATTCTTATATCATTATTTTCCTGCGCGGCGACCTTGACGTGAACGAAACAAAGGTTCGCAATTTCCTTGGTTTTGAGATTCACCCCGCTGTAATCACCGAGGAATGCGAACTTCACCCCGGATACATCGGACCTGTTGGACTGCCCGAAAATATACGTGTGCTTTACGACAATTCTCTTGTTAATACGAACAACCTTTCCTGCGGTGCAAATAAGGAGGAATATCATTTCACAGGGCTTGATATGAGCCGTGATGTTCCGAACGCAGAGTACCACGACTTTGCGAAAATCGCAGAGGGCGGCGTTTGCCCCTGCTGCGGAAAGAATGCAATCACGATTTCACGCGGCATTGAAGTCGGAAACATTTTCCAGCTTGGCACAAAGTATACGAAGGCAATGAATATGACATATCTCGACGCGAACGGCGAATCTCATAACCCGATCATGGGCTGCTACGGTATCGGCGTTGGTCGTCTTGCAGCTTCCGTCTGCGAGGCAAAGCACGACGATTACGGACCTATCTGGCCTATTACAATCGCTCCCTGGGAGGTTCATATCTGCGCTGTTCGTTCGGACGACGCAGAAGTTAAAAAGAAGGCTGACGAGCTTTACGAAACGCTTACGAAGCGCGGAATTGAAGTAATCTACGACGACAGGTCGGTAAGCGCGGGAGTAATGTTCTCAGACGCGGATCTGCTTGGCGTTCCCGTGCGAGTTGTCGTAAGTCCGCGTAATCTCAAGGACGGCTGCTGCGAGATAAGCGCCCGCGACAAGAGCTTCTCCGAAAAGCCTGCCGCTGCGGAAACAGCTGATAGAGTATGCGAGATCGTTGCTGAATTAAAGGCTGAAATCAACAGCAAGGTAAACTGATAAATCAAAAGACCCGCGGCGTTTTACTGCGGGTCTTTCTATATAAAGAGAGGATATGAAAGATGATATTTATTCACATTTCCGACCTGCACCTTGGAAAAAAATTGTGCGAATACTCTATGCTCGACGACCAGCAGCATATTCTTAAACAGATCCTGAAAATAATCGCCGACGAAATGCCTGACGGCGTTTTTATTTCGGGAGATATTTACGACAAATCGGTTCCTTCGGCTGAGGCTGTCGCGCTGTTCGACGATTTTCTTGTACAGCTTTCTGCGCTTAAACTGCCCGTGTTCATAATAAGCGGAAATCACGATTCTCCTGAAAGGTTAGCATTTGGCGGGCGGCTTATCGACCTGAGCGGGATTCACATTTCACCCGTTTACCGCGGCTGTATTTCCCCTTTTTCAATTGAAAAGGACGGCGAAAAAGCCGATATTTATATGCTTCCGTTTGTCAAACCGGCAAATGTACGTAGCGTTCTCGGAAACGAGGAAATTGAAACCTACACGGACGCGGTACGCGCTGCCCTCGGTGAGATCAAAACTGACAGCAGCCACATAAATATACTTCTTACCCACCAATTTGTAATAGGTGCAAAAAGAAGCGATTCGGAGGAAATTACAGTCGGTGGAACAGATAACGTTGACGCGGATGTATTTGATGGATTTGACTACGTAGCGCTTGGACATATTCACTCGGCGCAAAATGTTGGCTCAACGCGCATAAGGTACTGCGGAACGCCGCTTAAATACTCATTCTCTGAGGTTAGTCAGAACAAATCCGCAACCATTGTTGAGATAAGCAAGGGTGAGCTTCCGCAGATACGCACAGCCGCGCTTACGCCGCTGCATAATATGCAGGAAATACGCGGGAAATATGAGGAGATAACGGAAAAAAGCTTCTATGAAAAAACTACCCTCATCGATGACTACCTGCACATAACGCTGACAGACGAGGAAGATATTCCCGGCGTTGTGCAGAAGCTTCAAACGATTTACCGACGGCTGATGAAGCTCGACTATGACAACACGCGAACCCGCCATCACGCTGAAATTCAGGCGGTAAGCGAGGAGAAAATGAAGAAGCCTGACGAGCTGTTCGCAGAGTTTTATAAGCTTCGCAACGGCTCTGAAATGTCCAACGAACAGATGAATTTTATACAGGAACTGATCAAAAAAATAAAGGAGGAAGAGGAATGCGACCTTTAAAGCTTATGATTTCGGCTTTCGGGTCTTACGTAAAGCCAGAAACGATTGACTTTGAAAAACTTGGAAAACACGGATTATACCTTATCGCAGGCGATACGGGTGCGGGGAAAACCACCATTTTCGACGCTATATCATTTGCACTTTTCGGCGAACCGAGCGGCACAAGCCGTGAAAAAAGCACTCTCCGCTCAAAATATGCACCGTCGGATACTCCCACAGAGGTTGAGCTTACGTTTGAATATGCGGACAAGATTTATCGGATAAAACGCAACCCGGAATATATGCGTTCCAAAGCACGCGGCGAGGGTTTTACATCGGTTAAGGCAAACGCGGAGCTTTCCTACCCCGACGGACGGGTCGTAACAAAGCTGCGGGAGGTCGACAGCGTAGTTACGGAGCTGCTCGGAGTTGACCGCAAGCAATTCGCGCAGATTGCTATGATCGCGCAGGGCGATTTTCAGAGGCTGCTTATCTCACCGACTGCGGAGCGTATGAATATTTTCAGAGAGCTGTTTAAAACAAATTTCTACAATCTGCTTCAGGAGCGTCTGAAAAAAGAAACCTCCGAGCTGCAAAGGGAATTTAACCTTGCCAATTCGGGAATTGAGCAGGATATTAACGGCATAGAATGCGGGTTCGACGACGAGCTTTTCGGACAGATCGAGACTGCAAAAAAAGGCGAAATGCCGCTTAAAGAAGTAACCGAACTGCTGAAATGGCTTATTGAACGTGAAGAAAAAACCGAAAACCGGCTTTCCGAGCAGGTTGAGGCGGTCGAAAAGGAGCTTTCCGAATTAACAAGACTTCTAACTGAGGCGGAGCATCGCAGAAAAGCCGAGAAGTCAATAGAAGTATCAAATGAGAAGCTTTCTGCACTTACACCGAAGCTTGAGGAATTGAAACGCGGTTTGAACGAATGTACGGAGCAGCTGCCACAGGCTGAAAGGCTGAACGACAAAGCTTCTGTTTTAAAAAGTACGCTTTCAGATTATGAGGAGCTTGAAAATAAAAAATCCTTCGCAAGTGCAGCGGAAAAGAAAATTGACAGCATAAATGCTGAACTTGACGAAACAAGGCTTAAAGCCGAAAAAATCCGCGCGCAGATTACAGATCTTAACGCGGAACGGCAGGAGCTTGAAGAAATCGGCAGCGAAAGAGAACGGATTTCAGCGGAACTCGAAAAAGAAAAGCAGAAAAAAAGCGAGCTTGACGAGCTGAAAAAAGAGCTTGACGAGCTTGAACAGCTAAAAAGCAAGGTTGAAAACGCGCAGAAAAAGTACACATCAATATATATAAAATCACAGTGCTTAAACGACAACTATAAATCCAAGGAGAAGGCATATCTCGACGAGCAGGCCGGAATAATCGCGAAAAAACTTTCGGACGGCACCCCCTGCCCTGTATGCGGCTCAACAAATCACCCGCACCTTGCCGCGCTTTCCGAAAATGCTCCTTCAAAGGAAGAACTTGAAGCTATTCGTAACGAATGGGAGAAAGCGGAAAAAGACGCGGCAGCTGCAAGCGCTGAGGCAGGAAAACTAAACGCAAGGCACGAAGAAAGAGCTGCCGCCATCGCAAAAAAAGCAGAAGCGTTCTTTTCTGTTGACGAGCTTTCCGAAGCGAAAAAAATGCTTTCCGAAAAAGAAATTGAAGAAAACAGCCGCCTTTCCGAGCTTATGGAACAGCTCAGAGCTGCTGCGGAAAAGGTGCGCAGAAAAAATGAGCTTGGAGAGGTCATTCCTCAGAATGAAAAAGAAGCGGAGAATCTTGGCAGCAAAGCGGCTGAGCTTAACGCAAAGCAAATTGAATTAACGACAGAAAAAAAAGCCGCTGAGGAACGTGCGGCTGAACTTATCAAAAAGCTTGATTTCCCTGAAAAAGTACAGGCGGAAACCGAGATTATGCGGCTGCTGGCGGGTGCGTCCGAAATCAAGAGCAGGCACAGCAAAGCGCAGAGCGATTACAACAGCTGCGAAAAAAGCATTGCCGAACTGAATGCCCGAATCGCCGAAGCTGAAAAAACCCTTTCCGAAAGCGAATGCAGTGACATTGACGAGCTTAAAGCACGCGAAGAAGGCTTAACTGCCCAAAAGAAACTGCTTTCCGAAAAACGGCAGTCAACAAGCACGCGGCTTGCCGTAAACACCTCCGCGTTAAACAATATCGAAAAAAAATCCGCGCTAGCAGCCGAGTATGAAAAAAAACTGACTTGGGTCAAGTCGCTTTCCGACACGGCAAACGGCAGCATCAGCGGAAAAGAGAAAATCACTCTCGAAGCTTACGTTCAGGCGGCATATTTCGACAGGATAATCGCCCACGCGAATGTACGGTTGCTTGTTATGTCGAACGGGCAGTATGAGCTGATTAGAACGGACGAGGCGGACAACAAGCGTTCGCAGAGTGGTCTGGATCTTAGCGTAATTGACCACTACAACGGCTCCAAAAGAAACGTCAGCTCGCTTTCGGGAGGCGAAAAATTCAAAGCCTCGCTTTCTCTTGCGCTCGGACTTTCCGACGAGGTTCGTTCCTCGGCAAGCAGAATAAGGCTTGACACAATGTTCGTTGACGAGGGCTTCGGCTCGCTCGACGAGGACTCGCTTGAACAGGCGTATCGTGCGCTTTCGGGACTAAGCAGCGACAATCGGCTTGTCGGAATAATTTCTCACGTTGATGAACTTAAACGAAAAATCGACAGACAGCTTATTGTTACCAAGGACGGAGCAAACGGAAGCAGCGTAAAAATCATATAATTACAGCTCATCTCCCCAATCCGTTTTTCTTGCCTTTTTAAACAGTGCACCATCTTTTTTAGTGACAATTTTCTGCTTGATCCCATCAGGCGTGCAAAGCGACAAGGTGATTTTTCCGCTTTCGGTTTTCGGGTGACGTATCACCCTCGCGGAACAACACTCTGTACTTTTCCGCGCAGCCGCGATATAACAGAATTTTTCATCTTCATACGGAGCGTCGCCGCCCTTCAGCTGTTTATGCAGCCTTGAACGGGCGGCGCGTGCTGAAAAATGACACCAGTCGTCGGAAGGAAGCGGACATTCTCCCGATGAAGGACAGGGCGCAATTATATATGCGCCAAGTTCGGTTAGTCTTTGGCGCACTTCGCGCAGCACCGCAAAGCCTGCGGGCGTACCCGGTTCTATTATCAGAAGCAGTTCCTCTGCCGCCTCCCACAAATGTGAAGCGGCAGTTTTTCTTTCCTTAGGGTCAAGCTCGTTGAGAACGTAGGAGGCGGTAACGAGCTGCGACTTCGGAAGTTCGTCACTTCCCGAAAGGTCGAAGCTTTTCCATGAAAAATCACATGGAAAACCGCCTTTTTCCATAAGCATTTTACCGATTTCGGTCATATTTTTTTCACGTTCAAGGCACGTAACGCTGTTAAGCGTTGGAAAAACTTCACCTGCCGCCCAGCACACCGCGCCTGTTCCCGCGCCAACGTCAAGCATTGTTTCAATATCCGTGCCGAACCGCGCGGCTGTCTGCTCTAATCCAAAAAGCGCGGCACAGTAGGTTGCCGGCATACGCACTACGGAATATGCGCAGGCTTCCACGCGGCTTTTTACCGAAAAACCGTTTTCAGCGCGGTATTTTTCAGACATCGCGGCTGACGCAGCGGAAAGCTGTTTAAATGAAAACTCGCCAGCATACTCCTCTAAAATTTGTTTAAGTTCAATCGGAAGCTCCATTTTATTCCCTTTCTGCGCCGCGGTAAACGCTTGGAGTTACGCCCAGTTCCTTTTTAAAGACGCGGCTGAAATAGTTTGAATCGCTGAATCCGCAGCGCGTAGCGACCTCGGTTATGTTCAGAACACCCTCCCGAAGTTTTGCGCAGGCGTGGCGCAAGCGGATATTGAGCAGGTATTTCTGCGGGGTTGTGTGGTATGCTGCGGAGAAAAGACGGATAAAATGGCGCTGAGAATAATGTGAAACAGCGAGAAGTTCGGAAACGGAGAAATCCTCGGCAAAATGTTCCTCCATATATGCCGCAGCCTGTGCTATCCCTGTAATTTCACGCTGTTTTTCCGTACAGCCGTAAAGCCGCGAAAGGAACACGACGATTTGCATAAAAAGCGCGGTGAGCATTGTTTCTTTTCCCGCGTTATCTGAGGAATATTCATCGACCGCTGCTTTTATAAGCCGTTCGATTTCCCCGAAATTGTCGGGCGCTAAACGAAGCCTGCTGCGGAAGCCCTGCGCGGTGTTGAAATGCGGCTCAAGAAGAAAAAGCGCATGGAAGCCCGCAAGCCGCTTTATGTCATAATCAGCAGACAAAAGCGCCTCGGGACGGAACATAATGTTGCAGATGTGAAAATCCTGCGGGTTTTCGTAGCCATGGGAAATTCCGCTTCCCATCACGAATACATCGCCGCGCCTTACCGAAAAGCGCTCGTTATCGACAATATGCTCCGCTCGTCCCGAAAGAACAATAACAAGCTCCGAAAAATCCTCGTGTCCATGCATAGCCAGATTTTCGGAATGCTCGCCGTACTGAATGAAAAAAGGAAAGCTCTCATTTTCGGTAAAAAAGCTGAGCCTCATATTAAACATTGCAATCCCTCCTTGCTCCTGCTACATAATATAATAACATACTTTTCAAAAAAAATCAATCCTGTCCTTTTTGTGCTAATTAAAGGCGGGATAATTATATTTTAAATGCTCCGAAATAGCTAAAATAAAAGCATATACTGCTTTTACCGAAAGGAGCTTCTTTATGAATCCATATCTTCCCTCCTGGGAATATATTCCCGACGGAGAGCCCCGCGTTTTCGGGGACAGGGTTTACGTTTACGGCTCGCACGACCGCGTAGGCTGCGAGGCGTTCTGCGATTTTAAGCTTAAGGTCTGGTCCGCGCCCGTTTCAGACCTTTCTGACTGGACATCTCACGGCGTTTCTTTTTCAACACGTGACGCGGACGGTCATACAGCTGATGTTGACTGGACGGATAACGAGCTGTTCGCGCCCGACGTTGTTGAAAAGGACGGAAAATACTATCTTTATGCATACATTGTCGGTGCGAAGGGCTGCGTCGGCGTAAGTGATAAACCCGAAGGTCCGTTCAAACTTCTCTCCCGCTACAAATACAATATCGAAAACCACTACGACGACGGAACCTTTATCGACCCCGGCGTGCTCGTTGACGACGACGGGCGTGTGTACATTTACTGTGGTTATCAGGGGTCATATATGGCGGAAATCAACGGAGAAAATATGTACGAAATCCTCGACGGAACATATTCTACCGACATTATCCCGACCGCCGAACCGCACCGTTTTTTTGAAGCATGCTCCCCGCGGAAGGTTGGCGATACTTACTATCTCATCTACTCCCCGCAGATCGGAAGCCGACTTGACTATGCGACAAGCAATTCCCCTACCGGTCCGTTCACATACCGCGGAACAATAATTGACAATGGCGTTGATTTTCCCGGCGGGAACAACCACGGCTCTATATGCCAAATCAACGGTCAATGGTATATTTTCTACCACCGGATGACAAACGGAACGATTATGTCGCGCAGGGGTTGCGTGGAACGAATTGAAATTCGCCCCGACGGAACAATTCCGCAGGTGGAAATGACCTCGCTAGGCTTTGCGGAATCGCTCAATCCGTATGTGGAAACTCCTGCCGACGCAGCTTGCGTACTGCTCGGCGGCTGTTTGATAACCGAGAAAAACCCGTTTGATAGAATGATTATCGGCATTACCGACGGCTGCGTTATTGGTTGGAAATACTACGATTTCGGAACAAGCTCGGGAAGCGACCGAACAATCCATATCAGCACCGAGGGCTGCGGCTGTTCAGGAAAAATACACATCACAATTGACGCGCCTGATGGCGAGGAGATAGGCTGCGCAGATTTTGGCGCAAACGGCGGCATTGTTTCGTCAAAGGTCTGCCCGATAAGCGGCAGGCACGCAGTTTTCCTGCGCGCGGAGCAGTCGTACAGCGGCTGGGCAGCGGATATGTTCAAAGGCAGAGAACTTTTCAGGCTTAACAAAATCTTATTTACACAGTAAAATCCGAAGGCTGTGCGGTGAAATGCTGCACAGCCTTTTTACAGCAAAAAATCCGCCGCGCTTAGCGTGACGGATTCGCCTGTCAGAACATATTATTCCGGATTTCCTTTGTCGCAAACGCGCCTTCAAGCGCCTGACCGGGCAGGTCGGGGTGAAGACCGTCACGAAGATATCTACCCGGTTCGCCGGGATATTCAAACTTCTCACATATTCCGCAGCCGTTAAAACAGTCGATTATCTGCGCACCCATCGCTCCGGCAACAGGTCGGAAAACCTGCTCAATCTGCTTACGGATTTTTGCATTATGTTCGGGCGTAGCAGTTTGGGTCGGGGTAAGCACAAACACACGCGCAAGCGGAAATTCCTCCATTATTCTCTGCAAACACCAACGCATTGCGCCCGCTTCGGAAAAAAGATTCACCTTATCGTTTCCATCAAGGAACTTTTCGGTAAGAGCCTTTTCTGCGTCGCCAAGGCAGTCAACATCGTCATTCGTTCCCATTGCAAATGCAAAAATATCGGGAACGGGATATTCGCCGCTTTTCACCTCGGAAATAAACTTCTGAATGTGGACAACAGCGCAATTATTAGCGCGCTTCTGAAGCTCCTCTAAGTCTTCGGTTTCTTCCCAGCCATCGCTTATTCCTGCGAAATCAGGCGTTCCGTAGTCCTGCGTTGTAACAGTTCCCGCAGCACAGGTAATAGTACGCTTATACCATACCGCACTTCCGACTGCAACATTATGGTGGGAAGCCATTCCGAGGTTTTTAAAAACGTGGTACGACCACTGTTTTCCCGCGGTGATACTGTCTCCGTCAACACCAAAATTAAGCTTAGAATAATCCATTTTTAGTTCTCCTTTTGTTTTGATATATGTATCATTTACTTCAATCTTTGCGCTTCATTTGCTGAAAAACCGAACTTCTCATAAAACGGGATTTTATCTGGCACAGCGCAAAGCTCCACAAAAATATCTGTTCCATCTACGCCGTTACTTTCAATAAAGTTCATCTATTAAGAGCCTGCCTAAACCCTGCCGCTGATATTCGGGGCGGACAGCTACGTCCTTAATGTAATAATTCAGTCCCATATCTCCGAGCATTCGTGCCATAGCTATCGGCGTTTTGCCATCGTATACCGACACGCTGAAAATCGTATGTTCTGAGGCTAATCGCGTCTGTTCAAGGGTCGGACTGTCACCCCAGACGGATTCCCAGACCGAAATAAATTCCTCAGCAGAAAGCTTATTATGTTTGATTTCATACATCATTTTTTCCTCACTCATTATACCGCATTACCTTGAAAAAATCAAGACATATTTTTCTGCGTTTTATTAAACTCCGCGTGAACAGTCTCAACCTTATCGCGTATATTCAGAAATGCGTTAGCGACGATCGGGTCAAAATCGGTTCCTACTCCGTTTTCGATTATTGAAAAGCACTGTTCAAGCGGCATTGCGTCACGGTAGCAGCGCTTTTCCGAAACAGCGTCAAAAACGTCCGCAACCGCCATTATCCGCGCGCAAAGCGGAATATCGCTTCCCGAAAGTCCATCGGGATAACCTTTCCCGTTCCATTTCTCATGGTGATGGCGCGCAACAAGATATGCCATATTTCTGTACTCTTCATCTCCGAGATTTTCAAATGCGTCTTTTAGCAGCTCGCCGCCTTTCGCCGCGTGCAGCTTCATCTGTTCAAACTCTTCGTTGGTAAGCCGTCCGGGCTTCTGTAAAATCGCGTCAGGAACTGCGATTTTTCCGATATCGTGCATCGGTGCAGCCTGTCGTAAATTATTCATATAATCGCTCGTGATAAGATTTTTGTATTCTGTGCTGCGGCTAAGTTCCTCGGCGATAAGAGAAACGTATGCGCTTGTGCGGCGAATATGACCGCCGGTGTTATTGTCGCGGGTTTCAATCAGATTTGAGAAGCTCATTATAGTTTCTTCGTGATAGCGGCGAAGTTCCTTTATCGCCGGATCCTCAAGATTGAAATATACGCCGAAAATGCAGACCGTTATTCCGAGGCTTGTTATAAGCGTTTCGTGGAAAATCATCTGAATCACAAGCACGGTTGTAAGTACCATTAAATAAGTAACTACACTTACGCGCTTACGCTTCGCGATCCTGTTCCAGCGGCGGAAAAATATGTAAAAAGTCATAACAATATAAACCGCTGTCATTATAAAACAGGTATACACAGCAACGCCCGCAGAGTAATTGGTTGTATTTCCGATACGATATTCAATTGAATGTATCGTAAACAGTATTATCGCTATATTAACGAGATACGGGGCACAAACACATAGCTTTCCAACCATTTTTTGGGGGAAGAATCCTGTTGCGTTCAGCATAAAAAGAAAAATCAGAAAAACGAGCGTGTCCATTCCTATAAAGAAAAGCGCATGTAAAACCATATTCAGGATCGGGTCAACCGTATCGAGGCGATTTACCGTAAACGCGGTTGCGCCGTCGAAAAAGACGCTGAATATTCCGAGAATCAAAAGCTCGTCAAAAACGGAATCCTTAAGATTAAACTTAAACTTTTTTATCTGGCGGAAATAGATAAATGCGAGATAAAGAAGCGACACAAGACAGCCGATTTGCAGCTTGCAATGTTCCATAAATACTCCCCCTTAATTCAATTCTTTTTCAATTTCTGAGTAGGCGCGTTCATAATCGCGCTGTGGGTTATCAACAACAACCGAATCGATGGAAAGACTTTTAAGTATTGTCAGTTCGCGTTCCTGACGTTCTTTAAGCGCGGAAATATATCCGTCAAATCCAAACAATCCGTTAGCTTTTCCATATCCGCCGTTACAATGATAATCGACCACTGCGTCAAGCCATTCCTCTCCGCGCTCCTTAACCGCTTTTTTTACACTTTCGGCTATGTCGTCATTTTTCAGATAGATAACCTTTGGTTCAAGCGGCGCGATTATATCAGCTATTTTGCTTATATAATCAAGCGATTGATCAATGTCAAAGTTAAACCTCATCATAGTTTCGCACATCGGATTCTGAAGAAAAACGCAGTTAAACACATACGTCTTTTCGCCGCAGCCGTCGGTAAATTCACGCCATTTGTTCAGCATAACATCCCGCTCGGTTTCCCAGTCGAGAAAGTCGTAAATTTTATACCTGATTACTTTTTCCAAAAGTCCTCCGCTTATCCCTTCAAGCGATACAAGAAGTCCGTTTTCATATTTTTCTGAACAGCTGAACAGGATTTCTTTTTCAATTTCCGTAAAGCTGTTAAGCACGGCAGATGTTATAAAAGCGTCAAACTCATAATCGGCGGGGTGATTTCCGCTTCCCTCGTCAACAAATATTCCGCCTGTTTTTTCCGCGACAAACCTCGCGGCGGTACTTTTCCCTGTACAGGGCAGTCCCTCAATGATGAATAATTTTCCCATAAAATCCTCCTTTTAACCCGAGACATTCTTTTTTACTCAATATGAATACATTTTTAACAAAAACATTATATCACATTTATGTGCTGATGTAAAGACAGTTTTTCCTTTATTACAACAGCACCGCACAAGAACTGTGCGGTGCTGAGATAATATTCTTGACCATCGCTTCGCCTGAAAACATATATCTTATATGAACAGATCACTGCGTTCCAAAGCTTCCGTATTTCTGCACGAACTGCTGTGTATTCAAATACTCAAAGCCGAGAATATCAGGGTCTATGTGACAGCTTTCCGCATAGAGTGCAACGCCCTCCCAGTCACCCTTTTCGTAGCAGCAGGAAAGATGGTAAATATCGCTGAAAATTCCGCCGCCCTGAATACTCTGCTTAATTTCATCTGATACAGGCAGGTCGTCGAGAGCCTTTGAAAGCGCGGCGTCAGTGTTTCCTGTAACAATTGAGATAAGACCCATAAGGTACGCTTCCATACTTCTTGAACCAACTCCGCCGCCGGAATTAAGCGAAATCCTTTCACAAAAACGTGCGCGGAAGAGCGCAAGCCGCAGTATTTCCGCGGGTGCGTTGCGGTTCAGGCGCTGTAAACCGACAAGGTAAATCCACTCCTTCAATCGGTCAATACCGAGCATTACGAGTGCCTGCTGGACGGTGGAAACTGTATTATTTTTATCTGCACAAAGCTGATTTATTACTTTCAGCAGCTTTATTGTAAGCACAGGGTCGGTTGAAATAATCGCAGAAATGTACGAAATATTCGGCTCCGGGCTATACAAAAGCGCGAGGATCTGGAGAAAGGTTTTTATCATAGGCCCGCCTGAGCGCTTCGTTTCAAGCACTGGCTGTGAGTAAAACTCACCGCGTATGTAATCAATACCGATCTCGCGCGCAAACTCGAACTGGTCATGCGTCTGAACATTATCCGCCATAGAGATCTTACCGTTTTCGCGGCATTTTTTTACAGTTCTCGCTATATCGTCCGCGTCGGAATTTATATCAAAGCGTACAACATCAGCAAAATTGAAAAGCTTAACGTGGTCATCGGAGTATGTGAAATTTGAAATAGCAATGCTGTATCCGAGGCGTTTGAGCTGCATACACTTCTGGAGCGTTTCTGCATCCGCAAGCATCTCCGTTGTCACTCCGATAATAAGCTTTTCCTTAGTAAATAAATCCTGGAAATTGTGCTTCATAAAACTTGGCGAAAAACGTATATAGACCTTTTTTCGCTCGAAAATTATCGGCATATTTTCCTTCAGATACTCCTTAGCCTCCTGCAATTCCTCGTCAGTCGCCTTCTCATCAAGCATTTCCGGATTATCCTGTGAAACAAAGCAATATAAAAGCTCGTATGCGTCCGTTGCACCGTGCTGATTAAAAACGGGCTGTTTTGAAATCAAAAAACTCATTTTTTTCGGACTTCCTTCCGTGTTGTAGTATTACCATTCTATTTCCTCAACGGGAACAGGCTTTTCGTTCAGAACAACCTCTCTTACCCTGCTGTTTTTCAACCGTATTACCCTATCTGCCATCGGCGCAATCGCCGAATTATGTGTAACAAGAATAACGGTCATTCCGCTGCTGCGGCAGGTATCCTGAAGAAGCTTCAATATCATCTTTCCCGTGTTATAGTCAAGCGCGCCCGTAGGCTCGTCGCAAAGCAGCAGCTTCGGCTTTTTCGCAAGAGCGCGCGCAATCGCAACGCGCTGCTGTTCGCCGCCGGAAAGCTGGGCGGGAAAATTATCCATTCTCTCCGCAAGTCCGACCTGAGTCAGGATTTCCTCCGCGGGGATAAAATCCTTATTCATCTGAGCGGCAAGCTCTATATTTTCCTTTGCGGTAAGGTTCTGGATAAGATTATAAAACTGAAAAATAAAACCGATTTCGTAACGTCGGTAAGCGATAAGCTCCTTTTGGGAATATCCTGCTATATCTTTTCCGTCAACAACAATGCTCCCTTCGTCTATCGTGTCCATTCCGCCGAGCATATTCAAAACGGTTGTTTTTCCCGAACCCGAAGGACCAAGAACAATCGCAAGCTCTCCCTTTTCTATATCAAATGAAATTCCGTCGGAAGCGTTTATGGTTATCTCACCCATTTTGTAACGCTTATAGACATCTTTTACTGTTACAAAGCTCATTGCCTGCTCCTTTTATGCGGTTATCTGATTTTAATTTCTCCGTCGTCGCCCATTCTTACTACGCACTGACCGTTCATTTTATCAACGGGAAGCTGTTCTCCGTTTATTTTTATGACAACACCCGGAAATAGGCTTCTGCGGACGCGGATACAAAGATCGCTGTTATTGTCAATTTCATCATCAATTTGTTTCATTCTATCGTTCATATCCTTAATTTCACGGCGATGAACAAATTTAGCGCGGATAGACTTTGTAAGCATTTCCTCGCGCTCCTGCGAAAGCGGTGCAACCTTTTTTTGTTCCTGAAGCGCGGCACAGATCTTTTCGAGTTGGTCGAGCTGGCGCTTAAATTCCTTTACCTTTTTTGTCAGCTCGTTACGTTCCTCGGCAAGGATCGCCATATTACCGAGAATAAGCATTGTTTTCGCGTATGCGTCTGAACCGATAGTATTCGCCTCGATATTTGACAGGCAGGTATACTTTCCGCCGACAATTACACCCTTTCCGTTTGAAGCGGAAAGTATTCCGCCGCAGTACGCCTGACACGCCACAAAGCTCTGCGCGGTAAGCTTTTCCCTTGCGTTAATAGTACAATTCTCGAAAAAGGACGCCGAGATATTCTGTCCCTCAAGGTTCGCACCGACTGCTCCGACACGGATAGAAATATCGCCGTCCGCCTTAATAATCGTTCCCGTTACTGTACCTAAAACCGACACGTTGCCCTTTGAACGGATTTCATACCCCTCGTTCGTATTGCCCTTTATCGTAACATTTCCGATAAAGTCAATATTTCCGACGGACGCGTCAACGTCCCCGCCTATAATAACCTCCTTGTCAACGACAAAGTGGCTTTTATTCCAACGTAAATTTCCCGAAACAGCCGCTACAAGCTTACTGCCGTCGGGGGAAAGCTGGACGCCTGTTCCGATAATGTAATTGGGCTGTCTGCCGGGGCACTGTTTAACAACGCCGCCGCGTATATCCTTACCGGGCTCGCCCTGTGTTTCGGGGGTAATTGTCCCGATTACTGTACCCTTCTCGATATTACGTATAAGACCGAGGTCGCGGTAGTTTACGTTTCCGAACTCGTCCTCGATAAATTCCTGCGTATCCTTACACTCGTAATTATATGTAACAAAGCCATCTGTGCCGTCCACAGGCTTATCACCGCGCGCGATAATTACGCTCCGTCCGAACTGTTCCTTATCAAAAATATCGCGCATTGCCTGTTCATTCAGGTTATAGCGGATACCTCTTGTTGCCGCTTCGGAGCAAAGATTTTCATACGTAACGGGTCTGCCGCCATGCTGCGGTTCGTTAATAATTACGCTTGCCGACATATATCTGTCGTCTATATTAAAGGTTATACTTCCGTTGATAGGTTCCGGCATATCATTCCCACCCTTCCTTCGGAAAAATTTTGGGTTATACTTCCCCTTTTATTATAGCACATTTCCTGCGATATTTCCATACCTATTGCAGATTTTTTTTGCCTGTACTATATTTTTGTCATTTTTGCAAAATTCGCCATAAGCTTTTTTGTGCCGACTGTATCAAAACTTATTTCAAGCAGCGTATCGTTTCCCGCAGGCTTCGCCATTACAATTGTTCCATCGCCGAAAAGCTTATGATGAACACGCTCGCCGACCGCGTAGCTTTGTACAGGCGCAGCGGCGGGTTTAGCAGTACTATTCCGGGCGGTATGCTCACGCAGATAATTCGGCTTTGGAGCGAAGCTGCCCGAACGGCGCGTTGAAGCCGAGGAATCAGCGGTCGCTGCGCGGCTTACCTTATCCACGATTTCGATATATTCCTGCGGTATTTCCCCGATAAAGCGCGAAACCTTATTACGCATCGTCTGACCGTAAAGCAGTCGGTTCTGCGCAGTGGTAATGTAAAGCTGACGTTTCGCACGGGTAATTGCAACATAGCAAAGACGGCGTTCCTCCTCCAGTTCAAACGAATCGGAAACGCTTCGGAAGGACGGGAAAATGTTCTCCTCCGCGCCAATCAGGAATACGCGTTCAAATTCCAGACCCTTCGCCGCATGCATGGTCATAAGCACGACCTTATCGTCGTCTGCGTCATAGCTGTCCATATCGGTGATGAGAGCTACCTGCTCAAGGTAGTCGAAAAGCGAATGGCTCTCGTTTTCCTCGCAGAAGGTTATCATTGCCGATTTCAATTCCTTTATATTCTCAAGCCTTCCTGCGCCCTCCTCGCCCTGTGCGGTGAGCATAAACGCGTAGCCCGACTGTTCGAGAACATCGTCGAGTATTTCAGTAAGCTCGCGTTCCTCGGCTGTGTCAATAAGCTCGCGGAACATCTTCGCAACGGGAAGCAGCTGCTTCGATTTTTTTGAAATTGCCGAAAATTCTTCACACCGCTCCATTACTTCGATCGGACTTATTCCAAGTCCCACCGAGATACGGATTATCTCCTCCTGTGTAGCTTCGCCTATTCCACGCTTAGGCTCATTGATTATACGTGCAAAACGCACGGTATCATTCGGGTTGCAGATTACGCTCAGATATGCGAGAACATCACGTATTTCCTTACGATCGTAGAACTTCGTACCGCCGATAATCCGATACGGCACACCCATTTTTCCAAGCACAAGCTCGAAAGTACGCGACTGCGCGTTTGTTCTGTAAAGAATCGCGTTGTCGCAGAATTTTCCGCCGTTTTCCTTTGCCGCAAGCATCTCATTTCCGACATAAAGAGCCTCGCTCTGTTCGTCGGAAAAGCGGCAGACCTTAATTTTTTCGCCGTCGCCAAGATCTGACCAGAGCTTCTTTTCCTTGTGCTGAGTGTTATTGCGGATAACAGCATTCGCCGCGTCAAGAATGTTCGTTGTCGAACGATAGTTCTGTTCAAGCTTAATGACCTTACTGTCAAATTCCTTTTCAAACGAAAGGATATTTTCGATCGTCGCGCCGCGGAAACGATAAATAGACTGGTCCTCATCGCCGACAACGCAAAGATTTCCCTGCTCTCCAGCAAGCAGCTTTACAAGACGGTACTGTGCGGAGTTAGTGTCCTGATACTCGTCTACCATTATGTAGTCAAAGTGATTCTGCCAGTATTCAAGCGCATTTTTATCCTTTTCAAGCGCCTCGACTGTTTTCATAATAATATCGTCAAAATCAAGCGCGTTCGCCGCTTTAAGCCGACGCTGATATTCAATATAAATTTCGCGGACGGTTGCGAGCTGAAAATCACGCTCACCCTTATCGTTCACCGCGGGGAACTGTTCCGCCGAAATAAGCTTGTCTTTCGCGCGGGAGATTGCGTTCTGAACCGTTTTTTCGGGGAAGGTCTTATTGGAAATATTCATCGCGTCAAGAATTGATTTTATAACACGCTTACTGTCGTCAGTGTCATAAATCGTAAAATTCGACGAATAGCCGAGAACGTCAATGCTCCTACGGAGGATCTTAACACAGCAGGAATGGAATGTGGAAGCCCACACGTCTGCTGCGGGCGCATTCATTCGCGCAAGGCGTTCCTTAAGCTCGGCGGCAGCCTTATTTGTAAAGGTCACGGCGAGAATTTTCCAAGGACGAACGCGGTTAAAGCCGATAAGCTCGGAAAGATGACCGACAACCTCGGATGTGTTTTCATATCGACCCTCAATGTAGAAATTCAAAAAACGCTCGTCGTCGGCGGAAAGCTGGGGAACGTAAGTAGAGTGGTAGGCATTTCCGAAAAGCAGCATATTTGCGATTCTGTTGCAGAGAACGGTTGTTTTTCCGCTTCCCGCGCCTGCGATTATAAGCACCGCCCCGTCAAGCTGAAAAACAGCCTCGCGCTGCTGTGGATTCATTCCCGAAAAATAGCGTTCGAGAGCTTGTTTTTTTAGTGTTATGTTATCCATAGTTATCCTTTCTCACGGCGCATAAAAACAGCACAAACCCGACGTGCTTTTTCTGCACGTCAGGCTGTCTGTTATTTTGCGTATATTATTCCTGCTGCGAAGCGGACTGTGTTCTGCCCGTACTTTCGCTGTTATCATCAGCGTCAAGCACGAGGAAGGGGTTCACCCCGTCGCTCATGACCTGCGGAAGAACGCCGTTCCAATTTGTTATTTTAAGGTATTCGATGTAATTCGGGCTGTTTTCAAGCTTTTCCTGAACGACCTCGATAGCGTAAGCCTGTGCGTCAGCGGTGAGCTTTTGACTATCAGCCTCCGCCTGTGCCGCAATTACAATCTGCTTAGCTTCTTCTTCCTTTTCCTTTGTCTTATTTTCCATTTTAAGAGCGTCCTGCGCCGCGATTACCTTCGCCTGAATAGAAGTTTCAAACGCGTCGTCAAAGCTAAGGTTTTCAATCGCGAAGGACTGAACGATAATGCCCTTGTCCGCAAGGATCACTTTAAGGTCGTCCTCGATACGCTGCTGAACCTCGCTTCGGGACTGGACAAGCTCCTCTGCCTTTACTTTACCGATTTCATTTTTTGCGATTTTCGACACGTTCTGAACGAGAAGCTTAGATTCAACGTTCGGAACGCCGACTTCCCTTATAATATCGGAAAGCATAGACTTATCGTAGCTGTAATTGAGTTTCATTTTAAGTTCCTGAACAGTCTGCGTATCGCTTGTATATGCGTCCTCGGTAGTAGAATAAACCTGCTCTCGGATATCTACCTGTTCAATTTCCTCAATGAACGGAATCTTAAAATTCAACCCCGCTGTAAGGTCGTCGTCAACGATCTGTCCGAAGCGGTACTTTACTCCGATAAATCCTTCGTTTACAATTGTAAAGCAGCTGAACAGAACAATAACGGCGAGAATAACAAGAATAATAACGAGTGCGATCTTACCGCTTCCCTTTTTCGGCTTGGGGATTGAAGCGGTGCTTGTTGAAAACTTGATGTCTGACATATTTTTATCCTTTCCAGTCACGGTTTATGTAAATTTTATTTACTGTGATTTTATTCTAACACATTATATTTACTTTGTCAAGGGGTTTTTGAAAAAAATGTAAATTTAATTTACAAGAGTTATGCTACGAACAGCTGCGACCAGTATGTTCCGTAATCTCCGCCATACGCTATTCCAACGCCGAGGTACTTATAATTACCGAGTATATTAGCACGGTGTCCCGGAGAATCCATCCAGCCCTCGACAACGCTCGCAGGAGTAGAATAACCTGCCGCAATATTTTCGCCTGCCGCGCTCAGCGGAATATTAAAGTCATTCAGAACGGTAAAACAACTCGTTCCGTCAGGGCGTGTATGGTCATAGTAAACAACAAGTTCCTCTGCGCGTACCTGCGCCGCCTGCTGAAGTGTTTCATCATATTTCAGAGGCGAAAGTCCGTTCTCTTTACGCTCGATATTTACAAGCCGAAGAACCTCTGCGGCAAAATCAGCCGCGGCTCTTCCCGCCTCCTCAACCTCAACCTCGACAGTATGCACCTTTGACTTTTTCCAACCTTTTTTATACGCGATCATCTTAATCTCGCCGCTTCCATAATATTCAAGGAGCGCGTTATTCGTCAGCTTTTTTCCATTGGTTTTGGACGGCGTTGTTCCGTCAAAGGTTACATAAGCCGTAGAGCCACTCGGAATTTCCGCATAATAAACCGAATAATCGCTTTCGCGCGCGAAAAGCTCAGCTGTTGGCGATTTAACGCGAACCGCGATTTCGGCTGAAACGGAAACCTTAAGCTTTCCGTTTTTGTATGCAGAAACGCGAAGCTTGGTTGGCTTCGTAATTTTCAGTTTTTTCGTGTACTTTTTATCATTTTTGTTCGGCTTAGAACCGTCCGTGGTGTAATAAAGCGTGTAGCCTGAGCAGGAAAGCTTTACAGTCGTGTAGCCGTTTTTATACGAGCTTGACACCTTTATAACCGGAGCAGCCGACGCCGGAATTGTAAAACCGGTAATACAGATAACAATTACCAAAAAAACTGAAATAATGCGTTTCATTTCTTCTTTCTCCCATCGTTAATGTAAAAGGTAAGCTTTTCGGGCATATCGCGGACAATATCCCTGATAATTTCGGGGCGAACGTCAAATTCGTCAATCCGCTCAACCGGCAGCCAGCGGAGCTTATCGACATCGCCGCCCTGAATTAAACTGTCAGTATTCAATTGCCGCTTTTCGGTCGGTTTAACGAGATAGTATATTTCAATCGTGTGACAGTCCAAGCCCTCCGTCAGGCCATCGCCGTTAAAGAAATTTTCCACAAGGCACAGCGGGCGTTCAATTTCAAACCCATCGCCGACTTCCTCACGGATTTCGCGCAGAACAGCCTCTTGCGCGGTTTCGCCGATATGTACCCCGCCGCCGACCGTGTAATAATACCCGCATTCGCCATCTGTCGCGAAAAGAGCGTAATTGTCCGAAACAATTATCGCTGCCGCCCGATAGCGGAACCATTTCCCATCGGACGTAAAACAGCAGTCGGTCATACGTTTATCAGTTCCTCATACTTATCGGAAACCTTAGCTTCGGGTGCTGCCGGCTTATCTGCATTTTTGATTTTACGCATTGCCTGCGTAAGCATAAGCTTGATACGGTTGATCTGGTTGACCTCGGACGCGCCGGGGTCGTAGTCAACCGCTATGATATTCGATTCGGGGTTTCTGCGGCGAAGCTCGCCGATCACGCCCTTGCCCGTAACGTGGTTGGGCAGACACGCGAACGGCTGCATACATATAATATTGTTCACTCCGCTATGCATAAGCTCGATCATTTCAGCGGAAAGGAACCAGCCCTCGCCCGCGATATTACCGGTTGAAACGATTCCGTCAACCATTTTGCGCATTTCGGAAATCTTTGTAAATTCACCGAATTTCGTACCCTTTATTGCTTCAAAATAAGGCTTTTCAAGCCACTCGAACAGCGAAATCGCCTTGTTGCTCAGATAATAGCGCATATTTGAAACGGTTAGCAGCTCATGACGGGAATTAGCGTGGTCGCAGAAGAAGTAGATGAATCCCATAAGGTCAGGAACAACCGCCTCCGCGCCCTCCTGCTCAACTATACGTACAACGTCGTTGTTGGCAATCGGGTTGTACTTTACAAGAATTTCACCGACAATACCGACTCTCGGCTTTACAATGTCCAAGGTCGGGAGAGCGTTAAACTCCTCGACAATTTTCCGCACATTCTTCTTGTAGCGCGAAAGGCTCATATGCTTCAAATCCTCGCGGAGATATTCGCGCCACTTTTCCCAGAGCCTGTCGGCGCTTCCCTTCTCCGCTTCGTATGGTCTTACGCGGTAAAGGCAGCGGCAGAGCAGGTCGCCGTAAATAACCGCCATAAACGCGCGAACAGCAAGCGCCGGAGTGATCTTAAATCCGGGCTGTTTTTCCATTCCGTTAAAGTTCAACGACAAAAGCGGGGTGTTCTCAAAGCCGCCGTCGATAAGCGCCTTTTTGATCATACTTATATAGTTGGTTGCACGGCACGCGCCGCCCGTCTGGGTAATCATCAGCGCGGTCGTATCGAGGTCATACTCGCCGCTTTCGAGAGCATGCATAAGCTGTCCGATAGTAAGAATTGACGGATAGCAGGCGTCGTTATTGACGTATTTCAGACCCGTATCAACAATCTTCTTGGAATAATCGCGGAGAATAACGAGATTATATCCCGAATAATTGAACGCACTTTCGATAAGGTCGAAATGATACGGCGCCATCTGCGGTGCTAAAATAGTGTACCGCTTTTTCATTTCCTTTGTAAAAATCGGCTGTCGCTTATAGCCCGTATATTCCTTGTCGGAGGTATAACCCGCACGCTCACGTTCCTCCATTACGGAAATAAGTGAACGCAGACGTATTCTCGCTGCGCCGAGGTTGTTTACCTCGTCGATTTTAAGGAGAGTGTACATTCTTCCGCTGCCCTGTAAGATTTCCTGAACCTCGTCCGTTGTAACCGCGTCAATTCCGCAGCCGAAGCTTGTCAGCTGGACAAGTTCAAGTTCGGGGTGCTTTCCGACAAAAGCCGCCGCGCAGTACAGACGTGTGTGGTACATCCACTGGTCAACAACGCGGATAGGACGCGGAAGCTCGCCCATATGCGCTACGCTGTCCTCGGTAAGAACCGCAAGTCCGTAGCCGTTTATCATTTCGGGGATACCGTGATTGATCTCAGGGTCAACGTGATAGGGTCTGCCCGCAAGGACAATTCCCTTTTTTCCCGTTTCGCGGAGCATTTTCACGACTTCCTCGCCTTTATTGCGAATATCACGCTTAAACGCTTTATCCTCCGCATACGCCATAGCAAGAGCAGTTCCGATTTCCTCTCCGCTTATGCCGAGAGGCGTAAGCTCCTCGACAAGACGGCGCGCCATCGCCTCTTCGTCATAAATCGGGAGGAATGGGTTCATAAACGTAATCTTTTCGTCGCGAAGCTCAGGAACGGAGTTTTTGATAACCTCGCTGTACGTTGCAACAACAGGGCAGTTATAATGGTTGTCACCCTTTCCGCCGTTATCCATTTCATAGGTAAGCGCGGGATAGAATATGAAATTGACGCCCTGCTTTAAAAGCGCAACGATATGTCCGTGCGCAAGCTTTGCGGGATAGCATACCGACTCGGACGGCATTGTTTCAATACCCATATCGTAGATCTCACGCGATGACTTCGGCGAGAGCTTTACGCTGTAACCGAGAGAGGTAAAGAACGTGAACCAGAACGGATAGTTCTCGTACATTCCGAGAACACGCGGCAGTCCGACAACGCCGCGCTTAGCTTCGTTTTCGGGAAGCGGGGTATAGTGTTCAAAAAGACGTTTATATTTGTACTCGAACAGGTTCGGAAGTCCTGATTTTTCAGCGCCTGTTCCCGCGCCGCGCTCACAGCGGTTATTTGTAATAAAACGCTTGCCGTCGGAGAACTTGCTGATCGTGAGCAGGCAGTTGTTCGAGCAGCGGCCGCAGCGCGCGGTGGATTTCGTAATAGTGAAATTTTCAAGCGCGTCGGGCTTTGAAATTGTCGAGCCGTTTCCGTCGTCGCGCTGCATAGCTACAAGCGCGCTTCCGTACGCGCCCATAAGTCCCGCTTTATCGGGGCGCGACACCTCGCGTCCGCAGGTAAACTCAAACGCGCGCAGTACCGACTGGTTCATAAACGTACCGCCCTGAACGATAATTTTCTCACCCATCGCTTTCGGGTCGCGGATTTTTATTACCTTAAACAATGCGTTTTTAACAACGGAATAGCTAAGCCCCGCGGAGATGTCCGCAACGCTCGCACCCTCCTTCTGCGCCTGCTTTACGCGGCTGTTCATAAATACGGTGCAGCGTGAACCGAGGTCAACTGGGTTTTCGGCAGTAAGACCGATTTCCGCAAACTCGCGGCTTGTCATTCCGAGTGCGTTCGCAAAGTTCTCGATAAATGAGCCGCAGCCCGATGAACAGGCTTCGTTAAGGAGAATACTTTCGATTTCTCCGTTTTTAACGCGCATACACTTCATATCCTGACCGCCGATGTCAAGAATAAACTCAACGCCGGGGAGAATTTTTTCAGCCGCCTTGTAGTGCGCCATCGTTTCAATTTCGCCGTAGTCAACGCCCAGCGCGGCTTTTATGAGATGTTCGCCGTAGCCCGTAGCGGTCGCCTTCGCAATATACGCACCGTCAGGAAGCAGCGAATAGATCTCCTTTAAAATGCCGATCACGGATTTCAGCGGATCACCAAGGTTATTATTATAATGTGAATAAAGGATCTGAGCGTCCTCGCCGATAAGACAAGCCTTTGTCGTAGTAGAGCCCGCGTCGATACCGAGGTAGCATTTTCCCCTGTATTCCGAAAGCTCGCCGGTCGGGATCACGCATTTCGCATGACGGTCGATAAACGCCTGCTTTTCTGCCTCGTCCTTGAACAGCGGTGCTAAACGCTCAACCTCGTGAACGGTTACGCTGCCGAGCTGCGCGATTTTCGCTTTAAGCTCGTCTGCCGAAACAGCCGCACGATTGTCAGCAAGAGAAGCGCCCGCCGCCACGAAAAGGTTCGCGTCGTCAGGGAAAATAATATCCTCGTCAGTAAGGTTAAGTGTTTCAATAAAGCGCTTACGAAGCTCAGAGAGGTAATGGAGCGGACCGCCGAGGAAGGCAACCTTTCCGCGGATAGGCTTACCGCAGGCAAGACCGCTTATGGTCTGGTTTACAACGGACTGGAAAATTGAAGCGGCAACGTCCGATTTTTTTGCACCGTCATTGAGGAGCGGCTGAATATCGCTCTTTGCGAAAACGCCGCAGCGTGAAGCGATAGGATAAATTGTTTCATAATCCTTCGCCAGCTCATTAAGTCCGCCGATATCGGTGTTGAGAAGAGCCGCCATCTGGTCGATAAACGCGCCTGTACCGCCCGCGCACGAGCCGTTCATTCTCTGCTCGATACCACCGCGCAGATATGTAATCTTTGCGTCCTCGCCGCCAAGCTCGATAGCAACGTCAGTTTCGGGGATAAGCGTCTGGATAGCGGACGTTCCCGCGGAAACCTCCTGAATAAACGGTATTCCGAGCCACTTTGCGGCAGAAATACCGCCCGAACCCGTAACCGCGATCGTTACTTCCTTTTCGTTTACCGCGTCAAGTCCTCCCGAAAGGACCTCGGCGAGGGTCTTTTTTATGTCGGAATAGTGTCGCTGATACTTTTTATATACAAATTTGTTTGAATCGTCAAGAACCGCGATTTTAACGGTAGTTGAGCCGACGTCAAGTCCGATATGAAGCATATACTAACCTTCCCTTTGCCATTTATTATTCACTGTGCCAAAACGAATATGAATACACTTTATTATACACTATTTTTTTGTTTTTTTCAATGGTTTTCGGGTATTTTTTCGTAAAACTTTCACGTATTCAGCCAAATACACCCTTATTTTCCTTAAAAAACGCTTTTTCAGGGTATTTTTTTTACAAACACTTGTATTTTTACCAAAAATGTTATATAATATATTATGCGTATGCGAATTACTACGGAATATGAAAGGACTGTTCAAAATGACTATTACAAAGGACACCATCATCGGAGATATTCTCGACACCAACGCAGAGGCTGCTGCACCGTTTTTCTTTGAAATGGGAATGCACTGCCTCGGCTGCCCCTCCGCAAGAGGCGAAACAGTAGCAGAAGCCTGCGCCGTTCATGGTGCTGACGCTGACGCTCTCGTCGAAAAGCTGAATAAGGCACTCAACGGCTGATGTCAGTTAAGCTTGACGAACGCCTTTCCGCCGCCGCCGCAATGGTACGCGGCGGGAGAAAAATCTGCGACGTCGGAACCGACCACGCGCTTTTGCCCTGCTACCTCTGGGAACAGGGCGAGCGCGGGCTTTTCGCCTGCGACATAAACGACGGACCTCTTGAAGCGGCGCGCCTTACTGCTGAAAAATACGGTGCTAAGATAACTCTGATCAAATCGGACGGGCTTGAAAGCGTTCCGCCGTGCGACGACGTTATTATAGCGGGAATGGGCGGCGAGCTTATCGCGCGAATTGTCGCGGACTGCCCTTTTACGACACCCGACACTCGCTTTATTTTACAGCCTATGACGAAACACGAAATTCTTCGGCGGGAACTGTACAAAAGCGGCTTTGAGATACTTTCGGAAGCCTGTGCGCAGACGGGAGGAAAGACCTACACTGTGATGCTTGTACGATCCACCGGCGAAAAACGTGAGATTGACGATTCATTCGCCTTTTTCGGAAAAAACGCCGACCCCGCGTACGTTTCGTATGTCAACAAACGGCTCGGAAAGCTCGCAAAAGGCGATGACAGATACAAAAACCTGATCAGGTGAACAAAATGAACATTAAAGAAATATACAATTACATAGATACATTTGCGCCGTTTTCAACGCAGGACAGCTTCGACAATTCGGGACTTCTCGTGGAAAACGAAAACACAGAAATTACCCGCGCGGCGGTCTGTCTGGACATTACCAACGCGGTGATCGAGGAGGCGCACGCGGCAGGCGCGCAGCTTATTATTTCCCATCATCCCGTTATTTTCCACAAGCCATCGTCACTCGACCCGAAGAGCCCGGTTTTTCAGCTTATCAGGCGCGGGCTTTCGGCAATATGCATTCATACGCCGATCGATATGGCCGGCGGCGGGATTTCCGATATGATGTATGGGCTTATGGGCTTCGGCTCGCCCGAAAATGCGCCTGTTTTGCACCCGATCCACCACGATACCGGAATAGGTTACGGAAAAATCAAAACGCTTGACGCCCCAGTTGCGGCACGTGAGCTGGCGAAAAAGGTAAAGGAAGTTTTCGGCTGTGCATCGCTCAGATTTACAGATGGCGGGAAGCCGATTAAAACCGTTGCGGTATGTTCGGGAGCGGGCAACGACGAAGTGTATACCTGCATTGAAAAGGGCGTTGACGCGCTGATTACAGGCGATGTTAAATGGCACGGCTTTGTTGACGCAAAAAACACGGGAATTACCGTTATTGACGCGGGGCACTACAACACTGAGGTTATCGTGTGCGACGTGCTTCTTAAACGCCTTTCCGGGCAGTTCAAGGACGTGGAGTTCTTCATTCCCGCCGCTAACTGCGACTGTACGGAATTTATATGATATCAGCAAGGAGGGTGAGGAAATATGTCGCTTGACGGCGCTTTTCTGCACAGCGTTCTCTGCGAAATCAAAGAACGCGGGCTTATTGGCGGACGAGTGGATAAAATCCACCAGCCCTCGCGGGACGAAATAATACTTACTCTCCGTACCTTCGGCGGCGCGGAGAGGATAATATTTTCCGCAAACTCATCTGCGGCAAGAGTCGGACTTACTGCGCAGATACCCGAAAATCCAAAGCAGCCGCCTATGCTCTGTATGCTCTTCCGCAAATACCTTTCGGGCGGTCGGCTTACAGAAGTGTGGCAGGACGGACTTGAACGGATACTCAATTTCGATTTTGAATGCACAAACGAAATCGGAGATACTGTTCACAACCGCATTGCCGCCGAAATAATGGGGAAATACAGCAACATAATACTTCTCACCGAAAAAGAGGACGGCTGGCGCGTTGTGGACAGCGTAAAACGCATTACGGACGACATTTCCTCCGTCCGCCGCATTCTCCCGAATGTTCTCTACGAGCTTCCGCCGAGAGAAATGCGGATTAACCTGCTCGAATACGACTTTTCGGATTTTGAACAGCGATTATCCGGTTTTTCCGGACAGCGTATCGCTAAGGCTCTGCCAATGCTTTTCGAGGGGATTTCCCCGATTTTCGCCCGTGAATGCGCGTACAGCTGCGCACGCGATACGGACGCGCTCGTCGGCGAGCTGACGCCTGACAGAATGGATAAACTGATATTCTTTCTGAAAAAAAGCCGCGAATTTATTCTTAGCGGAAACGGCTGCACAATAGTTTCGGACAGGTTCGGAAAACCGAAGGATTTCTGCTTTGTTCCAGTTGAGCAGTACGGCGCAGAAATGACCGAAACGCACATCGACAGTCCGAGCGCGCTTCTCGACCGATTTTTCGGAAGCCGCGCAGACGCCGACCGAATAAAACAGCGTTCGGGTGACCTGATGAAAACAATTCTAAACATATACGAGCGCATTTCCCGTAAGCTTGAGGTGCAGAAGGCTGAGCTTACGCAATGCTCCGAGCGGGAGGTTTTCCGAGTCTGCGGCGATTTACTAAGCGCGAACCTTTACCGAATGGAGCGCGGAATGAACGAAATAACCGTTGATGATTACATTAACGGAGGAACACGAAAAATCAGTCTTGACGTCCGGCTTACGCCATCACAAAACGCGCAGAAATACTACGCGGAGTATAGGAAGCTTGACACGGCTGAAAAAATGCTCTCAAAGCTGATTGAACAGGGCGAAAAGGAGCTTATCTATATCGACAGCGTTTTTGACGCGGCAAGCCGCATAGGAAGCGGCGCGGGAAGTGACGCGGAGCTGTCGGAAATAAAACGTGAGCTTACCGAATCAGGGTATCTGAAGCACTCGCGAAACGATAAGCGCAAGCCTGAAAAAGCCTTGCCGCCGCTTAAATTCCGCTCAACCGACGGATTTGATATTCTTGTCGGGAGAAATAACCTCCAAAACGACAAGCTTACGCTTAAAACCGCGCGCGGCGACGATCTCTGGCTTCATACGCAGAATATTGCGGGCTCGCACACGATAATCTGCGCGGACGGAAAGGTAATTCCCGACAGCACGATCGAACAGGCGGCAATTCTCGCCGCGTACTGCTCAAAAGCACGCAGCGGAACAAAAATACCCGTTGACTACACAAGAGTAAGATTTGTAAAAAAGCCTAACGGCGCAAAGCCCGGTATGGTGATTTTTACAAATAACAAAACCATTCTTGTAAACCCCGATGAAGAGCTTTATGAAAAGCTTAAAGTATAAAGGAGACATGGCAAAATGAAAAAGGAACTGGCAAAAACCTATGCGCCCAAGGAATTCGAGGAGCGCATTTACAAGAACTGGGAGGAAAAAAAGTACTTCCACGCGGAACGTGACCCGCAAAAGAAGCCGTATACAATCGTTATCCCCCCGCCGAACATCACAGGGCAGCTTCATATGGGACACGCTCTCGACAACACGCTTCAGGATATCATAATCCGTACAAAGCGTATGCAGGGCTATGCCGCTCTCTGGCTTCCCGGAACAGACCACGCTTCAATCGCTACCGAGGCTAAAATCGTAGGCGCAATGAAGGCGGAAGGTCTTACCAAGGACGACGTCGGACGCGACGGCTTCCTTGAAAGAGCATGGGAATGGAAGCGCGTTTACGGCGGAAGAATCGTTGAACAGCTCAAAAAGCTCGGTTCAAGCTGCGACTGGGACAGAGAGCGCTTTACGCTTGACGAGGGCTGCTCAAAGGCTGTACAGAAGGTATTTATCGACCTTTATAACAAAGGTCTTATCTACCACGGCGAACGTATAATCAACTGGTGTCCGAACTGTAAGACATCAATTTCCGATATCGAATGCGAATATGAAGAACAGGCGGGCAGCTTCTGGCACATCAATTACCCTCTCGCGGACGGAAGCGGCTTTGTCGAAATCGCTACCACACGTCCCGAAACGCTGCTCGGCGATACTGCTGTTGCGGTTCACCCCGACGATGAACGCTACAAGAATATTGTCGGAAAAATGGTAAAACTTCCGCTCACCGACCGCGAAATCCCCGTTGTTGCCGACGAATACGTTGAAATGGATTTCGGAACGGGCGTTGTTAAGATTACGCCTGCTCACGACCCGAACGACTACGAGGTAGGTTTACGTCACAGCCTCCCCGTAATCAACGTTATGAACGACGACGCTACGATCAACGCAGAATACGGCGGAAAATATGCGGGAATGGATCGCTACGAGGCGAGAAAGGCGATGGTTGCCGACCTCGAAGCGCAGGGACTTCTCGTCAAGGTTGAGGAACACGTTCACAATGTCGGAACCTGCCAGCGTTGTCACACTGTCGTAGAACCGAAATGCTCTAAGCAGTGGTTCGTTAAGATGAAGGAGCTTGCTCAGCCAGCTATCGACGTTGTAAAGAGCGGCGAGCTTAAATATGTTCCACAGCGCTTTGAAAACGGCTACCTGCACTGGATGGAGAATATCCGCGACTGGTGTATTTCCCGTCAGCTCTGGTGGGGTCACCGTATTCCCGCGTACTACTGCACTAACGACGAGTGCGGCTATGAGGAAATCAACGTGGACGGCGTTTCGGTATGCCCGAAGTGCGGCGCGAAAATGGTTCAGGACGAGGATACGCTCGATACATGGTTCAGCTCGGCTCTCTGGCCGTTCTCTACACTCGGCTGGCCTGAAAATACCGAGGATCTGAAGTATTTCTACCCGACAAACACGCTTGTAACAGGCTACGATATTATCCCGTTCTGGGTTGCGAGAATGATTTTCTCCGGTCTTGAGCACACGGGCGTTAAGCCGTTCTCACACGTTTTGATTCATGGTCTTGTACGCGACGAACTGGGCAGAAAAATGAGCAAATCGCTCGGTAACGGTGTTGACCCGCTTGAGGTCATCGACAAGTATGGCGCGGACGCTCTCCGACTCACCCTCGTTACGGGCAACAGCCCCGGAAACGATATGCGCTGGACAGATACAAAGGTTACCGCTTCGAGAAATTTTGCGAATAAGCTCTGGAACGCTTCGCGCTACATTCTTATGAACCTGCCCGAAGATATGGAAAAGGCTGTTCTTCCCGAAACTCTCCCGATTGAGGACAAGTGGATTCTTACGCTTTACAACAAGCTTGTACGCGAGGTTACGGACAATATCGAAGCGTTCGAGCTCGGTATCGCTATCGGAAAGCTGTACGACTTTATCTGGGATGTTTACTGCGACTGGTACATTGAGCTTACAAAGCCGAGAATCGCGGCTGGCGGCGAAACCGCGAGAGCCGCGCAGAATGTTCTCGTTTACGTTATGCAGGGCGTTCTTAAGCTGCTCCACCCGTTTATGCCGTTCATCACCGAGGAAATCTGGCAGTCTATGCCTGTTTCCGACCAGCCCGAAAGCATTATGATTGCGAAATGGTGTGAATATGACGAAAAGCTGAACTACGCTGATGAAGCCGAAGCGTTCACGAAAATTATCGACGCTATCAAGGCTGTTCGAGTTCAGCGCAACGAGCTTAACGTTCCGCCGTCAAAGAAGGTTTCTATGCACATCGAAACCGCCGACACTGCCCTCTTTGACAGCTGCCGTGTATTCTTTGAAAGACTTGCGGGCGCGGGAGAACTTGAAATTGCGGAAAAGGTAAACGCTTCCGACGGAATGGTTACAGTCGTAACCGCGGCAGCAAGAGTATTTATGCCTATGGGCGAACTGGTCGATACAGAAAAGGAGCTTCTGCGCCTTGAAAAGGAGAAGAAGAACGCTCAGAAGGATATCGACTTCCTTTCGGGCAAGCTCAACAACCCCGGCTTCCTCGCGAAAGCACCTGCTCAGCAGGTAGAAAACGAGCGCGCTAAGCTCGCTAAGGCTCAGGAGAAAATGAGCAAGATTATGGAATCAATAGAGGCTCTTAAAAAATAAGAAATGAATCAAAAAATGCGCCATGCACTCGATCGTGCATGGCGCATCAGCTTGTTGAAAAACCTGTTTTGGAGAGTATAGTGTCGTTTTGCAAGATTATCGACCTGATAGATCGGTGCAATTTGCAGCAAAAAATGGGATTCCAAAGGGAATAATTCCCTTTGGCAGGGGTTTGGGGACGGCGTCCCCAATTTCTATTTTTCTCTCTTTTCGTTTTTTTCGACAGTCTGATGCGCCATGCACTCGATCGTGCATGGCGCATTTTTATATTCTTGTGAAGAATCACTGCTCGAATTTCGCCGCGACCTTTTTAAGATTATCGACAATGCTGATATGCTGCGGACAATGCTGCTCGCACTGGCGGCATTCGATACAGTCGGAAGCTTTTCCGTGGTTCTGAATGAGATTATCGTAATAGGTAGTCTGAACCGTGAACGACTTTTCGATTTCCTGAAGCTCTGCGTTATACAGCGCAAAATAATCGGGAATCGGAATATTCATCGGGCAGCCGTCTGTACAATAACGACAGGCAGTACACGGGACGGCAATCGAATCGTTTATAATGTCGCGAACTTTTAAACACACCGCCTTTTCATCAGCTGTAAGCGGCTTAAAGTCAGCCATATAGTCTGTATTGTCGGTAAGCTGTTCAATATTACTCATTCCGCTAAGAACCATTATAACACCGTCGAGGCTCGCCGCAAAGCGAATTGCCCATGACGAAACAGACATTTCCGGCTCGCGCTCCTTAAACAGCTTTTCCGCTGTCGGAGGAACATTAGCAAGCGTTCCGCCCTTTACGGGTTCCATTACGATTATATCCTTACCGTGCTTTCGCGCAGTTTCATAGCATTTTCTCGACTGGACCGACTCGTTTTCCCAATCGAGGTAGTTAAGCTGAAGCTGTACAAATTCCGTTTCGGGGTGTGCAGTCAGAATTTCGTCAAGCAGCTCGGCTGTGTCGTGGAAGGAAAAACCGACGCGCTTAATTTTTCCCGCTTTTTTCATTCCCTGTGCAAATCCGAATGCGTCAAGCCGCTGAGCAGTCGCGTAATTCTCAACATTAAGGCAATGTAATAGATAATAGTCGAAATATCCTGCGCCCGTTTTTTCGAGCTGTTCATTAAAAATACGCGCCATATCCGCTTTTTCTTTCAAGAACATTGTCGGAAGCTTATCGGCAACAAGATATTTTTCTCGCGGATGGCGCTCGATCAAAGCCTTTTTCAGCGCGCATTCGCTCTTAAAATCGTGGTACATATACGCGGTATCGAAATATGTAAATCCGCGTTCGAGATACTTGTCAACCATTTTATTGAACTGGTCATAATCAAAAGCCGTCTGGTCGTCCTTACCCAGAACTGGAAGCCGCATACAGCCAAAGCCTAGTTTTTTCATATCCTATTTCCTTTCATTTTTCAACTCGTTATACCGCTTTTCAATCGCTGCTTTTCCGAGCGTTTCATCATCAATATCCGCAACGACGAGCTCCATCGGACAAACGCCGTCGCCTTTCCTGTTAATTATTTTTTCGGTCATTTTTTCGTAGGAATACCTAACCCCGCGGCTATCGAGAAAATCAGCCGCCGCCCTGCTCATAACTACAGCGAAAACCTCGGTAACTCCTGCGCAGACGAAAAGCATAGCCGCCGCTTTTCCGACAACCTTATCCGCCACCGAAAAGCCAATAAGCTCCGTACCGTCTGATAACCAGGAAAGCATAGGAGAAACGCCCCTTTCGCCGCTCGTATAGTACTTTTCGCCCTTGTACAAAACGCAGGTTAAGCTGCTGTTCAAAAGCCTCTCTTTCGCTTTTTCAACATTACTCATAAAGCTTCTTTACACGCTCCAGACGTTCGGAAAGAAACGGAACAGCCGCCCACTGAATAAGAACGCCGAAAATGCCGGCCGTAATAAATTCAGGGATAGTGGCAGGAGTAAGTCCGGTATTACCGAAAAGGTAAATTGCCGCAATCATCGCTAACACCCGCACAGCGCGTCCGGAAGCCTGAGTTAAAACAAGCGCGGCAAAGCTGTTCATTTTTGTACGGGAGAGCAGTCCTGAAACAAGCCCGTACACGCCAAGCTCAATCACCATAAATGCAAGAACCGCTGCGTTCGGCATTCCCGAAATTGCGAAGCTTACAAGCGGACTGAATGCCCCGGCGAAAAGTCCTGCGGCAGGTCCGCCGAGAATACCCGCAAGAAATACGGGGAGCTGCATAGGGAGAAGCGCTGCGCCGATAGCGGAACCTGTTCCCGAAACGCTTCCTATCATGTGGAAAAGCTGCGGAAGTGCGACCGCGCAGGCAATTCCTGTAACGGCGATAAGGGTTTTAGCGAGCGCTGCTTTTCTGTTTAAAACAAATGTATTCATATTTACCTCCGTTATGCGTTTTTGCCCATTTCGTAGGCTTTACGCATATATTCTGTTGAATTGACTTCACCTTTCTGCCAGACACCAGCCGCGAGTATAATACCTTTTTCCTTCGGATTATTAAGACATTCGCAGGTAAATCCGCGCAAGCCGCTGATTGTCCGTTCGAGCATATCTGCGTCAGCGTCGGCAGCGGTTGCTATATAATAGAAATCCTTGTCGGAAATTTCGGTATAGCGCGGAACGGTGCGGTCTATAAGCGTTTTAAGCTGAGCGTCCATCGTGTAGAAATAGACGGGCGTTGCAAGAACGATAACGTCCGCTTTAACCATCTTATCGAGAATTTCAGCCATATCATCGTTCTGGAAGCACTTATGTGCCTCGTGGCAGACCCCGCAGCCCATGCAATAGCCGATTTTCTTTTCAGAAATACGTATTTTTTCAGCGTTATTCCCGCTTTCGGCAGCCCCGCGCATAAACTCATCACAGAGAACATCGGAATTACCGCCCTTTCGCGGACTTGCTGAGATAACAAGAATGTTTTTGCTCATAAAATTCATTCCTTTCTTTTTTAATAACATCATTATAACACCTAAAGCTGACTTTATGTCAATACCTTTTTTGAAAATTGTTGCGTCTTTTTCAGGACAACCTACTTTACTTGTATTAAGTAATATGGTATAATTAGGGTGAGGTGAGAATATTGGAAAATAAAACAAATGCTAAAAAAAAGCCGCTACGGATTATTTTAGTCGTTATTATTATTGCAGTTGGAATTGCAGCAATACATAATATAAACGAACAGCGGCAAAAGGAAAGTTTATACTCGTCAACCATATCATTGATTGAAAATAAAAAATATAAAAAAGCGCAAAATAACGCATTTATGTATTGGTCAGCGTATGACGATAAAAGCTTGCTTGCGCTTGTTAATATTCTCGAATTTGATTCGGATCTAAATAGCCTCATAACAACAAACAAACTAAGAGATTATCACCTAAAAAAATTTAAGACCGACCTCGCATATTTTACTGATGAATATTCGGGGTATATGTCGGAGTATATTCTCAATTTAAAAGCGCGCGAGAATGAGATAACGCGAAAATGCGAGGAGTATTTTGAAAACGTTAAAAAAGCGGAACAGGAGGCGGAGAAGGCACGGCTGGAAAAAATCAAATCCAACCCGCCGTATGAAGGATTGTCGGAAGATGATATTGACAACACAAGCTGGGGCAAGCATATTTATGCGAAGAAAGTTTCTCTTTATACTTACTCGAACGAGCTGAAAAAACACGGGGTCAGCTTTTCAGACTCAAAGGGAAAGATTTACACATTCAGCGGCACTCATTATCGTTACGCGCTTTGCGGCGACGGGCGTGTTCTGATCGCGAGTCTTGAAAAAATTAGATCTAACCAGTATTATGCCAACTACATTCCGTCCAATGACGATGAATATAACGTTTCGGATTATAGTAACGCCGATGATTTTTATTACGACAATTACGACGATTTTTGGGATTACTACGATACGGAGGATTATTACGATGAACATTCGGAGTGATAATGTCTTATTTTTATACAACCTTTGAAAAAACATATAAAAGTATTGACAAATTATGTAAAATAATATATAATTAAATTACCGTATTTTCGGAATAAAAAAATGGGGGTATCCTTATGAAAAAATTTTTAAGTGTGATTCTGGCTGCTGTTATGCTTATTTCAGCAACAGTAATCCCGGCAAGTGCGTATACATACACTTATAACTTTGTATACGGCAAAGAGATTTTTGCAGGCTATGACATTTACGATTTACTCGATTATGCAAAGCCTAACTCATTAAAACTGGATGTAACAAACCACGTCGTTCTTGAAAAGCAGACTTTTAATCGTATTAAGAACACAGGAAGTTCTATCGCTTTCGCACCATACAAGTTTACTCTCAAAAAGAAAGATACTATCACCGTAAAAGGTACTGTAGCTAAACTTTTTGAAACATATAATAGCGGAAACGGCATTTGCGTATTCCTCTTTAACGACGACGACGTTATGTACTATGACGCAAACGACTTCTGGTTCACAAGAAACTCTAAGTATGACTCCAGAGAATTTGAGTTCACAGTTGAAGACCTTCCAAAGGGTAACTACTACATGATCTTCGCTACCGGCGGAAACACAAAGGGCGACTTTGAACTTGACTTTAAAGCTAAAAAGTCCGTTGAGAGAAAGCCCGAAGTATCCTATACCGTTAAGAGTAATGGTAACGTAAAGCTGAAATGGAATAAGGTTAAGGGCGCTACTAAGTATCGCGTATGCAAGCTTGTTGGTTCAAACTACAAGACTGTTAAAAAATCCACCAAAAAGACTTCCTACACAATTAAGGGACTTACCGCGGGAAATGTTTACAAGTATGGCGTTAAAGCGTATGTAAACGGAAAATGGACATCTCTTAGTGTGGCTGAAGCAACAACGATCTACACAACAAGGAAGAAATAAAAAGATATATCAACCTAAAAAACTTTCGGGCAAGATCACCTCGCCCGAAAGTTTTTTATTTATTAAAATGAATTTACGAAACAAGCGCTTTTCCGAGCGCCTTGCATTTTTCCAGGTCGTCGTCGGACGGGAACTCATTCGCAATAACTCCCTCGCCATTTACAAGAATTGCGCCGTCTTCCTTTACACGTTCCTCCCAGCTTCTCATCCACTCGCCGTCACCCCAGCCGTATGAACCGAAAAGTGCAACCTTTTTACCGCTCAACTTAGCCTCAATTGCCGAAAAATAAGGCTCAAACTCGCTTTCCTCAAGGACCTCCGAGCCCATAGCAGGGCAGCCGAAAGCAATCGCGTCATACTCGTCAATGCTGCCTGAAAATATCGACACGCTTAATGCTTCAACTCCTGCGCCCTCTGCTACTGCCTGCGCCATTGCCTCGGTATTACCCGTACCGCTCCAATAAATAACTGCTGTTTTCATAAAAAACCTCCTATGATATTCTGAGTGCCTGATAAATATCAGCGCCCTCGTTTAATTTATTGCACAGAAATTTTCTGCACTTGTTGTAATTTTCAAAGGTTCGCTTTGCGCTCTCCACGCTTCCGTAAACCTTCCAAGCCCCGCAGAACTTAAAATTCTCGCCCCTGTTTTCGATAAATCCAACCACGTCCTCCAACGGATAGCCAAGAAATATTCCTATTTCGTGCGGGAAAACCTTACTTTCGCGTATCCGTTCAGAAAGACGATTCAGGCACTCATCAACTGTGAAATAATCGCGATAACCGCTGCGGCGAAGCACTCTCCTGACCTCAGGATCGGCTAACCGTTTTTCCATCAAAGCTTCGCTGTATATAAGCACTTGCTTCCTGCTTTTGCAGCTGCATAAAACCTTGCATTTCAGTCCCTTCTGCCCTGCCCTGCTGTTAAAATACTCCGAATTTTGTTCTATATCAAGCTCGTCTGACGGCAGACCAACAAGGCTTGCACACTTTATTCCAAGCAGCGTCGGCGCGGTATGAAACGCAAGCCTGCGACCGAAATCCCTATGTTCCATCTCTAACATATTATCACTCCTTTTTCAGTTAGCGTTCGCTAACCCGCGGCTATGAACTACACTTTAATTCTGCCACAAACGCGGCTTATTCGAGTTAGCGTTCGCTAACCTAGATATAGTATAACACAGTGAATAAGATTTGTCAAGGGGGAAAAATATTTTTATGCAGCACAAACACAAAAAATCCGCCTATGGAAAGAGCCATAGGCGGGTTTTTTTATCATATTATGCACAAGTTCAGTTATCCTCACGGAGGGTAAACGCACCAACAAGCTCGTTAAGATTTGTTGCCTGCGCGGAAAGTTCCTCAGAAGCAGCTGCTGATTCCTCAGCTGTTGCTGAGTTCGTCTGAACAACGCTCGAAATCTGCTCGATTCCGGCTGAAATCTGTCGGATAGACTCGGCAGCCTCATTTGTCGAATTGGAGATACGGGCTGTTATTTCGGTAACCTCCATTGCTGCGTCCTTAACCTTGCCCATCATATCCGCCGCTTCGTTCACAAGGCTGTTACCGTTTTCGATTGCAAGCACGGTATCCTCAATCATCTTTGTAGTATTCTGTGCAGCCTCGGCTGACTTAGCGGCAAGATTTCTTACCTCGTCTGCAACTACCGCAAAGCCCTTGCCCGCGTCGCCTGCACGCGCCGCTTCAATAGCCGCGTTAAGCGCAAGAATGTTGGTCTGGAAGGCTATATCCTCGATTGTCTTGATAATCTTCTTCGTTTCGTCGGAAGACGTGCTGATTTCTTCCATAGCACCGATGAGGCGCTGCATCTGGACGGTTGCTTCCATAAGCTTTTCGCCCGCTTCATTTGTCTTTTCGGTAGCATGCTGTGCGTCGCCCGAATTTTTGTTAATCATATCCGAAACAACACTTATTGTCGCAGCAAGTTCTTCAACGGAAGAAGCCTGTTCAGTTGCGCCCTGTGAAAGTGCCTGAGCGCCGGCAGAAACCTGATCCGAGCCGGCAGCGACCTGATCGGAAGATGTTCCGATATTCGCCATGGTTGCGCTAAGCTTTTTATTTATGTCCTTAATATACACGAGAAGCTGTGTGCAATCTCCTACATAAACTCGCTCGTTCTGCGATGTATCAACGTTAAGGTTACCTGCTGCCATTGCTTCAAGAACACGTCCGATATCCTTGATAATGCTGTTGAGCATATTAACCGTAATCGACGTTGAATCCGCAAGTCTGCGTGTTTCGTCCTTCGTATTGATCTGCGGAACAGGGCTGGAGAGGTCGCCATGCGAAAGCTGTTCGATACGCTCGGTACAAAGCCTTACCGCACGACCGATAGTCTTACCGAGGTTTACCGATAAGACAGTTGAAATCGCGCATGCAAAAAGGAGAACAACTATTGTAAGGATAATGGCCTGTTCAGTTCCCTCCATATAATCGCTGTTAGGAGCGTAAACGACAAGCGACCAACCGTCTGTATTATTGATAGGAGTGTACGTTGCGTACTGGATTTCGCCGTTTTCGGTATACTTAGCGAAGCCTGTTTCGCCGGCTCTTACCTTAGTATGCATAGCAGCAGTTTCAGCATAACCCGAATCAGTCTTTGCCATTTCTTCAATATTTTCTCCATCAAGAACGACCTGTGTATCGTTATCAGCAATGGTATCCCCGTCCTGATCGATTATATACGCCTTACAATTCTCGCTTATTTTAATTGTACGCATAATATCGTTAAGGAACTCGGTATCGGGAACAACCATGATACAGCCGACAACCTCGCTGTCAACGATACCGTTTTTCCAGATAGGACCTGCGATCATCATAACCATTTCATTTGTAAAGGGTGAGATTTCAGGCTCGGTAATGATGGTTTTACCCTGCATTGCGCTCTTGTAGTAATCCATATCGGAATAGTTATTTCCGTCAAGAGCCTTACCGTCCAATCCCGCAACGGTAGCGCTCTGGAAACCGAACATATCGCTGCTCTCGCTGAGTATTTCCGCAATCTCACCGATAGAAATTCGTGTATCAGAAAGGTACTTATTCTTACCCATTTCCTTTACGACATTCATATATGAAGTCATTTCCCATTCAGCGCGCTCTGACGCAATTTTAACCGCACTTTCCATACTGCTTTCCGCAAGGCTTACCGTTGCGGAATATGTCATAATGCATGAAAATGTGCCAAGTACAGCAAGCGAAACTCCAACCATAAGAATACACGTGATAAGAATTTTCGCACCGATCGATTTCATATAATAACCTCCCTATGATATGTGCAGAATGCACAAGAAAATAAGCGTGATTTAATAAATCAATGCTGTAAAGCTTATACAGCATCGGCAAACATCTATTTACAAGCATTATACCATAAATAAAACAATAAATCAAGTGATATTTTTCGATTTTTGACTTTTTTTGCTCTACAAATTGCCAAAATTTATACAAAACCTTTGTATAATTCGCTATAACGGTTGAAAAAATTGTTATAAATGACGAAAAAAGCATATCCTTTTTCGTCTGCGAAAAAAGTCGCGCTTTCCCTTGACTGTTACGGGCAAATGTGGTAAAATGAAATGGAGTAAGTGTTATTCGGAGGAAAGTATGCTAATCGTTGTTGAAGGACTTGACGGCTGCGGGAAATCCACGCAGCTTGAACTTCTAAAGGAAAATTTTACAAACGCACATTTTATAACCTTTCCGTATTATAATACAGACAGCGGCAAAATCATCAGCAGCTATCTCGCGGGGGTTTTTCACGAGAAAGATCCCTCGATAAGCGCGTATTCGGCAAGCCTGATGTATGCTGTTGACCGCTACACAAGCTATAAAACGCACTGGGAAGCACTTTATACGAGCGGACTGCCTGTAATTTCAGCGCGGTATGTCACATCGAACGCTATCTATCAGATGACGAAGCTGGACAGGGCTGAATGGGACAAATATCTCGACTGGCTTTTTGATCTTGAATATGTCAAGCTCGGTCTTCCCCGCCCCGATAAAACGATTTTTCTTGATATGCCCGTTGAAATTTCACAGAAGCTGCTCTCCGCACGTTACGGCGGCGACGAGAGTAAAAAGGACGTTCACGAAAGAAATGTAGACTTCTTAAAACAATGCCGTGAAGCGGCACGGTACGTAGGTGAGCGCTGCGGGTGGGTAATTATCCCGTGCAGCAGCGGTGAAAAACCGAGAACTGTCGATGAAATACACCGTGACATTCTCAACGAAATTACAACCATTACGGAGAAAAACAATGCTTGAATTTAAAACGCCGACCCTTCCCGATAAGGCTTGGGTTAAGGAACTGCTTGGCTTTTCCGACTTTCGCGGCTGTGAATATACCTTCGGAAATATATTCTGCTGGCGTGATATTTACGATATAAAAATCTGCCGATTCGGCGATTTCCTGTTCATTACAAACTCGGAGGGACTTTATTTTCCTGCCGGGCGCGGTGATATAAGTCAGGCTCTGCATGAACTCAAAAGCTACTGTAAAGCGGCTTCTGTTCCTTTTTATTTCACAACTATGAACAAGCTTTCGATGCTTACCCTTAAGGAAATCTACGGCGAAAGAGCGCAGGTTGACACAAGCGTTGATTTTTACGACTATATATACAGCCGCGAGGATTTAGCGGAGCTTCGCGGGAAAAAGTACCATGCAAAACGCAATCACATAGCGCGGTTCAGCGAAAACGACTGGGTTTACGAGCCTATAACGCCTGAAAATATAGCGGAATGTGAAGAAATGAACGACGAGTGGTGCGAACGGAATGTTTGCATAAACGGCGTTGACGACAGCGACAAGCGCGACGAAATCTGCGCTGTAAGGACAGGTCTGCGGAATTATTCCGAGCTGGATTACTTCGGCGGGCTTTTGCGTGTAAACGGAAAGGTGCAGGCGTTTTCATTCGGTGAGCGCGTGAACAGCGACACTGCCGTAGTTCATGTCGAAAAGGCGCTGACGGATATTCAGGGTACTTACCCGATGATAAACAAACAGTTCGTAATCAATAACTGCTCGGATGCACGGTATATCAACCGCGAAGAGGATATGGGCGAGGAAAATCTGCGCAAGGCGAAGCAGTCGTACTACCCCTGCTTTATGGAAGAAAAATTTTCAGTAAACATTGTGTAACGGAGGTTATTTTATGGTATACGTTTTTCTGGCGAACGGTTTTGAAGAAACAGAAGCTATCGTTACGATTGACATTTTAAGACGGAGCGAAAAAGAAGTTGTCACGGTCGGAATAGGCGACGATGTTATTGTCGGCGCACATGGCATTGCGGTTGTTCCCGATATTACCGAAGAGGAGCTTATTCTGAGCGATGAGCTTGATATGATAGTTCTTCCCGGCGGAATGCCCGGAACGCTCAACCTTGAAAAAAGCCCCACTGTACGCGAGGCAATCGAATACTGCGCTGAAAACGGAAAATACATAGCCGCAATCTGCGCTGCGCCGTCAATTATCGGCAAAATGGGGCTGCTCAAAGGAAAAAAAGCCGTGTGCTTTCCTGGATTTGAGGATTTCCTTGAGGGGGCGGAACTTTGCAGCGACCTTGCAGTACGCGATGGGAATTTCATAACTGCTAAGGGTCCCGGAGCGGCTGTCGAATTCGGACTTGCGCTTGCTGAAATACTTGCGGGGAAGCCGAAAGCGGACAAGGTGAGGGCTTCGCTGCAATGCAAATAAGCAAAAAAGAACTTCGCGCCGAGCTTTTACAGCGGCGGAGAAGTATGGACAAAAATACCATGCAAAAAAAAGACGAAGCTATATACAATAATATAGTACAGCTTCCGCAGTTAATGCACACAGGAAATATTCTCTGCTACATTTCAACGGATATTGAGGTAGGAACGCGCCGGCTCATCTCCGAGCTGATTGACGGGGGAAAAAGCGTATACGCGCCGCGCTGCAAGGGAAAAGATATGCGGTTTTTCCGACTTGAAAGACCCGACGATACCAAAACGGGTGCTTTCGGTATCCCCGAACCGATCGGCGATGATGAAATAACTGATTTTTTTGGAACAGTCTGCATCGTTCCCGCGCTTTCGTTTGATAAAAGCGGCTATCGGATAGGTTACGGCGGGGGATACTATGACCGTTTTCTGCGCGCGTACAACGGAACGTCAATCGGAATCTGTTACAACGAATTTATCGGAGCAGTTCTCCGCGAGGAGCATGACCTTAACGTTGACATACTTGTTACCGAGGACATGATTTACGACAACCTCAGACAGGAGGGGTAATTTTGGAAGAAAAAGATTTTGACAATATAGAAAGCCTTGCCGCTTTTTTACATAGCGGCTCGGACACGCCCGAACCTGCTTCGACGGTAAGCGCGCCTGAAAAAAGGCAGCGCGTGAGCGACGACGACCTTTCGGCTGTTTTATTTTCAATTGAAAATAAAAAGAAAAAAACGTCGTCAACTCTCGCAGCGCAGGCGGCTGTAAAAACCGAGGAGCCACCGAAACGAAAGACACCTGCAAAAAAGCGGGAAACCGAAAGCGAGCCTTCATTTGACGCGGAGGATATCAAACCTGCAAAGGGTATGGTTCATTACGACAACGCCGCAACGCAGATGATGGAAATCGGTTCGGTCCGCACAAGCCCTTCAAGGACGGCGGAGCTTACGCAAGAAACGGACGACGAGGACGACGAGGACGAAGAAATTGATGAAAAACGCCGCAGCCGCCGTGAAATCTCGGAAATGCGTGCGAAATACGAACGGCAAAGACTAGGCACGCGCACTTTCGCATATATTCTCCTCGGAGCTTTTCTTTCAGTCGTTATAATCAGTGTTTCAGCCTATATTTCATCTTATATTGTAACATTCGCGCTCGACCTTACGGGAATAGCGACAACTGAATTTGAGCTTGATATTGAAATTCCCGAAAATGCGAATACAGACGTTGTTGCGGCAATTTTAAGCGAAAATAATATAATAAAATCGCCGAATTTTTTCAAGGAATTCGGAAAACTGATGGGAAAAAGCGACAACTTCTACGCAGGAACGTACACGCTAAGCTCAACTATGTCATATCCGACGATTTTCTCAACGCTCCAGAGCCTATCGACTGAAACAAAGACGGTCACGCTTCGTATTTCCGAGGGTATGACCGCGGAAGAAATCGGTCAGCTTCTCGAAGAGAACAAGGTATGCTACGCGGCAGATTTTGAAAAATGCTACAAGACTATCCAGAACAACTACGACTTTGAGCGGCGGCTTTCGGTTAAGTCCGCTAAGTATAATCAGCTTGAAGGGTATCTCTTCCCCGACACCTACGAATTTTATGCGGTTCTCGACACTCAGACCATAAAATATGACTCAAAGGAAGAGCAGGATAAGGCACAGGCTGCACAGCGCGAAAGAGAAATTGAAAATGCGGAAACTGCCGCTAAGAAAATGTACTCGAACTTCAACGACAAAATGACGAAGATCATGTACAAGCAGATGGGCGAGATGAATATGACTCTCGACGAGGTTGTTACTATCGCTTCGATGGTTCAGAAGGAAGCGGCGAGCGTCGACGATATGTATTACGTTGCAAGCGTTTTCCTCAACCGTATCCGCAACTCGGAGGAGTTCCCGTATTTACAGTCGGACGTTACCACGCTTTACGTTGAAAACGATATAAAGCCGTATCTTACCGATTCATCAAAACTCAGCCGCTACAACAATGCCTACAACACCTACGTCTGCAAGGGTATTCCCGCAGGTCCGATCTGCAACCCCGGACTTGACGCAATTGACGCGGTGCTTAACGCGGCTGACACGAACTATTACTACTTCTGCGCTAATGAAGAAACCGGCGAAGTGTTCTACGCGACAACACACGAGGAACATGAAGCAAACCTTGTTAAGGCGGGTCTTACAGGTACTGACGACGATTACGCCGAACTTGAATAAATAACAAATTTACCGCACTTCTGCCGAGGTGCGGTGATGTCTGTGAAAGGAAAAATAAAATGGCAGAGCTTCTCTCCCCTGCGGGGGATTACGAATGTCTTGAAGCAGCGGTTGACTACGGCTGCGACGCGGTATATCTCGGAGGTCAGAACTTCGGTATGCGCGCAAACCCTAAGAATTTCAGTATGGACGAGCTTAAAAGGGCGGTTGATTTTGCTCACGGAAAAAACGTAAAGGTATACCTTACCTGCAATACTGTTCCGACAAACGACGAGGCGGAACAGTTCCCCGAATTTATACGTCAGGCGCAGGAAACAGGTATTGACGCGGTGATCGCTGCCGATATCGGAGTTATGGCAATGGTCAAGAAATACGCGCCGGGGCTTGATATCCATATGTCAACACAGGTCGGTATAATGAACTACGAAACCGCGAATGAGCTTTACAGGCTCGGCGCACGGAGAATCGTTCTTGCGCGGGAAACAAGCCTTACTGAAATAAAAAGGATACGCGACAATATCCCCGCCGATATGGAAATTGAAGCTTTTGTGCATGGGGCAATGTGCGTTTCGTTTTCGGGCAGATGTCTGCTCTCAAAGTACTTAGCCGACCGCGACGCGAACAGGGGTGCCTGCGCTCAGCCGTGCCGCTGGAGGTATTTTATTACCGAGGAAAAGCGTCAGGGTCAGGATTTCGAGATTTTCGAGGACAAGCGCGGAACGTATATTCTCAACGCGAAGGATCTCTGTATGATAAACCATGTCCGCGAACTTCTCGCCGCGGGCGTTACAAGCCTTAAAATCGAGGGTCGCGCCAAGTCGTCTTATTATGTTGCAACCGTCACCAACGCCTACCGCGGAGCGCTTGACGCGGCTTACAAAAATGAACCCGCGCCGCAATGGGTTCTCGACGAAGTGTATAAGGTCAGCCACCGCCCATACTGCACAGGCTTTTTCTTTAACCACGATGACGCGGAACAGCACTACGAGGACAGCGGATATTACCGCGAATACGACTTCTGCGGGGTTGTGAACGGATGTAAGGACGGCGTGATGTACTTGACTCAGCGCAACTATTTCACGCTTGACGACGAGCTTGAAATCCTTGCGCCGAATGCGAAACCTGTTAAGTTTTCGCCTAGCGAGATGTTCAACGAAAAGGGCGAGAGCGTAAGAATCGCCAACCACGCGACTGAGAAGCTCACGATACCCTGTGAGCTGACATTCCCGAAAAATTCCATTCTCCGTAAGCCGTCTAAGGACAGCCGCGAAAAAAACGAGGAGTGTACCGTATGCAGCTGACAAATATCGGAACGATAAAGGAGCTTTTTACAAGGCACGGCTTTTCGTTTACAAAATCGCTCGGTCAGAACTTCCTTATAAACCCGTCCGTCTGCCCGAAAATTGCAGAAATGGGCGGCTGCAAAAAGGGCGCGGCGGCAATCGAAATCGGTACGGGTATCGGCGTTCTTACAAAAGAGCTTGCCGAACGCTGCGATAAGGTGCTGGCAATCGAAATTGACGAGGGACTTAAACCGATTTTAGCCGAAACACTCGCAGAGTACGGCAACGTGGAAATCGTTTTTGCAGACGTGATGAAAACTGACCTGAAACAGCTTATCGCCGAAAAGCTCGGCGGCTTTGAAGAGATTTTCGTCTGTGCAAACCTGCCGTATTACATAACTTCGCCCGTAATTATGCGGCTGCTTGAGGAGCGGCTTCCGATTTCTGCGATAACCGTTATGGTGCAGAAAGAGGCGGCGCAGCGGCTTTGTGCAAAGCCCGGAGAACGCGACTGCGGCGCAGTTACGATCGCCGTGAACTATTATAGCACACCGAAACTTCTGTTTAACGTCAACCGCGGCAGCTTTATGCCTGCGCCTAACGTTGACAGCGCGGTTATCCGGCTGGACGTTTCCGCTGAACCGAAATACAGCGTCAAAGACGAGCCGCTTTTCTTCCGGCTTGTTCATGCCGCGTTCGCTCAGCGCAGGAAGCAGATGATAAACCCGCTCTCCGCCGCGCTTGGCATTGAAAAAAACGAGCTTGCAAAAATGATGGAGCTTTGTAAAATCAAGCCGACAGCGCGTCCGGAGGAGCTTAAAATGCAGGATTTTGTTGAGCTTTGCAATACGATTTCCGAAAAATAAATAACATATCCCATTCTTTGACATTCTTTTTGACTTTTCCGATATATAATTGTCATAAGTTAAAAAGAAAGGACTTGATAAAATGGAACGAAGCATTGAAATCGGTTCCGCTGTCAAAGAACGGGATATTAGCTTTTTACGCGGAATTTTTATGGCAGGAGGAGCGTTTCTGCTCGGCTCTACGCGGCTTTTCGGAACGCCTGCGCCATTTGCGGCAGCATTCTCGGCGGGAATGAGGGGGCTGGAGGCGATTTTCGCTTTTATGGGCGCGGTAATAGGCTACACCTGTACGGGAAGCCTTGAAACAGCTGTCCCGTACATAACGGCAATGGGTGCGCTTACCGCACTAAGGCTTATTCTTGGAAGCAGGAGCGGGACGGCTGCACGCATTGTAATTTCAGCAGCGACGGCGGTCAGTGTGCTGCTCGCAAACATAGTAAACGCCGAAAAGGTGAGCGATATAATGCTTGCGTGCGGTCTGGGTGTGATTGCCGGCGGTTCAGCCTTTGCGTTTGACTCAATAAGGGTTTATTCCGACAAGCCCTCTGAGCTTTCCGAACAGCCGTTATTCCCTGCTGTCTGCGGGATTCTGTACGCGCTTCTGATTGCAGGCTTTACATCGGTTTCGGCAGCCGCGCTGAACCTCGGAACCATTATTTCTGCGGCGGCAATTCTCATCGCTTCGCAATACCGCCATGAATTTTCCTGCTACATGGGCGTGCTTTCGGCGGCGGGGCTTACGATCGGAAACGCGGGCTTTTCCGTTTCAGCGATTATTCTCGCGCTCGGCTCTCTTGCCGTCTGCGCCTTTGGGAAATTCAGCCGCCTTACGCGCAGCTGTGCGCTTATTTTCACCGTTGGAGCGGGTATGCTTTTGACAGGTGCTGACGAATACACGGCAAGCTGCTCGGCTGCTGCGCTGATATGCGGCACGGTCTGTGCAATTATTCCCGAACGGTATATTCCGTTTTTCCGCAACCGCTGTCCCGCCGCAGTTGCTTCCGCCGCCGCGCCGTTTTCCGCTTTCGGGGAGAAGCTTGAGAGCATGAGTGAAGCGGTCGGCGAAATGAATAAGGCAATAGAAAATACCGCAAGAGCGCTCGACAGGGAGAATGTCCATGACATTTCACAGGTTTATCAAAACGCGGTCGGACAGGTCTGCCGAAGCTGCAAAAATAATATGCAATGCTGGGGAAGCCACTACAATTCAAGCTGCGATATTCTCGGAAAAGCCGTGAACAGTATACGATACGGAGTGCTGGCGAACGAAGAAATGCTGGGCGGCCGCTTTGCGGTGAGCTGTCCTAACAGACGCGAACTTGCACAGTCGCTGAACAGACAATATGCCGCTTTCTGCGCAGCCGAAACCGCTTCACGTAAGGTTGGCGAAATGCGTGGGGTTCTTTCCGCGCAGCTTAATGCGACGAAAAAAATGCTATGCTCAATGTCCGAAGAGCTTTCCTCGGAGAAACTTTACGATGTTCAGGCGGCAAGGCTTGCAGAAGATGTTCTCACGGAAAATGGCATAAAAAACCCCTCTGTGCTTGCGATATGCAATACAGAAGGACAGCTTACGCTTGATATATACGGAAAGGGGCTGCCCAACTGCGACCCGCAGGAACTTTCGACGCGGCTTGCTTTTGCGTTACGCAGGGAACTTGACCCGCCGATGATACAGGAGTACGGCGAAAAAATCCACATCTGCGTTTCGGAACGCTCGCTTTACGATGCGCAGATCAAAATGTTCCAAAAAAATAAGAACGGGAACAGACAGAACGGGGATTGCTGCGACTGCTTCAACGACGGGCGCGGCAGCGTTTTTATGATTCTTTCCGACGGTATGGGAAGCGGCAGCCGCGCGCGTATCGACAGCGTTTTTACCTGTACAATGCTCTCAAAAATGCTGCGAGCGGGGATTGATTTCGACGCTTCGGTTGAAATGCTGAACACCTCGCTGCTTGTCAAATCATCTGACGAGAGCTTCGCGACGCTCGACGTCTGCCGCATAAATCTGTACAACGGAGAGATTTCTCTTTACAAGGCCGGCAGCGCGGAAACCTTTATCCGCTGCGGAAAAAGTTTCGCGAAGCTCGATGGCAGCGGGCTTCCGCTAGGTTCGGGGCTGCCCGCTAACGGTACGAAAAGTCAATTTTCAGTGGCGGTAGGCGATGTAATTATTATGACAAGCGATGGCGCGGCGCTTGATGAAACGTGGCTTGAACAGCTAGTTATGCGTGATAAAAACGCCAATCTCGATAAGATAATCAATACAATCGGCGAGGCGCTGCGGCTAAGCTCCGGGAAAAATGACGATGATGATATTACCGTTATCGGCGTCAAAATCGTTAAGTAGTTTTCTTTTATATAATTAACGGGCTGTTGCAACATTTTATGCAACAGCCCGTTGAAATATTCTGTAAGTGCCGCCTTAACATTCGGTCGGCGAAATCGCGCCTCAGTTAATATCGCCGTAAATTATGCCAAGTCCCACCGTACTCATATACACGCGCCCGTAAACGTTCATATCACCGCTTACGAAATAGCCGTTACCCGGTCCGCCGAACTGGTGGAGCGAGTCGTTGATTCTCGACCACGTTTCACCCTCGTCCTCCGACCAGTAAAGCCCGGTTTCTTCACAATCCTTCGGCTTTCCCCAAATGCAAATCGTACAAGGCGAATCGTCTGTTTCACCTGCTCCAAGTCCTACCGCGCCGCAGTAGCCTACGGAATCGAGCCTTGTAAAGGTCTGACCGTTATCGGTAGAAACCTGAAGCCCCATAGCCGCAATATAAACCTTTCCTTCAACGCCCCACTCGGTTACGGGTCGCGCTTCCGAGAAGAGGGAGAGTGTCTGATTTGTTGTAAACGTCTTACCGCCGTCAGTGCTGAAATAGAACGAACCTGAGCTTGCCGCATAAACATAATCGGGATTTACAGGGTCTGCTGCGAGCTGCTTTGCGCCGACTCCGCCCTCGGAAGCTGTCCACGTCTGACCCTTATCAGTGCTGTAATAGATGTAGCTGCCGTTTTCGGGTGCCCAGTAGAACGTATTTCCGTCCGCGCTCACCGCAACCGATCCACCGTAAGCGATCTTTTTTCCATCAAGCGGAGTTCTGCGGACATTCGTCCATGTTTCACCCGCGTCCTCAGAGTACCAGAAGCCGAAAGTGCTGCTGTTTCCGCCGCATTTTACCCATATATCGGTTTCCTGACCCGCAACGGCAATATCCGTCATAGAACCTGCCGTGCTGCTCATAACCATACCATATTCCTCAGCGTCGTCCTGAATAAATCCGTCATAGTCGCCTATTACAGATACAAGCTGACCATCGGGAATACTTACAACTTCATAAGGTACGGTTTCCTCGATACCGACTGCGCTGAAATAAAACTCGGGAGCGTCACTCCAGATATCGTCACAGGAGAAAATACCGTTTCCCGAAACAACCATAACCTTATCAGTATCGTTCGGGTCGATGCACATTGAGCTGCACCAGTGCATTGACGTTGTTTCAAGCCATTCAACACCGCCGTCGGTAAGAGACATTATTTCATTAAGGTTTTCCCACGTTTCACCGCCGTCAGTCGTGCGGTAGAAACTGTCGCCATAAGCGCCGTTAGGCTGAAGCACATAGAGATTCTCCGTGCAGGCAACCATTCTGTCAGGATCCTCAGGATCAACAACAACATCGCCGAAACCGCATTTTGTCGGGGAAATATCCGTCATTACGTCTGTCGCGGTATCAAGCGTGAAAACGCCGCCCGAAGTGCGGTTATTGTTATGCGGTCCCTCCGCGTCGGCGTAGGTCATAACAAGCTTTCCTGCGCCGTTGTACTTCATACGCTGAACCATAATGCCCTGCGGCGCGTCCGCAACCTCCGTCCATGTTGCACCGCCGTCTGTCGATTTGTACAGATTCGGCTCGCGTGTACGGGAGATCGCCGCATAAATTGTTGTGCAGCCGTTTTCATCGCCCGATGTCGGGTCGATTACTATGCTGCATATTCCGTTTCCATTATCGGTTTCAGTTTTTGTTCCCATATCAAGCGCAGAAAAAGTTCTGCCGCCGTCGGTTGATTTTATAAGTCCGCCCGAAAAGCCGCCAACGTATACTATATCGCTGTTTTTAGGGTCAACCGCGATACGCTCGCCGTTTCCGCGTCCCATACCGTTTCCATCTGCCTTAATCATCTCGGTCAGATTTACGCGCTCAAAGGTTTCGCCGTAATCCTCCGAAATAAGCAGACAGGTCATACCGCTGCTGAAATAGCTTGTTCCCGCAAGAAGCCAGAGCTTATTCGGCTCTTCTTCCGCATACGCAAGCCCCGCAATACCGAGAAGTCCTCTGTCCTCCTCGCTGATGTCATAAGAAACCGACTCCCACCTGTCCTCGTAGGTGTTATAACGGTATGCTCCGCCAACGTCGGTTCTCGCGTAATAAAGACCGTCCTCGCTTGTAGCAAAAACACCGCTTACGAAGCCGCCGCCGCCCATTGCGACCTGACTGAATGTCCAGCCGCTTTCCTCAACAGGAGCAGCCGCGTCCTGTTCGAGAGCAGACGACTGCGATTCGGTTGTATCCGCGCCTTTTTCGGAATTGTCACAGCCTGCTGCGCACAAGATAATTGAAGCGGCAAGCATAGCTGCTGCTATTCTTCTCTTTTTCATAAAATTTCCTTTCTTTTTATCATTGTAAAGGATTACACATCCATTATACACCATTTTTTTACCATTTGCAAGCACTTTCGCAATTATCTCCGACAAATTTCACAAACCACGAGAATTTCTCCGTCAACGCGAAAATGAACATCATAATCCGCAAACGCCATCATATAAACGCGCTCAGGTAAGTTCTGGTACGCCGGGCGCGGATCCTGGGCGAGAATTTCAACAAGCCCGTCCCGCAGCTCAACCGGTACCTGTAACAAAAGCTCATCGGGAATTTCAACTTTAAGACAGCCCTTGAGTTGCTGCAAGGCGAAGCCGCCCGAAGCTTCGGGGTGAGAATCGGTGTACGGAAGATACGGCTTTACATCGAAAATCGGTGTTCCGTCAAGCAAATCCGCGCCGCTCACAATCAGAACAGGAGAATCATGCCGCTCAAAATCTATTTTTTTTAGCTTGACCGAGGATAAGCCAAGCGGATTCGGGCGAAACGGCGAACGCGTCGCGAAAACACCCATTCGCGTGTTGCCGCCAAGGCGCGGAGGTCGGACGGTCGGCGACCATTCCTCACGTATCGCCTGTGAAAACAGCCATATCAGCCACAAATGCGAATAACCCTCAAGTCCGCGGAAAGCTTCACGAACGCGATACTGCGGCTCGAAAACAATTTCCGATTTAAGCTCGGTAAGCCCGCTCTGGCGCGGTATTCCGAATTTTTCGGGGAAGGCGCTGCGTATGTGCGCAATCGGCTTCAGATCAAGCTCGTCCATTTTATTCCCCCTGCCCTACGTTGAGCGGTTTTATGAGCAATTCCGCGTATATGCCCTCGTAATGCTTGTGTACCGCGAAATAGTCCTCGGCGGTAATTTCGCAGCCCGACGAAAGTACTTCCATTTCGATTCCCACAAGCCGTGAAAAAACGCCTGTTTCGGTCATTCCGCATCTTTTGTAAAAGCTTTTTCTGCGCTGCTTCTGGGTAAGGTCGCCCTGCCCGGACTCAACCCGCTCTATTTCGAGGAATATTTTCTTGCCCGCGTAACGTTCGCGAAGTCTGTCAAGCAGCTGAGAGCCTATCCCGCCTCCCCGCTTTTCGGGCTGTACCGCAAAATAGTCCAGCAGGACAAAATCACCGTCAACCGCCGCTATCATCAGCCCGCAGAACTCGCCCGCTTCGTTTTTCGCGGCAAGCAGCTCCGTCTTTCCCTGCTTTTTCAGCCGAAGAAGCATCGGAAACGGCTTTCTTTCAAGAAGCGGAAAGGCTTCCTTATACAATTTTTTCAGCGGCGCAAGGTCGCTTTTTTCAGCTTCGGTAAGAATTATCTGCATTTATTCATTCTCCTTTGTATACATAAGCTTGATTGAAGTTATGCCGCTTTTCATTATAATTCCACGTAAAAATGGGACATACATAAAGGGCGTTTTTATCACCTTCGTAAGTATTTTTAGTCGCATTGACAGCAAACTGCGCGAATAGCGGCGGTTTGCATTATCATAACTGCTGTTTAGAATACCAGCAAGCTTCACCGCGCTGTTCACAGCGAAGCTTATTCCCTCCAGAGAGCTTGTACTGATAAGTCCCGCAGCCTCTCCGATAAGAAATGCTCCGTCCTTTCCCGTGCAAATATCAAACGGGGATTTCGGGCGAAGAACCAGACAAGCCTCGGTTTTAAGAGGTTCTCCGAAGCTCATTCCGTACTCCGCAAGGCGCTGCTTCTGACGTTCAAACTGCTCGCGGCAATGAGCTGGCGCAAATGCTCCGCCGTAAATAAAAAAGCTGTCCTTTGAAATTGTCCACGAGCAGCAATCGCTTGTTTCGGGGTCGAAAATGCAGCTGTAAAACGGATTCGGATTTTCATCGTGAAACCACTGCTGGATTGCAACATAACGGCGAATCTTATTTTTCGGGTAAACAAAACTGCGCACCACCGAGGCTGCCCCGTCCGCACCGACAATAAACCTGCACGTATAAACCGACTCGCCGCCGTCGTTCGCGCGGCAATGTATGCGATAACCGCCGTCCTCCCTGCCGATTTTCACGCAACGCCCGATAAAGCGCTCAACCCTCTGCGGAACAAGACTTTCCAGCCATAAATCGAATTTGTGGCGGTCGAGGTTGATATAAAAACGCTGATAATGCCGTTCAAGCTTTTTAGGCAGGTCAATCGTCCTGACCGAAAAGATCTGCGGATCAACCATAACATCCTTAGGAAGAGTAAGATCAAATTCCGCGAAGGTTTTCTGTGCGTCAGGAGAAAGAAGCCCGCCGCAGGTCTTTCTGAAGCTATCCGCCGAATCGGTTTTTCCGTCCACCATCAGCACGCGCATTCGTCCGTCGAGAAGCCGCGCAAGCGTTGCACCCGCGGGACCTGCACCGATAACTACAATATCAAAATCTGTCATAATACTGCCCTCCGCATGGATATTATAAATACATAATAACATAATCGCAGAGCTTTTGCAAGTGCCGCATACAAAACTGTTCAAAATTGCAATTTTTTTCGCAAAATGGTTGACAAAGCGTTATGTATGTGGTACAATAATGCATATAGATAGAGGTGCGGAATCTATCAGTACGCGCGGCGCTAACAGTTCAGCCTGTTGCCGTGCCGAAAGGAGCTTTCGCCGAAGCCTGTAAACGCTGAAGCTTACAGAGCTGGTTGTACATTTAATAAATGTGCGACTGTCATCATTCGATGGAGTGCTATCATCAGATTTTTTTGTTTGATGAAGCCGACCACGAGTCGGTTTTTTTCATATATTTCACATTTTATGCAGTCTATGTAAGAAAGAAGAAAGGTAAGGAAAGATATGAAACAGTACAAGGTAGGTATTATCGGAGCAACAGGAATGGTAGGGCAGCGCTTTGCGGTTCTCCTCGAAAATCACCCCTGGTTTAAGGTTACAGTACTCGCGGCTTCTCCCCGTTCCGCAGGAAAAAAATACAAGGACGCTGTAAAGAAATGGCTTATTGATGAAAAGCCCATGCCCGCAGCTATGGAAGACATCATTGTTATGGACGCGACAGCTGACATCGAAAAAATCGCAGCGCAGGTTGACTTTGTTTTCTGTGCGGTTGATATGAAAAAGGACGAAATCAAGGCGCTCGAAGAAGCTTACGCTAAGCACGAATGCCCCGTTATGTCCAACAACTCCGCTAACCGCTTCACCGACGATGTTCCCATGATTATCCCCGAAATCAACGATGAACATATGGCTATCGTTGAAGCACAGAAAAAACGTCTTGGCACAAAGCGCGGCTTCATTTCCGTTAAGTCGAACTGCTCTATCCAGAGCTATGTTCCCGCTCTTTCTCCCCTCAGAAAGTTCGGAATCAAGAATGTTCTCGCCTGCACATATCAGGCAATTTCCGGCGCAGGCAAAAACTTTGAAACATGGCCCGAAATGGTTGACAACCTTATCCCCTACATCGGCGGCGAGGAAGAAAAGTCCGAGCAGGAGCCTTTAAAAGTTTGGGGCAAAATCGAGGACGGAAAGATCGTTAAAACCGACTCCCCCGCTATCACAACACAGTGCCTTCGTGTTCCCGTTTCTAACGGACACTTTGCGGCTGTATTCGTAAGCTTTGAAAATAAGCCCTCTAAGGAAGAGATTCTTGACATCTGGAAGAACTTCAAGGGCGCTCCGCAGGAGCTTGAGCTTCCCTCCGCTCCCAAGCAGTTCCTCAACTATTTTGAAGAGGACAATTATCCCCAGGCTAAGCTTCACAGAAATCTCGAAAACGGTATGGCGGTTTCTATCGGTCGTTTAAGAGAAGATACACAGTACGATTATAAGTTCGTTTGCCTTTCGCACAACACGCTCAGAGGAGCGGCAGGCGGTGCTGTTCTTATGGCTGAGCTGTATGCGGCAAAGGGCTATTTTGACTGATTGAAAGGACATTTGTTCTATGAAAAAGACTATTTTTACAGGTTCGGGAATCGCAATCATCACCCCTATGAACCCTGACGGAAGCATAAATTTCGACAAGCTCGGCGAGCTTATCGACGAGCAGATAGCTTGTCACACCGACGCTATCATTGTCGCAGGAACAACAGGCGAAGCGTCTACGATGACCGACGATGAGCACATTGAAGCGATCCGCTTTACGGTTGAACGTGTAAACAAGCGCGTTCCCGTAATCGCAGGCACAGGCAGCAACGACACGGGATATGCAATCGAGCTTTCAAAAGCTGCCGAAAAGGTTGGCGCGGACGCTCTTTTACAGGTTACGCCATACTACAACAAGACCTCTCAGCGCGGACTTGTCGCACACTTTACTGCAATTGCCGACGCTGTAAATATCCCGATCGTTTTATATAATGTTCCGTCAAGAACCGGCGTTAAGATTTCGCTTGAAACATATATCGAGCTTTCAAAACACCCGAACATTGTTGCAACAAAGGAAGCGAGCGGCGACTTTTCGCTTATCGCGGAAATTGCGGCAAAAACTGACCTCGACATCTATTCGGGCAACGACGACCAGGTTCTCCCGCTGCTTGCACTCGGCGGAAAGGGCGTTATTTCCGTTTCTGCACACGTTATCCCGCAGCAGAAGCATGATATGGTAAAACTCTTTATGGACGGGAAAATCGCTGAAGCATTTGAGATCCAAAAGAAGTATCTTGACGTTGAAAACGCAATGTTTATGGACGTAAACCCCATTCCCGTAAAGGAAGCTATGAACCTTCTCGGAAAAAACGTAGGCGAGTGCCGCCTGCCGCTTGTACGTATGGAGGAAGCTAAGATTGAAAAGCTCAGAAACGAGCTTAAAAAGGCCGGACTTTTATAAATAAGGAAGGACGTTAAAATGGTAAAAATTGCTATAACAGGCGCAAACGGTAAAATGGGTAGGGTTATCGCACATCTCGTCGAGTCGCGCAACGACTGCGAGGTTATTGCAGGCATTGACCTGAACGACGCGCCGAACGGTAAGTTCCCAATCGTAAAATATCCTGCGGAGCTGCCCGAAAAGCCTGATGTAATTATTGATTTTTCACACCCGTCCGCGCTTGACGATCTTCTCTCCTACTGCGTTATTAACCGCGTTCCGCTTGTTGCCGCAACTACGGGCTACAACGATGAACAGATCGCAAAAATCAAGAAAACATCAGAGCAAACGCCCATTTTCTTTACATTCAATTTCTCTCTCGGCATAAATCTTCTCGTCGAGCTTGCGAAACGCGCGGTAAATATTCTCGGCGGACAGTATGATATTGAAATTGTCGAAAAGCATCATAATCAGAAAAAAGACGCTCCGTCGGGAACAGCAATTATGCTCGCGGAAGCGCTTAACGGAGAACTTGAAAACAAGATGAAATACGTATATGACCGTCACAGCGTCCGTAAGCCCAGAGAAGCAAACGAAATCGGTATGCACTCCATTCGCGGCGGCACTATCGTTGGTGAACACGACGTTATTTTCGCCGGACACGACGAGGTTATTACCCTTTCACATTCAGCAGGTTCTAAAGAAGTTTTCGCAAACGGTGCACTTAACGCCGCGATTTTCCTCGCCGGAAAGGAAAGCGGACTTTACGATATGTCCGACCTGCTCGAAAATAAATAAGGAGATAATATGACTAATATTTCTGTTACCGAACAAATTTCCGTTATAACCTTCGGGAATATTCCTGCCGAAAACGAAACGGAATTTCTTCACCGCCTTTTTTCAGCTGCGGCGCGTGAGGACGTGAACATCGATATGATTTCAAAAGCTCCGTCTTCATCTGAAACGACGAATTTCGGGTTCACGTTCGACGATGATGATATGCCAAAAATTCTGCAAATCGCTAACGCGCTTCCATATGACATCACGCCCATGGTGAGCTGTGGGAACATTAAGATTGTCATAAACTCCGCTGATATGGTGGATACGGTCGGCTTCGCGGAAAAGGTTTTCGACGCGCTTGCCGAAACGAATACGATTCCCGCGCTTATAACAACCGCACTTGATGAGATATCTGTTGTCGTAAGAGAAAGCGATTGTGTGGATTTTATGGCGAAACTCAAAAAGGTCTTTGGCGTATAACCAAACGGACTGTTAATGCACCCACTTTCTGCGTGGTGGCAGAATATACCGGAACGGGCTGTTGCAGCATTGCTTCAACAGCCCGTTTCTGATTCATTTATGCGTACAACTCCCCGGAAGTATCCTTATAATACTCCGCCTGAGCCGTCCAGAGTTCCTTATAAACTCCGCCCTTATCGAGCAGCTCGTCATGCGAACCGCGCTCCGCAATCTGTCCGTTGTCCATAACGGTTATCTCGTCACAGAAGCGGCAGCTTGACAGCCGGTGTGAAATATAAATCGCGGTTCTTGTTCCGACGATTCCGTTAAATTTCGTGTAAATATCATACTCGGAAATCGGGTCAAGCGCTGCTGTCGGCTCGTCAAGTACGATAAACGGAGAACCCTTGTAAATCGCTCTCGCGAGGCATAATTTCTGCATCTCCCCGCCCGAAATCTCAACGCCATTTTCGTCGAAGTCCTTGTAAAGGCAGGTTTCAATGCCGTTTTCCATTGTACTGAGCCGTTCGCCAAGCCCTGCACGGATTACGCAGTCGCGCACCCGTTCGGGGTCATACTCGGTATCGGCGGCGACATTCTCCGCAAGGCTGAACGAAAACATCTTGCTGTCTTGAAACACAACAGAGAACAGCGCCATATACTCCTCATACTTGTATTTTCTGATGTCAATTCCGTTCAGAGTAATTTCTCCCTCGGTCGGGTCATAGAGCCTTGTCAGCAGCTTAACGAGCGTAGATTTTCCGCAGCCGTTCTTGCCAACAAGAGCCATTTTCTCGCCAATACGCCATTTTAGATTTACGTCTTTTAGAACATATTCTTTGCTGTCGGGATATTTGAAATAAACGTGTCTGAACTCAAATTCGTATTCGTTATCATCACGCTTTTCTGTGGGGATCGTACCTTTGTATTTTGCGTCGGGAATGTCGAGAAAGTCGAAAAATTGCTGCCACATTGCCGCCCTTGAAAGTAGGCTTGTGAGATTATCGCTGACATAAAGAACAGAATTGTGGATCCTTGTAAAATACATTACAAACGCTACGACCTCGCCTGCTGTCATCGCTCCGCTTACCGCACGGAAAATCGCGAAGCTGTAAAGTATTATGGTTACAATAAGCTCCAGAAAATCGCTTTTAATATCCAGAAGCCTGATTTTCCAAAAGCCTTTTTTCCAGAAACCGGTAATGGCATTCTGTGCATTTTGGTATTTCGCGTTGATTAGTTTCTGTTCATTAAAAAGGCGGATATCCTTACCGTTACGGTAATTGAAAATAGTGTGACTACGGAAAAAATAACGTTCGCGTTCAGCTTGCAGCATCTCATCGTTGGTATAAAGCTCATTCATATATTTTTCCGATTTTGGAACAAGAATTACAGATTGAATGAAATTTGAAATACCGCATACCAAAAATACGCTCACCATCCCCCAGCCCGATAAAAGAAAGGATTCAAAATCAGTTATTTTCCCGGATGGCGCGAAAAGAACAGGCGCGGCAAGCACAAAGGCAACTATTATTTCAAGAATACCGCTTACGAAATTAGCGAAAAAATTTATAAGCGTGGGTAGACCTGTATTAGTATTATATATGTACTGTCTTGCTTTATCCAGCCTATTAAGCGTTGCGATATTCTCAACATTTGTATAGTCCATATTGAGAGATTTTTTTCGGATAAATCCCTCTAAATTCCGATAAAACGACGTGTCGTGAAAATTATAATGGCATAAGTTGATACGCTGTATAATCTTTGATATAAGTTCTATTCCACAGACTATCGCCGCCGCTGTGATCAGGTATGAAACGGACTTCCCACCCGTTACCCCATCAATTACAAGAGAAGCTAAAAATATACCCGAAAATGTCCGGACTATTTCCGGAAGCTGATTAACAATATTTCTACGGATTATACCCCTATCTGCTTTTTCAATAACCTTTGCGCTGCGGATGATTATTTTTACTTTTTCCTTAAAGTTCATACCGCCACCTCGTCATTATAATAGCTGCTCTGAAGCTTATAAAGCTCCGCGTATTTTCCATTTTTCTTCATAAGCTCCGAATGTGTACCACACTCCGCAACGCCGCCGTTTTCTATCAGAATTATCCTGTCACAAAAGCTCGTTGAAGCCAGTCTATGAGAAATAAAAAGGCTCGATCTCGTTTTTGAAAATTCGAGATAATTCATATACATCTGCTGTTCAGAAACCGCGTCAAGAGCGGCTGTCGGCTCGTCAAGCAACAGAACAGGCGCGTCTTTATATAGCGCTTTTGCAAGTGCCAGCTTCTGTTTTTCGCCGCCCGAAAGGTCGATTGAGCTTTGATAAACTGAGCGCACAAGGGGTGTTTTTTCTTTTTGCGGCAGTATCATTACCTTTTCATATATGCCGGATTTTTTCATACAATCCGTAAGCCTTTCGCTGTCTGTTGCGTTTGAAAACTTACCAGTTATGTTTTCCTCAACACTTGTCGCAAGAACTGAAACATCTTGAAATACCGCCGAAAACAGCTTGAAATATTCCTCGCGGTTGTATTCCTTAACATTGATACCGTTCAAGAGAATTTCGCCCTCTGTTGGATCGTAAAGTCCGCACATCAGCTTTACAATTGTAGTTTTTCCCGCGCCGTTAAGCCCTACGAGCGCGAGCTTTTCACCCTTATGAAGTGTAAATGAAAGGTTTGAAAGAGTGGGGCTTTCCGCACCGCCGTATTTATAGGTTACATTTCTGAATTCTATCTCACATTCGCCTGTCGGCAGCGGCTTTCCCTCGCCGCGGTTTGTTACATCCTCGATTTCCAGATATTCGCGGTAATTGTTTATATTTCCCGAAATCCACTGATACCCTGACATATTGTTACACCATTCGGACGTAGCTTCCTTTAATCTGAAAATCGAATTGAAATATAAAACGAAATCGCCCGCGCTGATACCGCCGTTTACAACAAGCCATATCAGATAGCCATATACGCCGAAATTACCTATAAAGCTGATTATTTCGGATATAATATTATGGCGAAATTCCCAAGAGTCCATTTGTTTAAGCCAGCTGAGTCTCTTTTCGAGCGTCCGCGAAAAAACCTTTTCAAACCATTCCTGCATACCGAAAATACGAACGTCCTTCGCACAGGAAAAACTTGTTCCGATATCGTTTATGTAATTAAGCTGTCGCTGGTATACCTGCCAGTTGTCCTGCATATTCCATACCCAGTTCATCTTATGACGTTCAATAAAGAAATTCCCAACCGTAGGTAATACAACAATCGGTAAAATACGAATATCGAGTGATGTCAATATCGCAGAATATGTGATATATTCGATAGTATGTCTTATCGTACCGCGCACATTCATGCATACGTTAAGACCGAGTACTTCCGCACTATCGCGAGCCTTATTCAGTTTATCCCCGATCACAGGTTTTTCATTATTTTCGTAATCGGTAGTCATATTCTTACGCATCAATTTCATTGCAAAATTATTATAGAGTATGTTAAAGCCGATAAAGCCTTGATAATTGATCGCCATTTTGGCGAGAGAATTGCACAATGCACCGCCAATAATAAGCGAAATGGAAATTATGAGCAGAGTTGTGTTCCCGAAGCCTGCAGCAGCAAGCTCGACAATGTATTTATCAGTGAACGTAAGACAGAGTCGATTTATATAATTGCTAAAAGCGAATAAAAGACAGGAGAATATCATCAACTTGTCTATTTTCCACACCTCTCGAAGAATGTACGACATATTCTTAAAGATACCATATTTTCGCTTTTTGATTTCAGCACGATAACGTGCCCGGTCCTCTTTCTTCTTTTTCTTATCCCATTTTGTTACCTTTACCATTATATTTCACCTCTCTTCAAGCATAGCATAAAAACGACCGTTCGTGTTGATTTCGGAACGAACGGTCAATATACGGAACGAATGGTAAATCAGGCGGTCTGCAAAGGTATCATTATCTCGGTAGCAAATATGCCTTCCTCGTTCTGCCGATTGACATAGCCGCCGTATTTCTTTGCTACTCTGTCAATTCGGAACAGTCCGTAGCCGTGTTCCCCCTCTTTGGTAGAAAGATACGAGCCTTTTTCTTTGCGCACCTTACCAGCCGAGTTCTGTACCGAAATGTAAAGCTGCTCTTTAAGCTTGCCTATGTAAATGCGCATAAAGCGATCTTCTTCGGGAAGTGTACCACAGGCTTCGACCGCATTATCAAGCATATTTCCAAGCACCGAGCAAAGCTCCACATCGCTCATAGGGAGTGCTTCGGGGACATTCGCCTTTACATTAAGCTGAATATTCATCTTCTCCGCAACATTCAGCTTGCTGTTCAGTATTGCGTCCGCCATAACATTACCCGTTTTGATTACCGTATCAACTGTGTTGAGGTCGTCCGCCAGGCTTGAAAGATAGCTGTCCAGCCCGTCATAATTCCCTTGCGAAAGCTGTATTTTCATATTATTGATATGATTGCGGTAATCGTGACGCCAGCCGCGAATCTGACGGTACATATTCTGGATCTCACGCACCTGCTTTTCGATAAGCTCGCTCTGAAAGCGTTCAATGCGGCGATCTATCATATTGCAGAGGGTCCGGCGCAGCAGGAAAAATCCTATAATACAGAATGCTATGAATAGTATTATTGCGCCGATTATGATTGCTGTTTTCATATTAATCCTCCGTTTTCATTCTCCAGAACAACTTTTCTGCAATAACATAAGTATAGTTTGCAGCACTAGGCGAAATCAGCTTTTCTTCTGTATAGTTTGTTGGGTTAAAGCATTCATCGTCTGCCCATACAATCAGTTTATCATCTCGTGTTTTACCTAACAAATCCGTATGAAAATCTAAATACGCACCATAAATATTACAGAAATAATTATCCTGCCAGCCAACAATACTGCATTTTCTTACTCCTATAAAACGCAATTCAATTGGATTATTCCACTGACTATGTAATAGTATTTCAACACTATGCTCAATCAATTCGACATTTGCCATACCACCATTATCATCATCATATGCTCCGCTATGATAATTAACAGATACAATACAGCTATCGTGAAAGCCGCTATATTTTTTCATCAAGTTTTCGATATCAATTTCGTTTTTTTATTTCATTCCACATATATTACCTCGCATAAAAACTGATAAACTTCTCATTCACATATTTATAAAGCCGCCTTGAAAGCGGGATATTTTCGCCGTTATCAAGTGTTATTTCAGTTTTTCCGATACATCTCACATACCGCAGATTTATGACATACGAACGGTGGCAGACGGCAAAATCGGAACCAAGATTGCTGCTGAAATTGCCGATACCTGTTTCACATATCAGAACCTGCTCTTTGGTGTGAACGTGAGTTTTCTTGCCTACGGCTTCACAGTACATAATCATATCGGGTGAAATGTGCAGCGTCTTATCCTCGCATCTTACTGTTATTTCATTTTCGGGAGTGCGGCGCTTTACGTAACGGTCAAGAACCGCGAATAGCTTTTGCTTATCCACAGGCTTTAAAAGATAATGTAAAGCCTCGACTTCGTAGCCGTCGCCGATGTATTCCGAGTAACCTGTTACAAAAACAACGGGCAGCATATCTCCGTCAGAACGGAGCTTTTTCGCAAGCGCCATACCGTTTAACTGCTTCATTTCAATATCGAGCAGGAGAAGGTCGCAGGGTTTATCAGGATAGCTGAAAAGAAAACTCTCCGCGCTTATGTATTCGTCAATCGTAAGGGCGAAAGGCTTATCGGCTGACCATTCATCGAGCAGGCGGCGAAGCTCTTTTATCTGATTTTCGTTGTCATCACATATTGCTATTGTCAGCATAGATTGCACCTCGGTTTCGTACTGATAAAAATAGTATAACATATTTTTGGGGACAATTCAATACGGCATTACGGCAGGCAAAAGCAGTACCGCAATTCAGCGATACTGCTCTTTTTTGTTCAATTGTGCGGTGATGGTAAGACTGCGCATTACTTTTTTGCTCTGAGATAGAACGAGAAAATAAGTCTTTCAAGCGTTTTTACAGCCTTCGCTTCTTCGATCGACCAGGTTCTTGGCGAGGTGCATTCCTCAAACGCAACCATTCCGAACAGCTTATTTCCCATGACCTGACCGCCTGAAATACACGATTTTACGCCATTTCCGAACATAAACCTGTCATAAATACAGCCGTCAGCCTTGCAGAAAAGCGAGCTGTAAATGCCATTTGAATCGAAAAGCATTCGTGTTCCGAAACATTCCGCCTCCGAAACCGTGATAACATCGCCGACTGTCGGCGTTACGCCCTTAGCGCACCATTGATGAGTCGAACAAAAACCGCCTTTTTCCGCGCTGTACTCGAAAACAGTCACGCGGTCGAGGGAAAAATGTTTTCCTGCGCGGGTAAGAAGCGACATAATAGTTTCGTCACTTACACCCTGTTCCGAAAGCTCAAAGGCATAATCAGTTATTGTTGTAACAATATCCGACGACGGCTTCAGGAAATCCATACCCGCGCGGTACTGTTCAACGCGCGGAAGCGATGAAAGGGGCTGTTCCTGCTCCTGTGCTTCATTGTAAAACGTATAACAGCTTTTTCCTGCATTTTTCGAAGCGTAAAGCGCAATATCCGCCTTTCGGTAGAGTTGGTCGAAAGTATCGCCGTCCTGCGGGAAAAGCGCAATGCCTAAGCTTCCCGTGATTTTCGTCCCGTCCTCGCCTGCATAAAGGAGGTCGAAAATTTTACATATATCCCTAGCCTTTGCCTCAATATGGCTCTTATGCTTTAAGCCGCGCAGGAATACGATGAACTCGTCGCCGCCCGTGCGTCCGACAACGTCATTTGAACGGAAGAGATCCTGCATTTCCTGTGACAGATCAATAAGAACACTATCGCCGAAAAGATGTCCGAGCGTATCGTTAATCTGTTTAAAATCGTCAATATCAATTATAAAAAAAGCGTCATAGGTATCGCGCGAATCGGTTCGCAGGTAATTTCTTATAAGCCGCTTAGTTGTCGTTTTATTGTAGATTTTTGTAAGCTGGTCGCGTTCGGCTTTATCTATAAGCTGTTTTTCCACATTTTTCATGCTGCTTATATCTTCCATTTTTCCGACCATTTTCAAAAGCGTATTATGCTCCTCGTCGTAAACAGCCTTCATTCTTACGCGATACCAGACATATTCCCCGTCCGCGTTCTTCATTCTGAATTCAAACGCAGCGCGGTCATTGCCGCTTTTTACATTGTCACAGAACTGCTCAAAAGCGTCGGTATCGTCCTTATAAACAATAAAGTCGTCACGAAAGACCTGTTCAAAATCGAAATTCGTCGAAAAACGTTCGATAAAGTTTTCTCCGTCTCTATCGAACAGCTTAAAACAGCCGTCAGCAACTATGTATTCAAAGATTATATCCGTAGAAATCATTGCTACCAGATGAAGACGCTCGTTAAAATCCGAATTTTTCATTTTCTCCGTCCTTTCCTTTTCAGCTCAGCCGTAATTTTAAGTACTTGTTCTTATATGAAATATCCTTTTTATAACAAATTTTTATAGCATTATCCCCACTCGCGGCAATACCGTAAATACTGCTGTCCGTTTTTTTCAGCGTATATATTTTTTTCGCCTTTCCTGTTTTAATGTTCAGCCGGTAAACCGATTCAGCCGTGCTGAAATAAAGATCATCTCCGACCATCGCAAGCTTCGCGTAGCTTTCGATATACCATGTTTTTCTTTCAAACTTTTCCCCCGTGCTGCTATCACGGTAAACAAACCAGTTTGACTTTACCTTTTTAATCGTCTTACTCTTTCCCGTTTTCGGGTCAAACGTCTTAATAAGCGTATAAATATCCGAGCTATTGGTTTTCTTATAATTTATACCCGGTGAGTCGGGATCCATCATCGCGTAATACCACAAGCCGCCTATTTTGTACACGGGCGACGAGCTTTTTTCGCAGAACAAGCCTTCAAAATCATTTCCTGTCGCCGCGGGAAGTCCGAGCGTTATCCAGCTCCTATGCAGTTCCGAGCTTTTTTTGCACTGCGCGTCGTTAAGCAGGAAGTTTTTATGTAAAACCGAGGCGAAACCGTCGTATGGCTTCTGTGAAAGAGTGTAAAAAGCAGGGTCGTCTGCCGTAAGATCGACGTGGTACCAGTTATCGTCAATTTTCAGATAATTCCAGAGGTGATTCTGGCTGTCCGAAAAGACCGCCGAACATTCAACACCGAGAATGTCGCGCATAACGTAGATGTACGCGAGCGTATAGCCCTGACAAACGCAGCTTTTTTTCACAAGGCAATCGTAAGCCGAATATCCCTCGTGGTCGTGGTCGTAGGAACAGTTCGTAACGATATAATCGTGAACGACGAGCGCCTTTTCCGCGTCGGACATATCCTCTGTAACGTCCTCTGTCGCGGCAAGTGCCGCTTTACGCATTTTCTTCTTCATTTTTTTAACCTGTTCTTCGGTGTACAGGTAGTTAAAGTCAATCTGGAAATACGTTTTCGAGCTGTTATATTTAATTTGCATTTCTTTATCAACAAAGAACAGCTGCGGTTCAGAAAGGTAATAGTACTTTATCATTGTTCCAAGTTCTGAAACTGACCATTTGTTTTCGAGAACATAATCGGTTATATCGATTTTTCCCTCAAATGAATTTGCACATTCGGTAAGATATTTATAAAACTCCGCCGTATCTGAATCGCTTTCAGCCGAAACCGTTAAGCTTAGCAGAAGTGCGGAAAAAAATGCAAAAAATAAAACAAAAATCTTTTTCATATCGTTATCTCCATCAGTGACTTTATGTTATAGGAAAGGCATAAAAGAAAAGCCGCTGGTTATGCGGTACAACCTTAATACTATATATTATACATTATTTCCGGCGATAAATCAATAGTTTTGTGAAATTTCACGCAGAACCCGCTGTCGGTGTTGATTTTAGAAATAATATGTGTTATAATAAAGGTATATACATACATAAGAAAGGACTTCTAAAATGCCGATTAACATACCGAGCGAGCTGCCTGCATATCAGACGCTCCTCAACGAGAACATTTTCGTTATTCCGAGCGATAAGGCGAGCCGTCAGGATATTCGTCCGCTTCAGGTTGCGATTTTTAACCTTATGCCGACAAAAATTGAAACCGAAACTCAGCTTCTGCGGCTTCTCAGCAACACGCCGCTTCAGACTGACATCACCCTTTTACGCACTGCAACTCATGTGTCGCGCCACACCGCGCCTGAACACCTTAACACTTTCTATAAAACCTTTGATGAAATCGAGGACAAATTTTTTGACGCGCTCATTATAACCGGCGCGCCTGTCGAACACTACGACTTTCACGATGTAAACTACTGGGACGAGCTTTGCGAGATTATGGAATGGTCTAAATTCCACGCTTTTTCGACAATCCACATCTGCTGGGGCGCTTTCGCGGGGCTTTACTACCACTACGGAATTGACAAGCAAACGCTTCCGCAGAAAATGTTCGGTGTTTTTGAGCACCGCGTAACTGTCTTAAACCACCCGCTTCTGAAGGGCTTTGACGACATATTTTACGCGCCTCACTCCCGTCACGCCGAGGTCAAGCGCGAGGATATTCTTGCCGAGCCGCGGCTTACCATACTTGCAGATTCGGAAATTGCGGGACCGTACATTATTTCCGACAAAACGAACCGTCAGATTTTCATAACCGGCCACGGCGAATATGATTTGTACACGCTTCGCGGCGAATACGAGCGCGATGTTGCAAAGGGCGCGGAAAACGTTCCGCTTCCGTACAACTACTTCCCCAACGACGACCCGAAAAACGAACCGCGCTTTACATGGCGGGGCGCAGCAAGCCTGATGTACTCAAACTGGCTTAATTTCTGCGTTTATCAGGAAACTCCGTTTGATCTATCAAAAATCCCTCCGCTTAACACAAAATAAACTGGTGTGCGCCGCACGCCTAAGAAAGGTAGAATAATATGAAAAAATCCAACGCAAAAAGAATCACCGCCCTGCTTCTCGCAGCGGCAATGCTCGCTTCCTGTTCGACAAGCGGCGACGCACAGACCACAACAGTAAACAGCGCCAGCGACGCATCTTCCGCCGATAACAGCGCGGCTGCTGACGAAAATGCGGTAAAGCCGCTTTCAAATCCTGTTGCCGTAGATGAAAACGGCGATGTAGATATGGAAGTTGCGCTCGCTTACGAAACTGATTTCGACGCGCTTCTAAAATCGCTTGACGAAAAGACGGTTGCCGAGGGCGATACTGTTTCGGAAAACACCAACGAGAAAACGCAGCAGCTTTACACATGGCTGCTCAAAAACTACGGAAAAAATATGGTTTCCGCACAGCAGATGGGCAATAAATATCAGGAGGAGGATATCGTCTACTATATGCTGACAGGCGATCTCCCCGCGATCAAGGGCTTCGACTTTATTTCTACTACAACAGCCGATGACGCGGAGAGCAGAAGCGAATGGACGCAGATGGCAATTGACTGGCACACTAAATCCAACGGTATCGTTGCTTTCTGCTGGCACTGGAATGTTCCTCGTGACGTAGACCAGGATCCCGAATCTACCGCGAAGCAGTTCTACTCTGAAAAAATCGCTAATTTCGACCTTAAAAACGCGGTCACTCCGGGAACAAAGGAGTACGAGGTTGTAATTCACGATATCGACCTTGTGGCAATTGAGCTTCAGAAGCTCGAAGAGGCGGGCGTTCCCGTACTCTGGCGTCCTCTCCACGAAGCAAGCGGTGCGTGGTTCTGGTGGGGCGTGGCAAATCCCGAAATCGCAAAGGGCGAATACTATCAAAAGCTCTGGTATATGATTTACGACAGACTTGAAAATTACCACAAGCTCACTAATCTCATCTGGGTATGGAACGGACAGAACAAACACACGAAGGTTCACCCTAACACCTACGACATTTCCGGTATCGACGTTTACCCCACCACCGAAGATCACTCAATTCAGGAGCAGAGCTACAACAACCTGCTGAAAATAACCGACGAGGGAAAAATGCTTGCGCTTACAGAGGTTGGATATATCCCCGACCCTGATGAATTTATCGCGAATATCGACAATGTTAAATGGCTTATGTATATGCCCTGGAACGGCGAATTTATCTCCGATAAATCCAATCTTTACGGCATTCCCGAACTTAACACCGAGCGTATGAGCGAGGAATTTCTGAAAAAGGTAATGGCGCACGAAAATGTTATAACTTGGTCGGAGCTTCCCGACTGGGGCGGAACTGAAAGAAATCTTCCCGCGTCAATTACCGACAAGAAATTCTATATCGACCTGACAATCGAGGAGGCAAAGGCGAATGAGGATAACTCTTAAATGCGCGGATTCTTCCGCCGTCATTGACAGCAAGGGCGCAGAGCTGAAATCGCTTATTCTGAACGGCAAGGAGCTTATGTGGAGCGGCGACCCGAAATACTGGGGCAAAACCTCGCCGTTTCTTTTCCCGATGATAGGTAATCTGCACAATGGCAAGACGAAAATCTACGGTGAGGAATACGAGATCTCAAAGCATGGCTTTGCGCGCGACAATGATTTTACTCTTCTTGAACGATCCGACTCACACGCTGTTTTCGCTTTTTGCAAAAACGAAGAAACGAAAAAGCACTTTCCTTTTGATTTTTCTATTTCACTTGAATACAAGCTTGAAGCGGAGGGGCTTGAAATAATCTACCGCGTAACGAACAATTCGGAACGCGCAATGCCGTACTGTATCGGCGCGCACCCTGCTTTCGCACTTGACGGCGACATAAGCGGCTACAAGCTTATTTTCGCAGAAAAGGAAACGGTAAACAGCCCTGTAATGAACCTAGAAACAAGAATGTGGGGCGACAGCAACCGTGTGAACAGACTTACCGACAGCAATGTTTTCCCGCTGAACTATGATATGTTCGACAACGACTGCGTTTTCTTCGATACCATATGTTCCAAAAACGTTTCGCTTATGAACAGCGCAGGCAGCGGAGTAAAAGTAAGCTGGGAAGGTTTTGAAACGCTCGGCGTATGGACGCCCGACCACAAAAAAGCGCCGTTTGTGTGCATCGAGCCGTGGTGCGGGTGCGACGATTACGATACCGACAGCGGTGTATTCGCCGAAAAGCGCGGGATCCAGACAGCTGCGCCGAATGAAACAAAGGCTTACAGAATGAGGATCGAAAGAATTTGCGTGGAGGAATGATATGAAAAAAAGTGAAATCAAGCAGCTTCTGAAAAAGCTGACCATAAAGGAAAAGGCAAGCCTTTTATCGGGACTTGACGCATGGAACACCAAGCCGATAAAACGGCTGAACATTCCGTCAATTTCGATGGCTGACGGACCTCACGGGCTGCGTAAGCAGTATTCGGGCGACGACCTCGGAATTGAAACAAGCCACCCCGCGACCTGCTTCCCGACCGCTTCCCTGCTTGCCTGCTCGTGGGACAAGGAGCTTGCCGAAAAACAGGGCGCAGCTCTCGGTGAAGAAGCGGCAGACCAGGGACTTCAGATCATTCTCGGTCCCGGCAACAACATCAAGCGCACACCTCTTTGCGGACGAAATTTTGAATACTTTTCGGAGGATCCGTTTCTTTCGGGAAATATGGCTTCGGGAATTATAAAGGGGATCCAGAGTAAGGGAATCGGCACTGCGCTCAAGCATTTTGCGGCAAATTCGCAGGAAACCGACCGCCTTGTACTAGACGAAATCATCTCAGAACGTGCGCTCAGGGAAATTTACCTTGCCTCATACGAAATCCCCGTAAAGGAAGCTAAACCTACCACGCTTATGTGCGCGTACAACAAAGTAAACGGGCATTACTGCTCACAGAACAAGTGGCTGCTTACCGACGTTCTGCGTAAGGATTGGGGCTTCAAGGGCGTCGTTATGTCCGACTGGGGCGCGGTGGATAACCGTCCTCAGGGCGTCTATGCAGGACTTGACCTTGAAATGCCGTCCTCAAACTGTATCAATGACAAGGAAATCGTAAAAGCCTATAAGGGCAAGCGCGTTTCCATTCCCTCCTCCGACAGCCGCTTCGACAACACGCTTACCGAAAAACAGATTGACGCCTGCGCAGAACGTATGCTGCGGCTCGTTTATTCACTTGACGAAAAGAAGGCAACGAAAAAGTGCGACTACGAAGCGCACCATAAACTTGCCGAGAAGATCGCACGCGAATGTATGGTGCTGCTCAAAAACAACGGCATTCTCCCGCTTAAGGAAAACGCGGATATTGCGGTAATCGGAGAAATGGCACTCAATCCGCGCTATCAGGGCAGCGGAAGTTCGCGCGTAAACTCATTCAGAACCGATTTGCCGCTTGACGAGCTTAAAAAGTTTGCGAGTGTAAGCTACGCAAAGGGCTATTCGCTCGAAAACGGCGGTGATACCTCGGAAATCGAAAACGCAGTGAACGTTGCCGAGGGCAAAGACGCAGTTGTTATTCTTACGGGACTTCCCGACAACTATGAATCTGAGGGCTTTGACCGCTCCACGCTGGATATTCCCGAAAGCCACGTTGAACTTATAAAGCGGATTTACGAGGTGAACAAGAACGTTGTTGTCGTACTCTGCAACGGTGCGCCTATAACAATGCCGTTTCTCGAAAACTCCTCGGCTGTTCTTGAAGCATATTTAAGCGGAGAGGCAGGCGCGGGCGCAATCGCGGAAATACTGTTCGGAAAAGCTTGCCCCTGCGGAAAACTCGCAGAAACCTTCCCGAATCGGATCGAGGACACACCCGCCTACCTCAATTTCCCCGGAAACGGAAGAACAGTGCGCTTCGGCGAGGATATATTCGTAGGCTACCGCTACTACGAAAAGCGCGGCGTGCCGGTTCTCTTCCCGTTCGGATATGGTCTGTCATATACAAGCTTTGAATATTCGGGACTTACACTTTCGGCAAGCAAAATCGGCGAAAACGATGGGCTTACAGTAAGCGTGACGGTAAAAAACACGGGAGATTTTGACGGCAAGGAAATTGTACAGCTGTATGTCGGCGAAAATTCTCCGAAGATCGCAAGACCCGTTAAGGAATTAAAGGGCTTTAAGAAAGTTGAACTGAAAAAGGGCGAGGAAAAAACCGTTAAGTTTACTCTCGACCGCCGTGCCTTTGCTTACTGGGACGAGCGGCTCGGCAAATGGAATGTAAACAGCGGCATTTTCGGAATTTTTATCGGCGCGGCTTCATCGGATATTCGCGCTGTCGGCGAGGTTACTGTTCACGCGGAGCAGACTCTTGAAAAACTCACGATTTACAGCTACCTGCGCGATCTGCGTATGCACCCGAACGGAAAAGAGGCTGTATCGCGCATTCTTGAGCTTATGGGCAAAAAAGAAAGCGAGATTTTCTCTGACAGCGAAAAGGACGCGCTGACCTCGCTCGACTGGTGTCCGCTGCGGAATGTTATTACGATGTACGGTATGAAAATGTCGATTGACGACCTGGAAAAACTGCTTGAGAAAGTGAACGGCTGATGGGCGGTTTTGAGGAACTTGAATTTCAGCTTCTCGACGGAATACAAGCCGCGCTCGGCTGCCCGGCAATGGATACGATAATGGTGATCATCACGAGGATTGGCGGCGGCGTTATATGGGGGCTGCTCGGAGCTGTGCTGTTATTTTTAAAAAAATACAGGCTCAACGGCGCTGCCATACTCGGCGCGCTGGCGATTTCCGCGCTTTTAACGGAATTTGTCATAAAGCTGGTTTTTCTGCGGGAGCGACCGTTTGAGGTAAACACCGACTTCACCCTCGTAATCCCGCCGCCGCTCGGAACATCGTTTCCGTCAAGTCACACGTCAATATCCTTCGCAAGCGCTGTGCAAATGTTCAAAATAAATAAACAGTGCGGGATTATCGCGTGTTGCTTTGCGACGCTTGTTGCATTTTCGCGGCTTTACCTTTATGTTCACTTTCCAAGCGATGTACTCGCGGGTACAGTTCTCGGAATCGGAATCGGGACAGGCTTTGCAGCTGTATTTAAGGCGATGCAAAATAAATGCAAAAAAAAATAATTATACCGCCTTTTCGGGACATAATAAGCTCAGAAAGGCGGTGTTTTTTTGATTAAAACTGCAATGTTTGACGCAAAGCCCTACGATATGGGTGGCTTCAGGAAATTTCTTGAGGGGACTGAAATAGAGCTGAAAATGTTCGAGGCAAAACTGAACGAGGACACGGCTGCGCTTACCCGCGGTTATGACGTGGTTATTGCCTTCGTCAACGACGACATATCCGGCAAGGTTATTGATATACTCATTGAAAACGGCGTTAAGCTGATTGCGATGCGATGTGCGGGGTTTAACAATATCGACCTGAAACATGCGCGCGGAAAAATCCCGATCGTGCGCGTTCCCGACTACTCTCCCTACGCGATCGCCGAGCACGCGGCAGCCATGCTCCTCGCAAGTATCCGACGTATCCACAAGGCTTATATACGCACGAAGGATTTCAATTTCAGCCTTAACGGGCTTATCGGCTTCGACCTGCACGGAAAAACCGTCGGTATTATCGGCACGGGCAAAATCGGACGATGTTTTATAAACATCTGCCGCGGCTTTGGAATGAGGGTTATCGCCTACGACCCATTCCCTGTTCACGACAGCGGGATAGAATACGTGCCGCTTGACGAGCTGTTCCGCCGAAGCAACATTATTTCGCTCCACTGTCCGCTTACGTCCGAAACAAACCACCTTATAAACAGCAGAACCATTGCGAAGATGAAGCAGGGCGTTGTTATCGTGAACACCTCGCGCGGGGGGCTTATTGACACGGAGGCGCTGCTTGAAGGGATAAAATCGAAGCGGATCGGAGCTGCGTGCCTTGATGTTTATGAAGAGGAGTCGGACATTTTTTTCGAGGACTATTCGGGTCACATTGTTCAGGACGACACGCTTGCGCGGCTTATGACAATGCCGAACGTACTCATAACCTCTCATCAGGCGTTTCTAACCATTGAAGCGCTGAGCAATATTGCTGAAACGACAATTGATAATATCATATCATTTTTTTACAATGGCGAGCTTAAAAACGAAATCAGGCTGAAATAAGGGCGCGTAGAACGAACGATAATGAACGCTGAAAAGACAACCGTGATATAGCTAAGGTTATGCGATTTTCAGCTTGTCGGAAAAGAAGAAAAGAGATCGGGGACGCCGTCTCCAATCACCTGCCAAAAGTAATTATTCCCTTTGGAATCCCGTTTTTTGATGCAATTTCCTGATCTATCAGGTCGAAAATATTGATATAATAACTTAAAGTTCTCTGAAATGTTTTCAGCAGCTGTGCACCCTCCGGGGTGCTTTTCTTTTACAACGTAATTGTATTTCACTATTTATTTCTGATTTTACTCTTTCTGTTGACTTTGTTTTAAAAAAAATGTTATAATATATATACGAACGAAGCAGATGTGAGCTAATGCTGCAAATTTAGTTATCCTTGGTTAATACTGAAAATGAACGTGGTCTTGTTACGAGATTATATACGCGATATTTCTTCAGCAAGAAAAACATCCTCTTTAGTTATCTCCGGTGCAACAGCCGCCTGCAAAAGCAATTATAACGATTCACCAACAGTGATGGAAAAGCATCGAAATAGTGCAGCCGCTCCAAAAAGAAGGTCTGTTTGGGACTAGGAGCACGATAGGCGGCGAATAGACAAAGACATCTACAAATTATGCTAATGCGTCATTCACAAACACCAAATCCGGACTTTCAAGCGGAACATACCGGGTAAAATCCGTATTTACCGTAACCCTCAGCGATGGAACAAATGAAACTGTTACTGTTTACAGCTGTGTAGTGCAAACATCTCGTTAACCGGATGATGTTTAATTATTGATTTTATGAGAGGTAAAAATGAAAAAAATTATAAAGCTTTTAACCGTAATTCTTTTTGCTGCCAGTTTTTCACTTTTAGCATTTTCAGCATCTGCGGAAGATGCAAAACCGTCAAAAGAAATGATTAAACAACAAGGTGCGCTAAGTGCGTATGACGATCTTTATAAGATGATCATGTTAAATGGCTACCCGTACAATTATTCCGGAGAGTATATTGATGGTTCGCATCTTATAATATTGATCAGCAATGATGACCGAACTCCATATCGCTCTTTATTAAAAAAATATGATTGTATCGAGTTCAAAATGACTGAGCGTTCATACGAGGAGCTTCAATTGCTTTTCGACAAGGCTATAAGTATGTTCACAAATAACGAGAAAGGCAGCCAATTATGCGAAGACGCAAGTATAAATGTTATCAATAATTCCATTGATATTGAGATAAATGCCATAGAATACATAAAACTTTCTAAGGAAGAACGGGACGAATTATTTATTGATGGTGTAAATTACAAATTCGTCAATTCCTCAAATGTTTTAAATTCATTAATAGCGGAAGAAAAGAATGGTGCCCGCGGATGGAATGTGCTTGAAGGAAAAAATTATTACAATAAAAGCAATGGAGTTTTTGCAACAAAATCCTGCGTTATAAACGGCATCCGCTATAAGTTTTCATCCGACGGTGTTTGTCAAGGAAAGTATACCGGCTGGACAAAATCCAAAAAAGGCAGACGCTATTACAAAAACGGCGTTATGATCAAAAACAAGTGGATCAAAACCAAAAGCGGAAGGAAATATTACGCAAGCGAGGACGGATACATGCGTACAAGCCGGGCAAGAGTTGACGGTAAAACCTGATTCTTTGGCGAAAACGGGAGCTGTGCAACATACACAAAAGCGGCAGATGAAAACTCCTCACATTATTTCACTAAAGAAATTCTTCGCTTACTCTTTATTTAAACCCTAAAACAGGTGAAAATGCAGGATCGGCCGATAAGTTAAAAGATGATTGAGTCTAATTGATTCTCAAATATGTGCAAAATAAAAAAGTCCTGTTAAAACAGGACTTTTGGAGGCGCCACCCAGATTTGAACTGGGGATCAGGGTGTTGCAGGATTGAACAAGCTTTCTCCAAAAGCTCTATTTAAGTCATAAAATACCACTATAAATTTCTCTTGACAGCAGTTTGACAGTAGTTGAAACGAATGCGTTTTTTTTACGATTATATCACTGGGTTTATGGTATGTCAAGAACCCGTAAATCGGCATTTAGACAGTATTTGCAGCATATTGATGCCTTTGACATCATTTGTTATACTTATTTATCATTATGGCTATTTAGGGCGTAATTATGGCGTTATTTTTCTCTTATTTGTACAAAGACAATTATGTTGTCAACTTTTTAGAGAGGTGTCATTAAGCATACATTTTATTGATGTCAACACCAAATAAAAATACCGTTCAGCAGAAATTTCTCCCGCCAAACGGTATTAACAGATTTTTGCAAATAATACGAGCTTAACCCTGCCCCTCATCAATAATCCTCTTAACCTCATCGACAGGGAACTTGACGAGTTGTGCAATCTCATCAACGGACAGTTTTTCTTTGAGTCCAAGAATCATTTCACGCTTTGTCTGCAATATGCCATTCTTTGTGCCACGTTCAAAACCGTGCTTATCGCCACGTTCAAAAACAGCTGAACTTAAATTACACATAGACTCAACCTCCTCATCTACACTTTCGGTCATTGGCATTTCATACTTTTTATTCAATGTTGTTTTTCGCTCTTTATTCGATAAAGTGTTCGATAACAACGTTCCTAAAAACTCAATTATATCGCTGTACTCCTCGCTCTCCGAATCGCCAATACAAATCATATTCAGCGACATCAGGTCGTACTCTTTCTTGTCTTTTTCCTCGTCGACAGCGGGTTTCCCGTGCTTCACGCGGCGGTGAAAATCATACGAAGTCACCGTGTTGGCATAATCGGCGTTGGAATTTGTACAAATCCAAATTGAGTACACTTTCTTGATTTTATCATAATCGGATTTCGTAAATTCTGTTCCGAGCTGTCGCGAAATCAGTCTGGAACAATAATATATTCCCCGCTTTAGCAACGAATAACCGGGATTATAATCCTTTTGAACCTCGATATTGATAATCAGTTCAATTTTGTCGTCCGAGTTCGGAAGCGAAGCCTTAAACAAAATATCGAATTTCCGTTCGCCGTCTGTTATTGTCAGATCCTCGGTCGGTTCGCCGTGAATCCGATCTGGCATATTCGCGTCAACGTAGCCATCACCGATTTCAGGTTCGCCCTCAATGTATGGCACTATTTCCTGCCATTTCATTCCCGCGAACTCATCAACAACGCGGCTCATAATGAATGCTAAGAATTGCTTATGTGACAGCAGGTGCTTACAGCAAGCGTCATACTGTGCTTTCAAACTAGTTACGTCAATCGCGTTCGCCAGTGAATTATTTTTGTCCATTTCGCTCACCCCTGCCCTGTTTCTTCAATTATATTATATCACGCGATTAGCGGATTGTCAACAGATCTAATGTGCGTTTTTACTATCGGCATAACTTTTTTCGTCAGCTCGTTTTGCTGCTATTATACAGCAATACATCACAATAGTGTTCAACACGCCTAAAATTATTCCAACTGTTAATATTATACACATTATTACGTTTCTCCTTTTTGAATAAGATTACAAAAGCCCGCCGACAAGCGAGCTTCTGGTTTTTCAAAGCTTATATTGCTTTGAACTCTGCTTCATATATGTTAACAAGTGAATTTAATCGTTCAATTTTTCGCCGATCAGATACTCTAACGCTATTTATAGAATTACTATCACCGTAATGTGTCTTGCATGCTCTGCAAGTATGGCACGAACAGGACACTTTACCTTTATCGTATCTTCCCGGAACATCCACTGTAGAACAGAACACATCGGTTATGATATGAGTTTTTCTTGCAATTTCTGTTCTTCTCGTCATTCTTCTATACGGAGTTCTCTTATGTATCATCTTCAAATTCTCCTTTCACTCTTCAAAAGCTATCCTCTACTGTCTTGTGATGTAGTATAATAAAACTTGACACAATCCTCACACTAAAATATAATAAAAGGAAAAGGAGAGTGTCAAAATGGGACAGGTAAAACATTATGATCGAGAATACAAAGAGGAAGCGATAAAGCTTGCTGAAAAAAAGGCTGCAAAAAAGCAAGTGAAGAGTTGGGAATATCCTATTATACGATATATGATTGTAATATCTTTCTTGACTAAGTAGTTCTTTTGTTTCTGCGTCATAGCTATCTGCGATTCAGTTAAGGATTCATTATACGTTACATTTATAGGCAGCTGTTCATCACCCATAAACAATTCATCGGCATTTTCAGGAATATCTATATAGGCTGATAATCGGCCACTTTGCAAATCCTTTTCAACATTGTCCGTCTTAATTACTTTAACATTATCAATTAAGCTGATATATTTAGACACAATATTGCCTCCATGTGAGAAGGCTACTCGCAGTTCTGATTCTTGCAAGGCTTGCGTAGATGACGTTGTTATAAGTAACATTATTGGAATGAGCAGCAAAGGTGTAAGTACAGTTGTAAATAATGTTTTAACATCTCTTGCAAACATCTTTAATTCTTTCGCAAATACATTTACAATATTACTCTGCATCCTCTTTTCCTTTCTCCACAAAAGAAAATAGATATCCGTTTATTTCCTCGTCTGTAAATTTTCCTCTCAGTTCGGACATTGAAACATTTGCAGCAATCGTTCCATTTTTCAGAACAACAATTCTATCGCTGCACATCTTTATGTTTTCCATTGAATGGCTAGAGAAAAGGACAGCCTTATTTTCCGCTCTACATTCTTTCATAAAATCAAAAACGGTCTTTGCAGCAACAAAATCCAGTCCTGCTTCAGGCTCATCAAGAATAACCAATGAAGGATTATGGATTAAAGCTCGTGCGAATGCAATCTTTTGCTTCATTCCTCTTGACATTTTTCCAACTTTCTTATTTGCAAATGAAGAACAATCCAGTTTTTGCGTTAACACCTCTGCACTTCGTCCTGCATCGTATTTTGACATTCCGTTTAGTCGAGCAAAATATTCTATATTCTCTTTCCCCGTTAATTCGTTGTATAGTCCCGTATCATTCCCGAACAATATTCCTATTCTTTTTCTAATTCCTTTATCGTTTTCTCCATTTTTATAACCGTCAATTTCAAAATTTCCTTTATCAGGCTTCAGTAAAGTAGAGATAATCCTCATTAAAGTTGTTTTTCCCGCACCATTTTCGCCTAGTATGCCTACATTTTCTCCTGATTTAACATCAAAATTGACGTCATTCAAAATAATTTTATTCCCAAGATTCTTACTCAGATTATTTACTACTAACACTTTTTCCACCTCTACAATCAAGAAATTTCATTTATGAATAATCCGGGGCAAAATCCATCACCTGTCCGGCGTATGGAAATCGCAAATCC